>NZ_JBFTQG010000011.1:0-150936 GCF_056398885.1 Cupriavidus sp. 01T418
CAGCGTGTCGGCACCATCGCCACCATCGAGCGTGTCGTTGCCAGCATACCCGTACAGCGTGTCGTCCCCAGCCAGCCCGAAGAGCGTGTCCGCCGTGGCATAGCCGTGCAGCGTGTCGTTGTCCGCGCTGGCGACCTGCACCAGCGCCTTGATGGCGGCCACATCCCACATCGCGCCATCGGCAAAGCGGATCTGCTCGACCTGGTAGCCGTAGGWGGCGTCGTTGTAGAAGTAGTTGGCGACAGTGAGGATATCGGCGCTGCCCTTGAGGGTCACCACCAGGTTGTTGCCTTCGCGCACGGCCTTCACATCGTCGGTGGTGATGCCATTGCCCAACTGGATGACATCCTGCTTGCCTACCGTGGTGTCGGCGCTGGAGATGGTGTCCTTGCCCGAGCCGCGGCCAAACAGATAGACGTCGTCGCCCGCGCCACCATCGAGTGAGTCGTTGCCTGCACCGCCATCCAGGGTGTCATTGCCTCCATAGCCGTACAGGCTGTCGCTACCGTTGCCTCCAAGCATCGTTTCGGCCCCGTTCGTACCATTCAGCCTCTGACCGCTTGCTGGCGTGGCTGTCAGATTCGCAAGCACGGTCGCATAGCTCCAACTGGCACCATCGCCAAATTGAATGCGATCCACCGTGTAGCCCGCGGTACTGGCGCCATTCTGATGGAAGTAGAAGGAGACGCGCAGGCTGTCGTTCGTGCCGTTGATGGTGACGACCAGATCATCGTTCTCGCGGCGCAGTGCCACATCCGAGGCCTTCAGGCCCGTCAGCTGGATCACATCCAGCTTGCCCGCCGTGGTGTCGTTCGGCGCGTAGTTGTTGATGGTGTCCTGGCCGGAGCCGACGCCGAAGACGTAGGTGTCGGAGCCGTATCCGCCGCTCAGGCTGTCGTTGCCGGCGCCACCGTCGACGATGTCGTTGCCGTAGCCACCATCCAGCATGTCGTTGCCTTCCTGGCCCAGCAAGGAGTCGTTGCCGTCTCCGCCATACAGGCTATCGGCGCCGGTGCCGCCCTTGAGCGTGTCGTTGCCGGCATCGCCATACAGCGTATCGCTGCCTGCGCCGCCGTCCAATGCATCGTCTCCACCCCGACCGCGCAGCATGTCATTGCCGTTCTGGCCGCTTAGCATGTCGCTCGTTTCATAGCCCGTCAGGCTATCGTTGCCAGCTGTCGCCAGCAGGACCTGGGTCTTCACCGTGGCAATGTCCCAGGCCACGCCGTCGGCGAACTGGATCCGGTCTACCGCGTAGCCGTATGTGCTGACCCCATCCTGATAGAAGTAAGACGAGACGCGCAGGCTGTCGTTCGTGCCGTTGATGGTGATGACCAGGTCATCGTTCTCGCGGCGCAGCGTCACATCCGAGGCCTTCAGGCCCGTCAACTGGATCACATCCAGCTTGCCCGCCGTGGTGTCGTTCGGCGCGTAGTTGTGGATGGTGTCCTGGCCCGAGCCAACGCCGAAGACGTAGGTGTCGGAGCCGTATCCGCCGCTCAGGCTGTCGTTGCCGGCGCCACCGTCGAGGATGTCGTTGCCGTAGCCGCCATCCAGCATGTCGTTGCCTTCCTGGCCCAGCAAGGAGTCGTTGCCATCTCCGCCATACAGGCTATCGGCGCCGGAGCCGCCCTTGAGCGTGTCGTTGCCGGCATCGCCATACAGCGTATCGCTGCCTGCGCCGCCGTCCAATACATCGTCTCCGCCCCGACCGCGCAGCATGTCATTGCCGTCCTGGCCGTTCAAGGTGTCGCTCGTTTCATAGCCCGTCAGGCTGTCATTGCCTGCCGTCGCCAGCAGGACCTGGGCCTTCACCGTGGCAATGTCCCAGGCGACGCCGTCGGCGAACTGGATCCGGTCTACCGCGTAGCCGTATGTGCTGACCCCATCCTGATGGAAGTAGGAGGAGATGCGCAGGCTGTCATTCGTGCCGTTGATGGTGACGACCAGGTCATCGTTCTCGCGGCGCAGCGTCACATCCGAGGCCTTCAGGCCCGTCAGCTGGATCACATCCAGCTTGCCCGCCGTGGTGTCGTTCGGCGCGTAGTTGTTGATGGTGTCCTGGCCCGAGTCAACGCCGAAGACGTAAGTGTCCGAGCCGTATCCGCCAGTCAGGCTGTCGTTGCCGGCGCCACCGTCGAGGGTGTCGTTGCCGTCTCCGCCATACAGGCTATCGGCGCCGGAGCCGCCCTTGAGCGTGTCGTTGCCGGCATCGCCATACAGCGCATCGCTGCCTGCGCCGCCGTCCAATACATCGTCTCCACCCCGCCCGCGCAGCATGTCATTGCCGTCCTGGCCGTTCAGTGTGTCGCTCGTTTCATAGCCCGTCAGGCTGTCGTTGCCCGCCGTCGCCAGCAGGACCTGGGTCTTCACCGTCGCGATGTCCCAGGCCGCGCCGTCGGCGAACTGGATCCGGTCTACCGCGTAGCCGTATGTGCTGACCCCATCCTGATAGAAGTAAGACGAGACGCGCAGGCCGTCGTTCGTGCCGTTGATGGTGATGACCAGGTCATCGTTCTCGCGGCGCAGCGTCACATCCGAGGCCTTCAGGCCCGTCAGCTGGATCACATCCAGCTTGCCCGCCGTGGTGTCGTTCGGTGCGTAGTTGTGGATGGTGTCCTGGCCGGAGCCGACGCCGAAGACGTAGGTGTCCGAGCCGCATCCGCCGCTCAGGCGATCGTTGCCGGTGCCGCCGTCGAGGATGTCGTTGCCATACCCACCATCCAGCATGTCGTTGCCTTCCTGGCCCAGCAAGGAGTCGTTGCCGTCTCCGCCATACAGGCTATCGGCGCCGGAGCCGCCCTTGAGCGTGTCATTGCCGGCATCGCCATACAGCGCATCGCTGCCTGCGCCGCCGTCCAATACATCGTCTCCACCCCGACCGCGCAGGATGTCATTGCCGTCCAGGCCGTTCAGAGCGTCGCTGGTCTCATAGCCCGTCAGGCTGTCATTGCCCGCCGTCGCGAGCAGGACCTGGGTCTTCACCGTGGCGATGTCCCAGGCGACGCCGTCGGCGAACTGAATCCGGTCTACCGCGTAGCCGTATGTGCTGACCCCATCCTGGTAGAAGTAGGACGAGACGCGCAGGCCGTCGTTCGTGCCGTTGATGGTGATGACCAGGTCATCATTCTCGCGGCGCAGCGTGACATCCGAGGCCTTCAGGCCCGTCAGCTGGATTACATCCAGCTTGCCCGCCGTGGTGTCGTTCGGCGCGTAGTTGTTGATGGTGTCCTGGCCGGAGCCGATGCCGAAGACGTAGGTGTCCGAGCCGTATCCGCCAATCAGGCTATCGTTGCCGGCGCCACCGTCGAGGGTGTCGTTGCCATTGCCACCATTCAGGGAGTCGGCTCCCGAACCGCCAAGCAGGGTATCGTTGCCTTCGTTGCCAACAAGCGTGTCATTGCCCAGCATTCCCACTAAAACATCATCGCCGGCCGTTCCAGTCAATACATCTCCTGCACCACTGCCAAGAAATATTCTGAAGTCAGAGCTCAGGTTGGCGGAGAATACTTGTTTCTCTGTCGAGTGGGGAAGAGCTTGCCAGATTTTTTCCAGCCGAGACCAACCATCCCAGCGACCATCGATTCCCGTTCCATGCGGATCGATCACTCGATTCAGATCGACCAGGTCGCCCAATTCGGAGAAAATATCTTCGTTACAATTTTTGGATAAAATAATACCAATGTCACCAAATGACTGATGAATTCTTCCGTCATCATCGAAATGCGTTTTTATTGCATCGAGATACGGTCTTAGTCTGGTCTGGATAACCAGGGAATTGTAGGTTGCCTCTTTAATCTCGTTAAGTGACTGCTGCAACAGGTCACGCCTGGCTGACCATAGCTCGACCGTTCCACCGCCAGCTAGAAGCGTCTCGGGACGATCATTGCCACTGAAGATTGACGTGATAGCAAGAAGGCGCTCGTCGGCAGGCGATAGAGAAACCACTGCATTGGGATGCTGGGTTCTCCATGATTCAACATAATTGTGAATTCGATCGTAATCTAGGTCACTGGTTTTTGCCCACGCCTCAACCAAGGGATCAAGCATTGCCAACTGTTCTTGTCTGTTCTCAGAAGACGCATATTTTGCCAGCGCTGCGCGGAGCATTGCGCCAGCTGGCGTATCGAGACTCGCTGCTTCCCTTAGATCTCTAACGCGGCCTGATCCGAGCATGTCCGGGAGATCTTTCACATCATCTCTAATCGATACCTTGTCCGCATACTCGCGATAGAATTTGTCTTCGCCAAGGTCGATGTCAGCCATCTCGCCAATATCGCCATTCGAACCGGTACCACCGTCGACACGCGTATAGGTACCGAGGTCTGCAATCCTATTTCCATCTGCCAGTATCTGGCTGTTCGTCTGTGACCGCGTGTTGAAGCTGGTTATTCCAAGACTCGCTAGCGTGAACAACTCTTCGGCCTGACTTATGCCATCTTGATTCAGATCTCGCCATACCTTCAGCTTGTTCCAATTTTCATCTGATGCATCGACTATGCCATCAGCGTTTGTATCCTGGTCGCGCAGGGCACAGAATCCGTCCGATGCCTTGGCCCCCGTCGATAACGGCGTGGAGTCTCCAAAAAGCTCCGATCCATCGTCTATTTTCCCATTGCCATTGCGGTCTAGCACCAAGAAGCCATCGTCTGAGTTGATCCAGCCTGTAGCGTTTTTTACACCGTCGCCATCGTGATCGAACATCACCGCACTTGCGGTTACGCCTACCGTTTCCAGACCATCGCCATCCAAGTCTAGCGTTAGGGGATCACGCCGTGGTTGGACGCGGGTCGCATTAACATAATCAATGTTTGCGCCAAGCAATGAAGATAGCTCATTTGTGACGAAGCGGTAGCTGCGTTGTATGTTCCCATTCGTCGCCTGCTGGGCGAGCGACGCCCCAAGCCAAATGGCCAAACCCAATGCTTGACCACCTGGGACCGCCGCGATCGCTCCCCCAATAGACGCCACAACTCCAGCAGTTTTATCGGCGAGGTTCTGCAGCGCCTCCTCACGTTCCGCGGAAGTTGCCGGGCCAGTCACGCTAGCCTCATAACGCTGAATTGCGTCCGCCAGCTGAATGCCACCCAAGACGGTACCGAGGACGGCGCCCTTGATGCCGAGAGAAGTCGACAGGCTCTTGCCGAACGGGTGATCCTTATAACCAACCATCGCGATGGCAATACCCGCCAACCCAAGCACACCGGAAGCGTGATCGACGGAGCCAGCGTCGTTGCTGCCAACATCCGCGTACCCCTTCAGAGCTTCAGCAAGGATATTACCACCTGTCATAATAATATTTTGCATTATTTTCACCACCTAAAAAAGTAGCCAAATATAAGAAGAAACCAACCATAAACGTGGCCGGACAAGTACATCTGTGCTAAATGAGTTAGCCAGTATTTTTTTGCTAATTTTGATGCGATGTTGCTGTCATTTTTTTCTAGGGAATGCATGACGATTAGTGCGTCGCGTGGCTGTGTTTTTCCGAGAAGATGCGTGATTGATTTTCTATTTTTTGATTGAATTTCATTGGCAAATAAAAGTGCAATGAGGAATGGGGCCGTCAAAAAAAAGAAAATAATTCCTCGATTGAATTGTGGAAAGTGATGGGTGTGAATCCATGCAACTAATAATGGAAATGTAAATCCTATTGCCAAAGTGATGTATGGATGTCGCCTTGGTTTTGGTGTTAATGATTCTGAATTCATTTTGTGTTTATATGGATTTTTAGTTGTTGATGGTGTCCTGGCCGGAGCCGACGCCGAAGACGTAGGTGTCCGAGCCGTATCCGCCAGTCAGGCTGCCGTAGCCGCCATCCAGTCTGTCGTTGCCTTCCTGGCTATCGGCGCCAGCCATTCCGCAGCATCCCATTGAGCTGCGACAGTTCACTGGTCGTTATTTGAGCAGGCACGTCTCGCTCCCTATTCGTTGCTGTTCGTTGTGAGGGCATTCGCCTTGAAGCCGAGGATGGTCGCGGTTACTGAGTCCTGAATCTCCATCCAGTGGCTCAGCAGTTCTCTACGAAAGTTGACGGATACGCTGACGCGCAAGCCTGGCCGCAGAAGGAACCTTTGCTGGCAACGCTCAGCTGCGTGGGAAGCGTTTCCGCACTCTATGAACGTGGTGACTCGACCTGCGTCGTCTCTCCTGATATAGACATTGGAGCTCGACGCGTAGGTCCACACGCTGCTCGCGGATGACTCGACAATGGGAGCGTAGCCTGTCAGCCCGTACGTTTGTTCCTGAAGGCGTCGATATGGGAACTGTCGCCGCTTTGGATCGCGTAGACTTTCGACTGCCCGTTCCAAGGCGGTGTCACCGCCGGTTCCGAAGTTTGTGTTCGCATCGACCAGGACCCGCATCCATCTCGTTGTGCGGATGGTTTCCTTACGCGCGTCATCGTGGTTGTCCGGGTCGAGCACCGTCATATCCGGGAAATGCACCTCGAATGCGAAACCACTGATGCCGGACTGAAAGGTCCGCACTGGTTTTGGTCCGGTTCGGCGCTCCATGAAATTTGGATCGCCGTCGTACTCGAGGAACCGCGCATACGGTGATGGAATTACGACGGGAATGCCACCAAGATGTCCGATGGCGGACGGCCTTTCCGACGCCGCGAGCACGGCACCTTGCATGCACCACAGCAGCGTCGCGAGCCATACAGACGCGATGCCACACCTTTTGCGCCACTTGTTACTTTCCATCTTTCTCCCCGTCGATCGCAGGACCGTGAGAAGACCGTTTCCATGCGGGAACAGCGGCCCCCCTTCGGCAACCACGGCAACACCCGCCAACCCAAGCACGCTGGAGGCATGATCGACGGAGCCAGCGTCGTTGCTGCCAACGTCCACGGCCCCCTTCGGGGCTTCAGCAAGGGTATTGCCCCTTTCCAGAATGTCATTCGGCATTATTTTCACCACCTCCTTTGCGCAGAAATATGAATAAAAATTCAACCATGGCACAAACACCGCCGACTTGTGCGCCTGCACCTACCCCGGATAGCCACCAGCCGGCCAGATACAGTGCAACTCTGCTACTATTTACTGGAACTATTTGAAATTCCATTCCTGTGTTTACAAAAATGGTAAAATATATGCAGATTAATATAACTAAAATAGAAATCGCGAATCTTGAGGTAAGTCGCAGTTTTGATTTATTGCGTGTGATTTCGATGCCACGATTAAAGTAGAATTCTCTGGCGGCGAGGAAGCCAATGATTGAGTAGGGAATGGCCATCACCATCATCAGCGAGAAATATAAAAAAGAAACACACGGAAATGATGATTTAATAATATAAAATTTGATTGGTGGAAATGTTGATTGAATCCAGGCAAGCCGATCAATTAGACCTCCGTCGCAGGCCGTATCGCCAGCAAGGAAGGGAATTGCACCAACTACAAATATCGGTGCGAAGCAAATAAGAGTTCGATAATTCATGGCTATTTAAGTCGAGCTTTGCGCCCAACTGTCGACCAGGTTATCGAGTTGTGTCTGCTGTCCTGCGTGCGTTTCGGTCCGAACGTAGCTCTGGAGGACAGCGGCCAGGGCCGGACTGAGGCTGGCAGCAGTGCGCAGATCCCGGACCACGCCGGTGCCATTCATTGGGGGTAGCGCACTGGGCGCGTTGCACTGACATGACTTGACGTTGCAATCCATCCCGACGACGAGGAAACTGTGGCAGTAGGGCCTGTCCAATATGACTTGAAATTATCTTTCACATCATGAAAAACTATGGATCCAACATTATCATTTGTCGCCACTTTTCAATCCCGTAATATATTTTGCGAAATTAGAAATTTCAAATAAAACAAAAAGCCAGGAAAAATAGAAAAAATTGAGAGTGCATATTGACCATAATGCAATCGCTGCGCGACTGGATTTTATGATCAGCAGGATTTTTGAAGATGGCTGATGTATGTTCCCGGTTAACTCAATTAGATACGGGCAAATCAGGGCCACCAGGAGGAATAGGGTAATAATTACCCTGGAGGTAGCGTTCTTCTTTGAGATCACTTCGCGCAGGGGAAGCAAATTGATTATTGATAGCGCCGTAAGCACGCCAAAAATGGGGGGCAACAGAATAGCGCTTCCGTAAGACAATGCAATCGGGAGCGGCAATTCTGAATTTTCGGTGACGGYGCGTACGTCCGGTATGCGGGTGGATAATTCGTAAAGTATCTTACTCTCGCCTTCATCGTGAATTGGCGAAGGAAATAGTGACAAAAAAATAATAAGTACTATTCCGGATAATAGTGCCGTCATCGGGAAATAGGACGGAAAAATTGGACGCCATATCGCCGTTCCCTTATTTTCAATATTATTCATTGATTTTTAGCGAATAATGATAGTAGGGGAATTGTTTAGCAAAATGTCTGCATATCCAGCTCCGAGCTTAGTGCTGATGTAACCCTATCCCACGCTTGGGCCATCTCATGGTTTACGATGGCTGAACGAATTTCCTGCCTGGCAAGATCGTTAGCGGCCGTGATAAGACTATTGAGTTTATCGGAAGCTTCTCCCAAGATTTTCCCGAGATATTGTGCTGAGCTGCTTGCGGCATCCCATTCGTCCAATTTATTCCAAGCCATGCTTATCTCCTTCCTTTGCGAAGAAATATGAATAAAAATTCAACCATGGCACAAACGCAGCCAACGAGTGCGCCAGCATTTACCCCGGATAACAACCAACCCGCCAGATATAGTGCAACTCTGCTTCTATTTACTAGGGCTGTTTTAAATTCCATTCCTGTGTTTACAAAGAGGGCAAAATATATGCAGGTTAATATAGCTAAAATAGAAATCGCGAATCTTGATGTAAGTCGAAGTTTTGATTTGTTGCGTGCGATTTCGTTGCCACGATTAAAGTAGAATTCTCTGGCAGAGAAGAAGCCAATAAGTGAGTATGGAATAGCCAGCATCATCATCAACGAAAAGTATAAAAAAGAAACACACGGAAATGATGATTTAATTATATAAAACTTTATTGGTGGAAATGTTGATTGAATCCAGCCAAATCGATCAATTAGACCTCCGTCGCAGGCCGTATCGCCAACAAGGAATGGAATTGATCCAACTACAAATATCGGCGCGAAGCAAATAATAGTTCGATAATTCATGGCTCTTGTTTATATAGGTGAAGTTGACGTGATTGGTGCAGGAGGCAGGTCTGGTTCTGCGAAATAAACATTCACCGCTCCGTCAAACTCTCCGATTTATGAGATAAAAGTGGAGACAAGAAGAACTCAATGACGCGACGTTTTCCCGTCCTTAATTCCGCTGTAACAGACATCCCGGGAGACAAGCGAACCAGTTTCCCATCCACGTCAATTACCGTCTTCGCGAGCCGAATCCGCGACAAGTAGATCAACCCTCTCTTCTCATCGTTGATCGCGTCGCGCGAAACGGCAGTGACCGTCCCATCAATCGTCCCGTACTTGGTGTAAAGGAAAGTCTCAATCTTCACCGTTGCCGGCTGTCCGGTGGTGACGAAGCCGATGTCCTTGTTCTCCAGGAATGCTTCAATTTCCACCGGATTATCTTTGGGTACCACAATCATCAGAGGCTGTGCTTCCGTCACCACGCCACCGACTGTGTGCACGGCAAGCTGCTGAACCGTGCCATCCACCGGCGCCACGAGTCGCGTCAGAGTCACCCGCATCCGTGCTTTGCGTACTTCCTGGTCGAGCGCGGCAATCTTCTGCTGCGCCTCGTTCAGGCTATCGAGATGGGTTCTCCGGGTCTCGGCGGCAAGCGCGGCCAACTGGCCACGTGCTTCTGTGATCGAGGCTTCGATCTCCGTGTAGCGGCTACGCTGAGTCGCCAGGTCGCCTTCCTGCTCAAGGCGCACCTGTTCACGTTCGTAGTAACCATGCCTGGACACGAAATTCTTCTCGACCAGATCCTTGAAGTCCCGTGCACGCTGCTGGGCAAGGGGAACGGTCTGCTCCAGCTTATGAATCAGTTCGGTGATTGACTGACGCTCCGCCTCGCGCCGAACGAGATCGGCTTCCATGCGGGTACGCCTCGATGCGTACTCCGCAAAGTGGCCCTCAAGAAGGAGGCTGGCGTCCAGATACTGTGGTTGAGGAACGTTCTCCGGCCGCTCCATGACTGGCATCCGGCGCTGTTCGATCGCCGCGATCATTGAGCGCGATCGTGTGATCTGCAAGGTGGCTGCAACGTGCTCGGCGTCAAGACGATTCAGGTCGGCTTGCGCCGCGGTTGGATCGAGTTCAACCAGAATATCGCCAGCCCGCACCTCCTGGCTGTCAGTGACATGGATCCCGGTGATCTTGGCCGTCTCCAAAGGTTGGATTACCTTGATGCGATCATTCGGGACAATCTTGCCCTGAGCTGTCGCCACGATATCGATCTGGCCAAAGATGGACCAAACCAGGGCGATCGCGGCAAACGCGATTAGCAGCCACATGACTACCCGCGGGGCCGGCGAGACAGGTGACTCGACAAGCGAGAGGGCAGCAGGCAGAAATTCGGCCTCTGCGCGGCTGTATCCTGCGGACTCCAGACTCTTGCGTGCTTGCCACGCATGCGAGAATACTTTTCCGTAGCGAGCAAAGAGATCCGCGAAGACCTTAAGGCGAAGAACAAGGCTTCCCATCATCCAGCCTGCAAAGCGTGGAGCCGGGCATAGTGCCCATCGGGCTTTCCCAAAAGGTCTGCGTGGGTTCCGACCTCCACGATCCTGCCGTGCTCCATCACAACGATCCGGTTGGCATCCCGGACCGCTGAAAGGCGGTGTGCGATGATCAGCACTGTGCGGCCGCGGCAAATCGATTTCATGTTGTCCTGGATGATGCGTTCGGATTCATAGTCGAGCGAACTGGTGGCCTCATCGAATATCAGGATGCGCGGATTGACCATCAATGCGCGGGCAATCGCGATACGTTGTCGCTGTCCTCCGGACAAGGTGGCGCCATGTTCGCCGACCAGGGTGTCGTAGCCTTCCGGCAAATCGGAAATGAACTCGTGCGCACCGGCCAGCCTTGCCGCACGGATCACCGCATCCAGCGGTGCCCCTGGATCCGTCAGAGCAATGTTCTCGCGGATCGTGCGGGCGAACAGTGTGTTGTCTTGCAGTACGACACCGATCTGCCGTCGCAATGAAGTGGCATCCACCAGCGCCAGGTCGATGCCGTCGACAAGGATCCGCCCCTGCTCCGGTGTGTATAGCCGTTGAATCAATTTGGTCAGCGTGCTTTTTCCTGATCCGGATCGACCGACAATGCCAATGACTTCGCCAGCCTCGACGCAGAGCGACACGCTGCGCAGCACTTCAGGCATATCTGGTTTGTAGCGGAACACCACGGCGTCCAGGTCTACACGGCCACGGATCGAAGGCAATGCGGACTTGGTGCCGACAGTCTCGGTGCGCGTATTGAGGATGTCACCCAATCGTTGTACTGAAATGCCGGTCTGCTGGAAGTCGGTCCATAGTTGGGCCAGACGCATGACCGGCTGGGCGACTTGTCCGGCGAGCATGTTGAATGCGATCAGTTGGCCGACAGTCAGATCTCCGCCAATCACAAGTTTCGCGCCAAAGTACATTGTCGCCACCGTCACAAGCTTGCTTACGAGTGTGACGCCGCTGTTTGCCAACGTACCGATCGTGGAAGTGCGAAAACTGGACGACACATAGGCCGCGAGTTGGTTGTCCCATTGGCGGGTCCACTGCGGCTCGACAGCCATCGCCTTGACCGTATCGATCCCGCTCACCGTTTCCACAAGGAAGGCCTGATTTTCAGCGCCTCGATTGAACTTCTCGTGGAGCCTGGCCCGCAGCATTGGCGTCCAGGAGATCGATAGCATTACGTAACACGGCAGCGACAGCACGACGATCAGCGTTAGCCAGCCGCTGTAGTAGAACATCACTGCCACGAAAACGAACGAGAACAACAAGTCCAACCCCAGGGTGATGGCATTGCCCGTGAGGAAACTCCGAATCGTCTCCAGCTCGCGCACGCGTGCGACGGAGTCCCCGACCCGTCTCGCCTGGAAATAAGACAACGGTAGGGAGAGTAGATGGCGGAAGAGCTTCGCACCCAGTTCAACGTCGATCCGGCTGGTCGTATGGGAGAAGAGATAAGTGCGGAGCGAGGTAAGGACAACCTCGAAGGTGATGACCACAAGGAGGCCCGCCGCAACGACGTCGAGCGTAGTGAAGCCACGATGCACCAATACCTTGTCCATCACCACCTGAAAGAACAGCGGCGTGATCAATGCGAAGACCTGCAGGACAAGGGAGACGACCACTACCTCGCCTAGCAGGCGGCGGTATTTCACGATGGCGGGAATGAACCAGGTGAAATCAAACCTGGCGAGATCGCCGGCAATGGATGCACGGGAGGCGAACAGGATGAGTTCTCCCGCCCACCATTGATCGAATTCGTCAGTTGACCGCACTACGGGGCGTTGTGATTCAGGATCGTGAATCAGGCATTTTTCTTTATCCACCTTGGCGAGGACCAGGAATTTTCCATCCTTTCCGACTGCAATCGCAGGCAACGCCGCTTTGTTCAGGCGTTGAGCACGCACGCGACTTGCCCTGGCAGAAAGCCCCAGCTTTCTTGCGGCTAGTATCAACTCCAGCCTGGACAGACTGGCGCCGGCACGGAATTCGTGTTCGATCTGCGCCTTCTCCACTGCCAGAGAGTGGAAGCGAGCAATCAGGCAAAGGCATTCCAATCCGGTGTCTATCGCGGATGGGCGCAGTTCGTCCTGGGTCTCGCCATTGTCGGAGATCAAGGCAAGTGGCGAAGGTTCGCTCATGCCCTGGTCAACCAAGACAGGCTGCGAGCGATGATCGAGCGAAATGGATTGGAGGTCGCGGCGCTTTGCGCGCGCGCGAGCATACTGCTTTGAGCTGAATGCAAAGCTGAGTCATGACCACCCGGAAATCCCCAGAAGACTGCGTTTATCTATGTTGTTTCTGGCGCCCGAGGTGCAAGCGGAAGTAAGATGAATCAACGAAATCTTACGCATGCCTCAGTTGCTCGTTAACGCGAGTCTGTCATGCCTTCGAATGCTGTTGAAATAGAACTTTTTGCAAATTTACTATAAGCGATAATTATCCTGAATTCCGTAGTCAGCGCCGGCCTGCTGCGGGTGGCCCGCCAGACTGTTGGTCCGGATTGGACGCGCTAGGCCAGTACCTCAAACGCACCGATCCTGGTCTTTCCCGAAGGCATTTGGGCACGCGGCACGCTCCAAAGGGGACTCAGGGCGGGGCAGATTTCATCCGAGGTGGCTTGCCGGTTACACTTGATCCGTTGCCCGCCACTACGAGGAAGCCATGCACCCAGCCACGGAAGCCATCCTGATCTATAACCATGGCCGCGATCCCGAGCGGCTGACACGCAAGCTCGCCGCCATCGCCACGGATCCGTTCGCTTTCCTGCGCGGCACCAACCATCTCTATGCCGCCGCCGTGGGCAATGAGGCCGCGCTGATCGAGGCGCCGACCACCTATGTCTGCGGCGATCTCCACCTGGAGAATCTCGGCAGTTTCAAGGGCGACAACGGCCTGGTCTATTTCGACCTCAACGACTTCGACGATGCGCTGGTCGCGCCGCTTACGGTGGATCTCGTGCGCCTGCTATCGAGCCTGATGATCGCGGCACCGCAACTGGGACTGTCCACCGCCGATGCGCGTGCCGGCGCCGAGCGCATGCTCGATGCTTATGCGGCAGTGCTGGCCAGCGGCAAGCCGCGCTGGGTGGAGCGCGCCACGGCCACCGGCATGGTCGCGACACTGCTGCGCCGCGTCAAACGCCGCAGCCGCGGCGAACTGCTGGCCGAGCGCACGGTGCGCAGTGACGGCAAGCGGCGGCTGCTGGTCGACGGCAAGCATGCGCTGGCGCTACGCAAGGGCGAGCGCAAGCGTGCCGCCACCATCCTGCGCGAGTTCGGGCGGCAGTCGCAGCATGGGCGGCTGGTCGCGGATGATGCCGCCCGCCGGATTGCCGGCGTTGGCAGCCTGGGGCTTGAGCGTTACGTGGTGCTGGCCCATGCGCAGGGCGATGCGCTGGGCCAGCGCCTGGTCGACATCAAGCGCGCCGCGCCCAGCGCCTGGCAAGGCCTGCCGTACCGCACGCAACCCAACTGGGACAGCGACGCATCGCGCGTGGTGCATATCCAGCACGTCATGCAGGCGGTCTCGCCTGCGCTGCTTTCCGCGGTGTCGATGGGGAAGGCGTCTTCCTTTATCGTCAAGAGCCTGCAGCCCACCGCCGACCGGGTCAACCTTGGCCCGCACACCGATCGCGAGGAACTGCGCGAGGTGCTGATTACCATGGCGCGCACGGCGGCCTGGTCGCATATGCGCGGCTGCGGGCACAACGCCGCCGATCGCATCGAGCAGTTGCAGGAGTTTGCCAGCGGTTCGCGCTGGCGCGCGCCGGTGCTGCGGCTGGCACGGCACGGGTGCGAGCTGGCGCAGGCACAGTGGAAGGATTTCGCGGAGGATTACCGGCTGGCGCGAGGGCTGGGGAAGAAAAGGGTCAAGCCGGGCTGACGTCACGGCCTTGCGCGGGACAGCGCCGGAGAATGCGGAGAATGCGGGGAAGCGGCGCCGGACGATGCATGCCTGCCATCATCCGGCGCCTTTGCCGCGGCGGCCAGGCCGCGGCTTGTCCATCAGACTTGCGTAATGAACTTGGTCACCAGGTAGCCATCGAAGGTTTCCTGGCCGCCTTCGCTGCCGATGCCGGAATCCTTGATGCCGCCGAACGGCGTCTCGGACAGCGCCATGCCGAAGTGGTTGATATTGACCATGCCGGCTTCCAGGCCGTTGGACACCAGCGTCGCGGTCTTCAGCGAGTTGGTGAAGACATAGGAGGCCAGGCCATAGGGCAGGCTGTTGGCGCGGCGCAGCACTTCCTCGGCATCCTTGAAGCGCGTCACCGGCGCCACCGGGCCGAAGGGCTCGTCGACCATCAGCTTGGCATCGTCGGGCAGGCCGGTGACCACGGTGGGGGCGAAGAAGAAGCCCTTGCTGCCGATGCGCGAGCCGCCGGCCACCACCTTGCCGCCGCGATGGCTGGCGTCATCCAGGAACTGCTCCATCGAGGCGATGCGGCGCTCGTGCGCCAGGGGGCCCATCTGGGTGCCGTCTTCCAGGCCGTCGCCGACCTTGATCGAGCCGATCACTTCGGTAAAGCGCGCCAGGAACTTGTCATAGGCCTTTTCCTGCACGTAGAAGCGGGTGGGCGACACGCAAACCTGCCCGGCGTTGCGCAGCTTGAAGCGCGCCAGCATTTCCGCCGCCGGCTCGATATCGGCATCGTCGAACACCAGCACCGGCGAGTGCCCGCCCAGTTCCATGGTCACGCGCTTCATGTGGGCGCCGGCCAGCGCGGCCAGCTGCTTGCCCACCGGCACGGAGCCGGTGAACGAGATCTTGCGTACGATCGGCGATTCGATCAGGTAGGTGGAGATCTCGCTCGGCACACCCCAGACGATGTTCAGCACGCCCGGGGGCAGTCCTGCATCGTGGAACAGCTGGGCCAGCGCGACCACCGCGCTGGGCGAATCTTCCGGGCCCTTGAGGATCAGCGTACAGCCGGCGCCGATGGCCGAGACCATCTTGCGGATCGCCTGGTTGAAGGGAAAGTTCCACGGCGTAAAGGCAGCGCAGACGCCGATCGGCTCGCGCACCACGATCTGGCGCACATTGGGCTGGCGCGGCGGGATCACGCGGCCGTAGATGCGGCGGCATTCCTCGGCGTGCCATTCGGCGTGCTCGGCGCAGCTCATGACTTCGCCGATGGCTTCGGCCAGCGGCTTGCCCTGGTCCAGGGTGATATTGCGGCCGATCTCCTTGGCGCGCTCGCGGGTCAGTTCCGCCACGCGGCGCAGGATCCTGGAGCGATCCAGCGGCGAGGTCTTCTTCCAGCTTTCAAAGGCGCGCTGCGCGCTGTTCAGGGCGCGGTCGAGGTCGGCGCGGCTGGCGTGCGGCAGCTTGCCCAGGAGTTCCTGGGTGGACGGGTTGATGACGTCTTGCTCGCGTCGGTCCCCTCCCTTGACGAATTCCCCGTCGATATAGAGGGCGAGATCCTGGTACATGCCTTTCTCCTGAAGAAGGTTGCGTGCGACAAGCGCAGCCGGTGCCGCCGCCGTGGGGGTGCCGCGCCCGGCCGGGCGCGGCGGCCAAACCGCAAGCTTAACCTGACGGCTCGTTTTGTGCACCGGCGGGTGCTCGGTGCCGGGTGTGCCGCGCCTGGCGCCGTGCCGCCACCATGCTGCGCGTGGCCAGGGCCAGCGCATTGTGCCGGGCGCCGCCACCGAGGCTGTCGGAAATCTCCGTGGCGGCGTTCAGCACCATCCCGGCAAAGTCCCTGATCTTCTGCGGCTTGAAGCGCTCCGCGGGCCCCGACAGCCCGACGGCGGCGATCACGTGCCCGTTGCCGTCGCTGATCGGCGCCGCCACGCCGTAGACCGTTTCGCGCCACTCGCCCCGGTTGACCGCATAGCCTTGCCTGCGGATCTTGTCCATTTCCCGCAGGAAGCGTTCCGGCTCGACGATGCTGTTGGGTGTGGACGGCACCAGCGCGGCCGATATGCGCTGCAGCGCGGCGTCCGGCTGGAAGGCCAGCATGGCCTTCCCGGTGGCCACGCAGTGCGCCACCACACGGCCGCCGATCTGGGTATAGGCGCGCACCGGGTTGGGGCTGTCGATCTTGTGCACGTAGACCACTTCGGCGCGATCCAGCACCGAAAGATGCACGCTTTCGCCGCTGGCGTGCATCAGCTTGTCCATCCAGGCTTCAGCGTGGCGACGCAGGTCCAGGCGCGAGAGCACCGCGGAGCCCAGTTCCCAGAGCTTGATGGAGGCGCTGTAGCCTGTGCCGGAGGCGTCCCGGATCACATAATTGAGTTCGGTCAGCGCCTGCAGCAGGCGGTGCACATTGCTCTTGGCCAGGCCCAGGTGGGTGGCGATCTCGGTCAGGCCGAGGGGGCGGTCGCAGTGCGCCAGCAACTCGATGACGCCCAGGCCCTTGATCAGGGTGTTGTTCATGACGGACTCGCCGCGTGTGATGCACCCGGCATGAATTCTCAAATGTGGAACGATAGTAGCCTATTTTGGAACGTGAATATAATGGTTTGCATCGCGGTTGCAGAGGCGATGCCGGGCTTGCGGACGCGATGGCGCCAACAGCCCGGAATCAGCCACGCCGCCAACGTTTCCCGGGTATCCAGATGCACGATGTCAGCGAGAAGGACCTGCCCCTGCACGGGGTCAGGGTGGTGGAGTTCTGTACCGTGGCGGCCGGGCCCTTCTGCGGCATGCTGCTGGCCGACATGGGTGCCGAAGTGGTCAAGGTGGAGCCGCCGGACGGCGACACCTTGCGCCAGTGGCCGCCGCTGTCGAACGGGTTCTCCGAGAACTTCGCCTCGCTCAACCGCAACAAGCAATCGGTGGCGCTCAACCTGAAGGATCCCGCCGACGTCGCGCTGGCGCGGCAACTGATCCTGGACGCCGACGTGGTGATCGAGAACAACCGCCCCGGCGTGATGGACCGGCTCGGCCTGGGCTATGCGAGCGTTCGCGAGCGGCGGCCGCAATTGCTGTACTGCTCGGTATCGGCCTACGGGCAGAGCGGGCCGCGCGCCGGCGAGGGCGGCTTCGACCTGACCATCCAGGCCGCAGCCGGGGTGATGAGCGTGACGGGCGAGCCCGATGGCGCGCCCGTCAAGTGTGGCGTGCCGCTGGCCGATTTCGCTTCCGGGCTCTATGCCGCCTTCGCCATTGCCAGCGCGCTGGCGCGCGTGCGTGCCGGCGGCGCGGGCTCGCATATCGACGTGCCGATGTATGGTTGCACGCTCGGCATCGCGGCGCTGCAGACCAGCGAATACTTCGGCACGGGCAAGAGCCCGGTCAAGCTCGGTTCGGCCCATCCGCGCAATGCACCGTACCAGGCCTTCCGGGCCGCCGATGGCTGCTTTGCCATTGCCGCGGGCAACCAGAAGCTCTGGCTGGAAGTGGTGCGGGTGGTCAGGCTGCCGGCGCTGGCGGCCGATTCCCGCTTTGCCACCACGCGCGATCGCGCCGCCAACCAGGCTGCGCTCAAGGCGCTGCTGGAGGAGTGTTTCGCCGGTGCCGGCGTGGCGCACTGGATCGCCGCATTCAATGCTGCCGGCGTGCCGCATGCGCGCATCAACGATTACGCCGCCGCGCTCGACGATCCCCAGGTCGCGCATATGGAGTGGGTGCAGCCGCTGACCTTGCCCGGCGGGCACCAGACGCGCACCTTTGCTTCGCCGCTGCGCCTTGACGGCCAGGGCCTGCCGATCCGCCGCGACCCGCCCGCGCTGGGGGAGCATAACGACGCCATTCGCGCACGTTACCCGCTGGCCGGCGCGGACCAGGACTTCTCGGGGGAAAGCAGGGGGAAAGCATCATGAACGACAAGATCGAACGCCTGCGCGAGTTCGTCGCCAACATTAGCCGGCTGGTGGAACAGGCCGGCCCCGCGGGCGCGAACGAGGCCGTGCTGCTGGCCTGTGCCACCGGTCCGCTGCGCGCGCTGGTGGCGCACGACGACTGGCTGCCCGACGCCATGGCGCAGCCGCATCCCATCTATTACCAGCAGCACTTGCTTTACGGCGACCCGCTCGATCGCTTCTCGCTGGTGAGCTTCGTGTGGGGGCCGGGCCAGCAGACGCCGGTCCACGACCATACCGTGTGGGGCCTGATCGGCGTGCTGCGTGGCGCCGAGATCGAGCAGCGCTACCGTGTCGAGGCTGGGCAACTGGTGACCGACGGCGGCGAGGTCCTGCTGTCCGCAGGCCAGGTGGCCGCGGTTTCGCCCACGCTGGGCGATGTGCACCGCGTGCGCAATGCCCATGACGACCAGGTCTCGATCAGCATTCACCTGTATGGCGGCAATATCGGCCGCATCCAGCGCCATGTCTACGATGCCGCGAGCGCAGAGACCAAGCCCTTCGTCTCCGGCTACTCCAACGCGCTGGTGCCGAACTTGTGGCCCCCGGCGGCGGCGTGAGGAGGCAACGGTGACACAAGGACAAGGCATCCTGCTGGTCGATCGACAGGGCGACGTCACCCGGTTGATGCTGAACCGGCCCGAGCGCGGCAATGCGTTGTCCGCCGCGCTGGTGGCGGAACTGGCGGCGGCGGTGCAGGCCTGCCACCACGATGGCACGCGTCTGCTCGCCATCGAGGGCGCCGGCACGCATTTCTGCACCGGCTTCGACCTGGGCGATCTGGATAACGAGAGCGACGATTCGCTGCTGGCGCGCTTCGTGCGCGTCGAGCTGCTGCTGCAAAGCGTGCACGGCGCGCCCTTCACCACCGTAGCGCTGGTACAGGGACGCGCCATGGGCGCGGGCGCCGACCTGCTGGCGGCCTGCGAGCAACGCTGGATCGCGCAGGGCAGCACCCTCGCCTTCCCGGGTGCGGCCTTTGGCCTGGTGCTGGGCAGTGCGCGGCTGGCGCAACTGGTCGGCGTGGCCGCGGCGCGGGAATGGATCGTCAGCGGACGTGCCGTGCCGACCGATGAAGCGCTGGCTTCCGGGCTGGCCGGCGCGGTGCTGGCGCCGGAGGAACGCGCCGCCGCGCTCGCGGCGCTGGCCGCGCGGGCGCGGCGGCTCGATGCCCCGACACAGGCCGCCATCCTGGCCGCCACGCTAGGCGGCCAGGGCGCGGCCGAGGCGGCGCGCGCGGCGCAGTTAGCCGAACTGGTGCGCTCCGCTGCCCGGCCCGGACTCAAGGCGCGCATCGCGGCCTATCGGGAGGCGTCCAGGCGCTAAAGCGGGGCGCTTATGCCTTGGGTGCCCGCAAAGGGCGCCCGTGTACGCTTAGTTCTTCGGCGCGTTGGCAGGCGCGGCCGACATCTCCTGCTTCAGCGTCGCATTGTTGTCTGACTTCTGCGCGCTCTTTTGCTGCTTGGCGGACTTGACCTCCTGTTTGTACTCGCTCTTGGCAGCCTTCTTCTTGGACTTGTATTCGTCCGAAGCCTGCTTGTTGGCATCGCGGTGCTGCACCAGCGGGTCCTTGGGCGGCTCGATCTGGGTCGTGCCGGCCGGTACAGCGGCGTTGCCGCTATCGGCAGGGGTGGCGGGCGCCTGGGCAAAGGAAGCGGCACATAGCAGGCCGGCGGCCAGGGCGGTGGAAGCTTGCAAAAAGCGAATCGACTTGATCTTCGACATTTCGGACCTCATGGCTTAGGGATCGGCACGGCCCTCGGTACCTTCGCGGGGACGCCGCGAAGGCCGCTCTGCGAGACGCCGAGGGCCACTCGTGTTGCGCATTTCGCTATTGTTTGACTTCCCGCCGCCAAGGCTCGTGCCCGGATCCAAACAACTGCTTACAATTGGCTTTCCGTCTGACAGACGTCCGCTGACAAAGGCTGTCAGCGAGGTATGAGATAGTGGCGTGCGCGGGGCATTGTGATCGACATCGATATCGACATCGGCATTGCTCCGTTCACCCCATGATTGTCCGGCGCAATAACACGACACAAGCAGCCTCGAACATGCCAACAAAATCCAAAGCCCAGTTGACCACGGGCCCGATCGGCCGCACCTTGCTGCTGTTTTCGCTGCCGGTGCTGGGCAGCAATATCCTGCAGTCGCTCAATGCATCGATCAACTCGGTGTGGGTCGGGCATTTCCTGGGCGAGGCGGCGCTGACGGCCACCTCCAATGCCAACATCATCCTGTTCTTCCTGCTGGGCGTGGTATTTGGCATCAGCATGGCCAACACCATCATGATCGGGCAAGCCGTGGGCGCGCGCGACCTGGTCGAGGCGCGCCGCGTGGTGGGTACCAGCACCACGTTCTTCGTGCTGCTCTCGGTGCTTGCCTCGGCGCTGGGCTATGCCTTCACGCCCGACATCCTGGCCGCGATGGATACGCCGGCCGATGCCAGGCCGCTGGCCATCAGTTACCTGCGCATCATCTTCCTGGCGCTGCCCTTCATGTACTTCTACAACTTCGCGATGATGACGCTGCGCGGCGCGGGCGATTCGCGCACGCCGTTTTATTTCATGTTGTTGTCGGTG
The DNA here is from genome assembly GCF_056398885.1 of Cupriavidus sp. 01T418. Classification (NCBI taxonomy): domain Bacteria; kingdom Pseudomonadati; phylum Pseudomonadota; class Betaproteobacteria; order Burkholderiales; family Burkholderiaceae; genus Cupriavidus; species Cupriavidus sp. 01T418. Next base: position 21,041 of record NZ_JBFTQG010000011.1, read on the forward strand.
GGCCTGGACGTGGTGCTCAATCCGCTGCTGATCTTCGGCATGGGCCCGCTCCCCGGACTCGGCATCGCGGGCTCGGCGCTGGCCACGCTGATCGCGCAAGTGGTGAGCCTGGCCGCGATGCTGGTTGTACTCTACCGCCGCCGTCATTTCCTCGCGCTGCGCCGGCATCAGCTGGCCTACCTGCGGCCCGATACCGCCATCCTGCGCGCGCTGGTGGCCAAGGGCCTGCCGATGGGTTTGCAGATGGTGGTGATTTCGTCGTCGGCGATCGTGATGATGTCGCTGGTCAATCGCTACGGCTCGCAGACCACGGCTGCGTACGGCGTGGCCTCGCAGTTGTGGACTTACGTGCAGATGCCGGCGCTGGCCGTGGGCGCCAGCGTGTCGTCAATGGTGGCGCAGAACGTGGGCGCCGGCTTGTGGGATCGCGTGACGCGCATCACGCGGGTAGGGATGTTGTTCAACCTGCTGATGACGGGCGCGCTGGTCGGCTTGATCTACCTGTTCAACCGCCACTCGCTGGGGTTGTTCCTGCCCGATGACGGCACGGCGATCGGCATCGCCCAGCATATCAATGCCATCGTATTGTGGTCCTTCATCCTGTTCGGCTTCACCATCGTGGTGTTCGGCACGGTGCGCGCCACCGGCGCGGTGATGGCGCCGCTGGTGATTCTTTTCCTGTCCATGTGGGTGGTGCGGCTGCCGTTCGCCTGGATACTCGAACGCACCATCGGCGCTGATGCGATCTGGTGGAGCTTCCCGCTGGGCTCGATGGTCTCGGTGACGCTGGCGATGGCTTACTACCGGTTCGGCAACTGGCGCGCCAGCCATATCCTGCCGGCGACGCCCGGCCTGGCGCCGGAGCCCGAGTTCGCGCCCCAGGCGCCCGACACCAGCATGGGCACGCCATGCGAGGAAGCCCTGACCACCGCCGGCGCTGCTGGCGCTGGCGAAGCGGCGATAGCAGGCGCGGCGCGCGAGGTGTCGAAGCAGGGCGCCGACTGAGCGCGCGCCCGCTTGCGCCTCGTTCGCGCGGCAGCCATCCCGTCGGCATGAGAGGCAAGCGCAAGATGCCGTCGGCGCGTTCGTGCCCGTCGCATGGCGATCTCGGCGGCGCCTGCTCTCTTCGGGCTTTCCTTCAATTCCCCTTCAACTTCCCTTCAGGTTCCCTTCAGTTACCTTTCATGCGTCTTTCGTGGATACATCAGCGTGTGATTGATGTCGTTTTTGTCGGCTTTCCATGCGTATCGGTGAATACCCCTAAACCAAGACAAATGAAAGCAAGCTGAAAGATCCCCTCTCTATTGTTCGACCCATCCTGCAGGAAGGCCCCTTTTTCCTGCCGTTCGAACCGCCTTCGCATGCACGAGCCTGTGTGCGCAGCGCACTGCTTTCATGTACTTTGAGGAGAATCGTTTTGCGCATACGCAGCCAAAAGGACTTTGCCTCCGGCCTGATGTTCATTCTGGTCGGACTGGGCTTTTCCTGGGTCGCCCGCGGCTATTCCATGGGATCAGCCGCCAAGATGGGCCCCGGATATTTTCCGTTTCTACTCGGCCTGGTACTCGCCATCCTCGGTGCATTCGTGCTGATAGGTTCGGTATCGAAAAAGGGCGAAGCCGACCAGCTCGCCCGCTGGGACTTGAAGACCCTGTTGTGGATTCTGGGTTCGGTGGTGCTGTTCGGCCTGCTGCTCAAGCCGCTCGGCATGGTGTTGTCGGTGTTCGTGCTGGTGCTGGTGTCGTCGATGGCCAGCCACGAATTCAGCTGGAAGGGCGCGATCCTGAACGCCATCGTGCTGGTGCTGATCAGCATGGGCGCCTTCGTGTACGGCATCAACCTGCAGATGCCGGTGTGGCCTGCTTTCATTACTGGTTAAGGAGTCGGCCATATGGAATTGATTGACCATCTTGCCTTGGGTTTTTCCACGGCACTGTCGCTGCAAAACCTCGCATACGCCTTCCTGGGCTGTGTGCTGGGTACCCTGATCGGCGTGCTGCCGGGCCTGGGGCCTCTGGCCACCATCGCCATGCTGCTGCCGGTGACCTACACGCTGCCCCCGGTGGCGGCGCTGATCATGCTGGCCGGTATCTACTACGGTGCGCAATACGGTGGTTCCACCACCGCCATCCTGGTCAACCTGCCGGGTGAGTCGTCGTCGGTGGTGACCACCATCGATGGCTACCAGATGGCGCGGCGCGGGCGAGCGGGCGTAGCGCTGGCGACTTCGGGCCTGGGCTCGTTCTTCGCCGGCTGCGTGGCAACGCTGATCCTGGCTGCGTTTGCTACGCCGCTGTCGGAACTGGCGTTCAAGTTCGGTCCCGCCGAGTACTTCTCGCTGATGGTGCTGGGCCTGATCGGCGCGGTGGTGCTGGCTTCGGGCTCGCTGCCCAAGGCCGTGGCAATGATCGTGCTGGGCCTGCTGCTTGGCCTGATCGGTACCGACGTGAACTCGGGCGCCGCGCGCTTCTCGTTCGACATCCCGGAACTGACCGATGGTATCGACTTCGTCGCGCTGGCCATGGGTATGTTCGGCTTCGCGGAAATCGTCGCCAACCTGGAGCAGAAGGAAGACCGCGAGACCTTTACCGACCGCGTGACCAACCTGTGGCCGAGCAAGGAAGACTTCAAGCGCATGGCGCCTGCAGTCCTGCGCGGCACGCTGCTGGGTTCCGCACTGGGCATCCTGCCGGGTGGCGGTGCTGCGCTGGCTTCGTTTGCAGCCTACTCGCTGGAAAAGAAGACCTCGAAGTACGCGCATGAGTTCGGCAAGGGCGCCATCGAAGGCGTGGCTGGTCCGGAATCGGCCAATAACGCCGCTGCGCAAACCTCCTTCATCCCGCTGCTGACGCTGGGCATTCCGCCCAACGCCGTGATGGCGCTGATGGTGGGCGCAATGACGATCCACAACATCCAGCCGGGCCCGCAGGTCATGACCAGCAACCCCGCGCTGTTCTGGGGCCTGATCGCCTCGATGTGGATCGGCAACCTGATGCTGATCATCCTGAACCTGCCGATGATCGGGATCTGGGTCAAGCTGCTGACCGTGCCTTACCGCTACCTGTACCCGGCCATCCTGGTGTTCTGCGGTATCGGCGTGTACTCGGTCAACAACCAGACCTTCGACGTGTTCATGGCAGCTGGCTTCGGCATCATCGGCTACCTGTTCCTGAAGCTCAAGTGCGAGCCGGCGCCGTTGCTGCTGGGCTTCGTGCTGGGACCGATGATGGAAGAGAACTTCCGCCGCTCCCTGCTGCTGTCGCGTGGCGAGTTCACCGTGTTCGTGACCCGTCCGCTGTCGATGGGCCTGCTGATCGCCGCTGCCGCACTGGTTGCTGTTGTCGCACTGCCGTCGATCAAGGCGAAGCGCGAAGAGGCGTTCCAGGAAGAGTAGTCATAGAGTCCCACCCGCGCCGGCTTCGTGCCGGCGCGCGCAACGCAGGATTCGGGGTGCCTCGTGCGCCCCGAATCTTTTTAAAGAGCACTCCCGGTGCAAACCGGGCCGCTTGCAGTGAACACGCCCGGCTGCACTCGCAGTACCAGGGCTGCGCATGATGATCAGTTCTATCGCACCGCTGCCAGGTGCGTCACAGGCGCCGCATGAAAACTCCAGCACTAGATGGCTTCGTTTCGAAGCTGTACATCCTGAAACTTGTCCAGTCGAGCCCATCGACGGTGATGACGCTGGTCGACCGTTTGCGCGAGCACGGCGTCGAGAAGAACATCCGTTCGCTCAGGCCTATCCTGCGCAGTCTGCTGATCGCACGGGCGATTACGGCGGTGCTGGTGGAGGGCAGTGGCCGCGTCTACTGCATTACGGATAGCGGGCAGGAAGAATTGAACACCTATCTCTCGCACCTGGGCGTGTTGCAGAGCGATATCGAGCAGACGCCCTAGAAACAGACGCCTTGGATATGCCTGCAACGATTGCCTGGCGCGCCGCAGGAGCGCGGCAGAGGGCGGCGCAGAGGGCGGCGATGAGTGCCGCCCTGCGTGGTCAGGACGTCATCACGACCTGGTTGCGGCCATTGCGCTTGGCCTGGTAGAGCCCCGCATCGGCGATTTCCACCAGGCGGCTGAATGGTACGTCGTCGCCGGGCACGATCGCCGTGCCGCCGATACTGATCGTCACGCACGGCCCCACCGGGGAGCCGCTATGCGGCACCTGCAGGGCTTCGATTGCGCGCCTGACTTTTTCGGCCAGCAGCCGCGCGCCGCCGGGCGATGTGGAGGGCAGGATCATGGCGAATTCCTCACCGCCAAAGCGTGCCGGCAGGTCGGCCGGGCGCGCGCAGTTCTCGCGAATCACGCCCGCCACGCGGCGCAGCACTTCGTCGCCCGCCACGTGGCCGTAGGTGTCGTTGTAGGCCTTGAACGAATCCACATCGATCATCAATAGTGCCAGCTGGCTTTGCTCGCGATTGGCGCGCTTCCATTCCGCCCCGAGGTACTCGTCGAAATAGCGCCGGTTGGACAGCCCGGTCAGCCCGTCCGAATTGGTCAGCCGCTGCAACTCCAGGTTGGTCTCCAGCAACTGCTGCTGGCTCTGGCGCAGCGCGCGGTAGGCCTCGTCGCGCTGCTGCAGGTTAAGGTAGGAGCGCGAGTGATAGCGGATGCGCGCCACCAGCTCGATGGTGTCGGGCAGCTTGACGAGGTAGTCGTTGGCGCCGGCGGCAAAGGCCGCGCTTTTCATCAGCGGGTCTTCCTTGGTGGACAGCACGATGATGGGAATGTCGCGGGTTGCCGGATTGGCGCGATATTGCCGTACCAGCGTCAGGCCGTCGATGCCGGGCATCACCAGATCCTGCAGGATCACCGTGGGGCGGGTGCGCTGCGCCACGGCGACGGCCTCGTCGGGCTTGGCGCAGTAGTGGAAATCGATATCCAGTTCGGGTTCGAGTTCGCGCCTTACCGCTTCCCCGACCATGGCCTGATCGTCCACCAGCAGCACCATGGCCAGGTATGCATCCGGGCGCCGCATGATTTCAGGATTTGTATCTTCAGACATTGTGTTCCTCGTGCTTCCGGCTTGGCGGCGCCAAAAAAATGCGCCTGGCGCGGGTGTGCTGCTGCCGGTTATTGATTGCTAATGGTGTTGCATGCCCGCACGATGCGGGCGGCGATCTGCGCCAGCGGCAGGATTTCACTGGCGGCCCCGATGGCGACGGCGGCCTTGGGCATGCCGTAGACGGCGCTGGTGGCCTGGTTCTGGGCAATCGTCAGGTAGCCGCGCTCGCGCATGCCCTTGAGGCCCAGCGCGCCGTCGCGGCCCATGCCGGTCAGCAGCACGCCTACCGCGTCGCCGCGCCAGTGCTGGGCCACGGTTTCAAAAAAAACATCGATCGACGGCCGGTACAGGTAGTCGCCCGGTTCTTCCGTGTAGGCCATGCGCGTGGCGCTGACGAGGCGCAGGTGGTCGTTGGTGCCGGCGAGCAGCACGGTGCCCGGCTGCGGACCCTCGCCCTCGCGGGCCAGACGCACCGGCAGCGTGCACTGCGCGTCCAGCCACTCGGCCATGCCGGCCGCAAAGGCCTTGTCTACATGCTGGACCGCGACCACGGCGGCGGGGAATCCGGCCGGCAGGCCGGCCAGCACGGTGGCCAGCGCGGCGGGGCCGCCGGCCGACGCACCCAGCGCGACCAGACGCTCGGCGCTGGCCTTGCGCGTCAGCGGCGCGAGCGCGCGCGAGGGCCCGGTGCGGCCATCGAGCAGCCGGCCGATATTGCGGATCTTGCGCAGCAGCGGGCCACTGGCCAGCTTGGCGTCAGGCTCGGTCAGCGTGGGCGTATCGACAGCGTCGATGGCACCGTGGCCCATGGCATCGAATACCTGGTTGATGTTGCGGCCAAGGTCCATGGTCACCACCACGATGGCGCACGGCGAGTCGGCCATGATGCGTCGGGTTGCCTCGACGCCGTCCATGACCGGCATCAGCAGGTCCATCAGGATCAGGTCAGGCGTGCGCGCCGCGGCCATGCGCACGGCGCTGTCGCCGTCCTCGGCCACCCATGCCACCTCCAGCGACGGATCCAGCGCGATGACGCGCCGCAGGGCGGCCACGGCCAGCCGGGAATCGTTGACGATGCCGATCTTCATGTGCGTGCCTCTCCAATCAGGTCTTGTACCGCATCGAGCAACGCGGCGTCCTGGAAGCTGCCTTTGGCCAGATAATAGTCCGCCCCGGCCTCCAGGCCGCGCTGGCGATCCTGCTCCCGGTCCTTGTACGACACCACCATCACCGGCACCTGCTGCAGGCGGGCCTCGCGCTTGATGCGGCTGACCAGTTCGATGCCGTCCATGCGCGGCATATCGATATCGGTAATGACAAGGTCGAAGGACTCGGCGCGCAGTACGTTCCAGGCGTCCATGCCGTCCACCGCGACCGCGACTTCGTAACCGCGGTTGGAGAGCAGCTTACGCTCAAGCTCGCGCACCGTAAGCGAATCGTCCACCACCAGCACGCGCTTGCGCCGCACCGGGGCCGCCTCGGCATCGCCGCGGCGGATGCGGTCGATCCTGCCTTCCGACAGCAGCTTTTCCACCGAGCGGATCATGTCCTCCACATCGAAGATCAGCACCGGTGTGCCGTCCTCGGTGAGGCTGCCGGCGGCGATGTCCTTGATCTTGCCCAGGCTTGCCACCAGCGGTTGCACCACCAGGATGCGCTCGCCCAGCAGCCGGTCCACCGCCACTCCGTAGGTGCGCTCGTGGTCGCCCAGGACCACCACCGGCACCGTGTCCTCGTCGCGGCGGGTCTCCGCCTGCTGCAAGACCTGGGCGGCGCTGACCAGGCCTATCTGTCGCTCGCCGAAGCGGAAGTGCTGGCGGTTTTCCAGTTGCTCGATGTCGCCGCGCTCCAGGTTGATGGCCTGCATGACGTAGGCCAGCGGGAACGCATAGGCCTCGCCGGATACTTCCACTAGCAACGCCCGCACCACCGACAGGGTGAGCGGCAATTCCAGGTGGAACTGCATGCCGCGCCCGCTCTCCTGCGTCAGGCGCATGCTGCCGCGCACCTGGCGGATCATGTCTTGCACGGCATCGAGCCCGACGCCGCGCCCCGATACGTCGCTGACGGTCTCGCGCATGCTGAAGCCAGGCAGCAGCAGGAAGTCGAGCAGCTCCGCCTGCGACAGCCTGGCCACGGTTTCCTCGGGCACCATGTTGCGCCGCACGATGGCGCGGCGCAGGGCATCGAGGTCCACGCCGGCGCCGTCGTCGGCGATCACGATCGCCAGCCGGCCGGCATTGTGGCGCGCGCTCAGCGTGATGCGGCCTTCGGCCGGCTTGCCGGCGGCGCGGCGCACTTCCGGCATTTCAATGCCGTGGTCCACCGCGTTGCGCAGCAGGTGGGCCAGCGGCGCTTCGAGTTGCTCCAGGATGTCACGGTCGACCTTGGCGCTCGCGCCGACCAGTTCGAGGTGCACCGCCTTGCCCAGCGAGCGCCCCAGGTCGCGCACCATGCGCGAGTAGCCGGTCAGGCCGTCGGCCAGGGGCCGCATGCGACTGGCGAGCGCCCGGTCGTAGAGCTGGTGCGCAAGCCGGCCGCTACGGTGATCGTACTGTTCCAGCTCCGTGGCCCGTTGGGACAACTGCTGGTGGCTCTCGCCGAGCAAGCGCTGCGCTTCGGCCAGCGAGGCCCGTGCGAGGGCGTCCGCCGGGCTGGCCGCAAGCGCCACCTGCAGCGCGTCGAGCGCCTGGAGCGCGCGCATCTGCAGCCGCCGGGTTTGCTGCAAGGCATTGCCAAAGGGCTTGAGCCAGTGCGTTTCCACCATCGCCGCGCCCGACAGCGCCAGCAACTGGTCGAGCGTATCGGCGCTGACGCGCAGCATGCGCTCCTGTGTGTCAGGCAGGTTGGACGCTGCACCGGAGGTCGCCGTGGCCGCAGCGGTGGATGTTTCGCCGCCGCTCGCCGCGTCATCGGTCGGCGCGCGCGTGGACGCCTGGCTTGCGGCCAGCGTTTCGCCCTCCGGGGCGGCGCGATGCGCGGCCTGATCCGCCGCCCAGATGTCGGCGTCGACCTCCTCGCCGGCGAGCAGCGCGCCCATCCGGAGCACCAGGGCGTCGACCTCGGCCTTGCCGGCCTGGTCGGCCCAGCCGAGATCGCCGCCGGGCGGGCAGCCCAGCCGCAGCAGCAGGTCGGTGCCGTGCAGCAGGGTGTCGATATGCACCGGCCGCAACTGCAGTTCGCCGCGCTGGGCCGCCACCAGGCAGTCTTCCATCACGTGGGCCACGCGCACGCCGCCATCCAGGCCGACGATGCGTGCGGCGCCCTTGAGCGAATGGGCGGCGCGCATGCAGGCTTCGAGCTGGTCGGCCGCGGCGGAATCGCGCTCCAGTGCCAGCAGGCCGGCATTGAGGATTTCTGCCTGCGATTGCGCCTCCAGCGCGAACAGCTCCAGCAGGGAGGCGTCGCGCAATTGGTCCGGATTCATGCCAGGCTCCGCTTCAGGGCTTGCTGCAGCAGGGCGGGGTCGAGCAAGCCGACGCTGCGCCCGCCGCACTTGAGCAAGGCCCGGGTGTAGTGCGCCGAGGCGCGCGACAAGGTGGTTGGCAAAGGCTGCAGGCCGGCCTGCGCGATCCGTTCGACGCCTGTGACCTCATCCACCGGCAGCGCGATGGCGGTGCGGCCCTGGCCCAGCACCAGCAGCCGGGCGCCGTGCCCGGCGCCGCTCTTGGCACTGGCGGCAGCATTGGAGGCGGTGCCGGCGGCCGCTTCCTGACCGAGCAGCCTGGCCAGCGAGATGCACACCAGCAGGTTGCCGCGCACGCTGGCCAGTCCCAGTAGCGCGGGGTGGCGGCGGTGCGGCAGCGAATGCACGGGACAGGGCGCGGTGACCAGGGCCAGCGCGGCGGCCGGCAGCGCCAGCCACTCGTCGCCGACGCGGAACACCAGGCAGGACAGGGTGGGGCCGCGCGCGGCGGCATCGGCCCGGACGGCGCTGCCGTCGTCCTCGGTATCCTGGCCGGGCGGGCTGACTTCGCCGGTCGGCAGGTTGTCGAGCAGCGTGAGCGCCGCGCGCGAGTAGGTTGGGCAGTTGCGGCAATGGATGTGCGTGGCCAGCAGCGCGCAGCTGCCATCTCCCGGCACGCCGATGCGGCGCCAGCAGTCATCCACGGCGACCGTTCGCGCGGCGGGCAGGAGGCCAGGTTCGGCCGGGGGAGGCGATGCGGGTTCAGCCATGGCGGGTCGGGGTCTTGCGTTGTGCGCGGTGGCGCAGGCGGGCCGCTGCGGCGCCGTCGCCCTGCGCTTCCAGGATGGCGGCCATATGGTAGAGCGCCTCCTGGTGAGCCGGGTCGAGGTAAAGCGCGCGGCGATAGGCCTCGCGCGCGTCGGCGGCCCGGCCGGTGGCGTCGTGGAGCACGCCCAGCAGGCAGTAGGCGGCGGCCGACGGGCCCTGCGCCTCCAGATGCGCGAGGCAGGCCGCCACCGCGGCGGCGAGGTCGCCACGATCGGCAAGCCGCGAGATCCTGGCCAGCGCGATGTTGCCGGCGTTGGCCGGGGCGGCGCTCCTGGCGGCGGCCGCGGCCGGTGTTGCCGAGGGCGCCTGCGCTCCGATGGCTTGCGCGTGCCGGCGCGGGGCCAGCGGCCTGGCGGGCGGCACCGGACGTGCCGGCAGCGGGATCGGCCGCATGGGCGGCGCGGTGGCCGGCGCCGTGGCCGGCGACGGATGGGGCGGCAAGACCGGGTTGCCTGGGGCCGTCGCGTGCGCGCCGCGCCGGGTAAAGGCAAAGGCGAGCGGCACGCCCGCCGGGACAAAGCCGTGGCTTGTCAGCAGGCTGGCTTCGGCCGGCCCGACGAAAATCATGGCGTCCGGCCGGCTTAGCCGCTCCAGCACCCTGAGCGAACGCCGCTGCGTGGGCTGGTCGAAATAGATCAGCAGGTTGCGGCAAAACACAAAATGATAGGGCGCCTCATTGGCCATCAGGACCGGATCGAGCAGGTTGCCGCGCAGCAAGCGCACCTTGGCGCGCACGTTGGCCTTGATCTCGTATCCGCCCGCGCTGGCGGTGAAATGCCGGTCGCGGAAATCCAGCGGGCTACCCCGGAAGGAGTTGCTGCCGAATTGCCCGATGCGCGCTCGCGCCAGGGCGCGTGCGCTGATGTCCACGGCATCGACCTGGAAAGACCGCTCCGGCAAGCCGGCATCGAGCAACGCCATGACGATCGAATAGGGCTCTTCGCCTGTCGAGCAGGGCACGCTCAGGATGCGCAACGGTCCGGCGCCATCGGGTTGGCGATCGCTGCCGAACACCCGCATCGCGGCAAAACGGGCAAGCGCCAGCAGGGCCTCGCGGTGGCGGAAGAACCACGTCTCGGGCACCACCACGGCTTCGATCAGCGCCTGCAGTTCATCCGGATGCGCGTGCAGCAGGTTCCAGTAGGCGTGGTAATCGGCCACCGCGGCCGAGGCCAGGCGCTCGCGCACCGCGCGCTCGATCATGCCCGGCCCCACGGTGGTGGCGTCCAGGCCGGTACGCTCCTTGAGCAATGCCTCGATATGGGCCGCGGTGGTCATGGCCCTGGCTCGGCCGTCTTAGCCGGCAAGTCGGGAAACAACCGCGCGCGCGCCTCGTCGGTCAGCAGGGCATCGACCTTGATCCATTGCACCATCCCCTGGCTGCCGTTGCGCACGGGCCCCAGGTAGCGCGCCGGCGCGGGGTCCACGCCACTGTCGACAAATTCGGCGGGATCGCAGCGCAGCGTCTCGGTGGCGTACTCCAGGCGCAAGCCGAGCAGGCGCAGCGGCGCATCGGCTTGCCGGTGGTAATGCACCAATACGGTGCGCGTGCTGGTCCGCCTGGCGACCGGGGTGCCGGTAGCCAGCGCGTTGACGTCGATCACCGGCACCACCTCGCCACGGCGCGCCAGCAGCCCGCTGACCCAGGGCGGCGCCTCGGGCAGGTGCTTGAGGGTGGTCAGCGGCAGCACTTCGGCGATCTCGTTCGCGTCCAGCGCGTAGTGGTCGGACCCGATGCGAAAGAGCAGGAAGAGTTTCATGGCGTGGTGCCGGCGCCCGGCATGCTCATACCTTGAAGCGCGACACGCCGGTGCGCAGGTCGTTGGCGACCAGCGTCAGTTCGTCGATCGCCTGGCTGGACTGGCGCAGGGATTCCACGGTCTGCTGGGCCGCCTCGGACAGCTGCATCAGGGCCTGGTTGATCTGTTCGGCGCCGCCGGCCTGGGCCTGCATGCCCTCGTTGACCATTTGCACCCGCGGCGCCAGCGACTGCACCTGGCCGATGATCTGGGAGAGCTGGTCGCCTACCTGGGTTACCTCGGACATGCCGCGCCGCACTTCCTCGGAGAACTTGTCCATGCCCATGACGCCGGCGGCCACGGCGGACTGGATCTCGCGCACCATCTGCTCGATATCGTAGGTGGCGACAGCGGTCTGGTCCGCCAGGCGGCGGATTTCGGTGGCGACCACCGAGAAGCCGCGGCCGTATTCGCCGGCCTTCTCGGCTTCGATCGCGGCATTGAGCGACAGCAGGTTGGTCTGGTCCGCCACCTTGGCGATGGTGGTGACCACCTGGTTGATATTGCCCGCCTTCTCGTTCAGGGTGGCCAGCTTGGCATTGACGGAGCCCGCGGCATCCATCACGTGCTGCATGGTGGCTTCCATGCGCGACAGGCTGACCTGGCCCGTGCCGGCCAGGCCCGCGGTCTGCTCGGCAGCGCCGGAGACCTCGGTCATGGTTCGCACCAGGTCGCGCGAGGTGGCGGAGATCTCCCGCGAGGTGGCGCCGATCTCGGTGGTGGTGGCGGCGGTCTCCGTGGCGGTGGCCTGTTGCTGGCGCGCGGTGGCCGCGATCTCGTTGACGGAGGTGGTCACCTGGATGGCCGAGCGCTGGGCCTGGCCGACCAGCCCGGTGAGATCGCCGGTCATCTGGTTGAAGCCCTGCTCGATCTCCAGGAACTCGTCCCTGCGATTGAGCGACAGGCGCTGGCGCAGGTCGCCGCCACGCATACTGGTGAACAGTTCGACGATCGAGCGCATCGGCACCGTAATGGAGCGAAACAGCAGGTAGCCAGCCACCAGCGACTCCAGCAGGGCGGCAATCAGCGAGATCTCGATGCTGATCTTGGCGGTTTCCACCGCCCGGTTGATGTTGGTGGCGCCTTCCGTGGCTACCTTGTTGTTGTCCTCCAACAGCGTTTGCACGGCATCCCGGCCTTCGGCCCAGACGGCGCGGACCGGGCCGCGCAGCCGGCTTTCCATGGCGCTGGCCTCGGCGCCAGTTGCGGTGAAGATTGCCGCCGAGACCTCGTCGTACTTGCGGCGGAGTTCCTTGTACTTCTCGAAGCGCTGGCGGTCGTCTGGACGCAGGATCGATTTGGCGTATTTTTCCTCCAGGCCGTCCAGCCGCTTGCTCAAAGCCGCGTTCTTCTCCGCAATCTGGCTGCGCTCCGCGTCGCTGGCGGCGGTAACGCTCTGCCAGGCCAGGATATAGGTTTCGCCCCAGGCGCCACGCATGGCGGTGCTGTAGTAGAGTCCCGGCAAGGCATCGTCGCGCAGCGAGGCGGCGGAAGTCTCGATGGCCGACTGGCGGTCGTAGGCGACCACGGCCGTGAGTAATATGACCGCCAGGATAAAGGCGAAACTTACCAGGATGCGCGTGCGGATGGTCCAGAGGGTCAAGGTGCGTTTTCCCATTGCTTTTTTTGTAGTAAGGGGCGAGCGGGCGTCCGGGTGCTGTGAAGATGGCGCGCGGACGCGGGTCAGGAGGCTGGTCGGTGCACCCGGGGTACGTTCATGGGTGCGTGATAGCGGCGTAGGGTACTGGAAGGCTTCGGCCATTTCAATGGCACCCGTGGCGGGGCAGGCCGGGGAGGCAATAGTATTCGCCGTGTCGCAACATATTGCTGTCATATAGATTGACGCGGCTTGATTTTTTCCTGGTTTTAGTCACACTTGCCAAATAGACAGATCGGACCGATGTCGATAATCACAAACAGGGCAGGCATGGTGGCCAGGTCAGAGGCGAAGGCTGGCGCCCCGTCGAGCGCGGAACTTGACCCGCTGACCGGCGTAGCGTCGCGCCAGGCATTCTTGAACACGCTGGAGAGCCGCCTGCGCATGGAGGCCGCCCCGCGCTGTTCCCTATTGCTGCTCGGCATCGACGATTTTCGCGCATTCAATGATATGCATGGCCACGCCGAGGGCGACGAGATCCTGCGCCGCGTGGCACGGCGCCTGCGCGACGCCTCGCCGCGCGACGCCATCCTGGGGCGGATCGGGGGCGACGAGTTCGCCGTGTTGCTCCCCTCCATCGCGGATCCCACCCTGGTGCGCCACGTCAGTGCCGCCATCCTTTCCCTGCAGTCCGAACCCCACGAATACAGCAACCGGCGCCACCACATCCTGGCCAGCCTGGGCGCCTGCGTGATGCCGGCCGGCGGCGACAATGCCTCCGATGCCCTGGCTTCCGCCAGCCTGGCGCTGGGCCGGGCCAAGCGCGACGGCGGCCGCACCATCCGCTTCTTCAAGCCGCAGATGCGCACCGACGTGACGAACCGGTTGTCGCTGGTGCAAGCGTTGCGCGATGCCTACGCGCAACGCCAGTTCGAACTGCTGTACCAGCCGCAGATCGACCTGCGCGATGGCCGCGTGGTGGGTGCCGAGGCGCTGATGCGCTGGCGCCATCCCACCCAGGGCCTGCTGACACCGGCCAGCTTCATCGATGCGCTGGCGGCCAGCAGCATGGCGGCGGACGTCGGCGTCTGGCTGCTGCACACCGCCTGTGCTCAGGCGCGCACGTGGTCGCTGGGTTTTCGCGATGCGCCGCGCGTGGCCATCAACCTGTTTGCCGCCCAACTCAGCGAGAGCCGCCTGCTGACCGAAGTCCGCCACGTGCTGCGCGAACTGGCCCTGGAGCCCGAACGGCTCGAGCTGGAAATCACCGAAACCATAGCGCTGCAGCAGGGCGACGAGTTTTCCGGGCAGTTGCAGACCTTGCGCCGCGATGGCGTGACGCTGACCTGCGATGACTTCGGTACCGGCTACGCCTCGCTCAGCTTCCTCAAGTCATTTCCGGTCGACCGCATCAAGATCGACCAGTCCTTTATCCGCAACGTCACGCAGAGCCCGGTCGACGCCGCCATCGTGCGCGCCTTGGTGAACGTGGGCGGCAGCCTGGGTATTGGCGTGGTGGCCGAAGGCGTGGAGACCGCCGAGCAGCGGGATTTCCTTGCCGGGAACGGTTGCCACGAGGTGCAGGGTTACCTGTACGGGCGGCCCATGTCTGCCGACACGTTCACCGAGTTGCTGCGGCAATCGGCTCGCTGAGCCGGGTTGGACGGGCCAAGCCCGCCCCGCCATGACCAGCCCACCCCGGCGTTTCCCCATTTCTGCCAGGCACCGGCTCTTTTGCAGCCGCGCCGGCCGTCATCCGTCAATTTGTTTCCGGCTTTGTCCCGCATCGTCCCGTCGAGCGTGGATGCTTGTGGTGGCGGGGGGCGTGGCGGGCGGCGCGCGGGCAGATTGCACCTTCCCGGCGCGGCCAGGCAGGGAAATATGTGCTTACAAAGTCAAGTAGGCTAGTCCGGCAGCGGGGCGTCAGGCGAAGTATCGTGACAGCATATGGTGACAGCAGGGGCGGCAGGTGCTGGCCCGCGCGCCCATTCCGAGCGAGAGGTATCCCCATGTTTCCCCACCGCAGGCTTGGCTCCCGCACCCGCGCCCTGCTCCTGGCCGCAAGTATCGTTCTAGTTGCTTGGCAGATGCCGGCACTGGCGCAGTCGGCCGACCCCTCCGACCGCATCGCCACCATCACGGATGCCGCCGGCAACCTGAGCTTCGCCCCGGCGGGTTCCGACGACTGGGCGCAGGCTGGCCTGAACCGGCCCATTACCACCGGCGACCGGCTTTGGGTCGACAATGGCGGGCGAGCCGAATTGCACGCCGGTTCCACGGCCATCCGGCTGGGCAGCGGCACCGCCGTGACCATGCTCAACCTCGACGACAGCGCCACCCAGGTCAAGCTGAACCAGGGCACGCTGCAATTGCGCGTGCGCGCGCTGCCGCCCGACCAGCCGGTCGAGATCGACACGCCCAATCTGGCTTTCGTGCCAAAGGAGCCCGGCGATTACCGCCTGGACGTGGCAGCCGACGGCAGTGGCACGGTAGTCACCATGCGCCACGGCTCCGCCGTGGTCTACGGCGACAACCGCTCGCTGGAAATGCGGCGCGGCGATCAGACCCGCTTTGCCGGTACCGACCTGGCCGAGGCTGGCAGCGCCACCAATCCCCCCCTGGACGGCTTCGACCGCTGGACCATTGCACGCGATGCGCGCGAGGACAATTCGCCGTCGGCCCGCTACGTCCCGCCCGAGATGACCGGCTATGCCGCGCTGGACAACTACGGCGACTGGCAGGAAGACCCGGGGTATGGCGCGGTATGGTTCCCCCGCGTGGTGGCCGCGGGCTGGGCACCCTACAGCGCGGGCTACTGGGCCTGGGTGGCGCCGTGGGGATGGACCTGGTGCGACGATGCGCCCTGGGGCTTTGCCCCGTCCCACTATGGACGCTGGGCCCGCATCGGCGACCGTTGGGGCTGGATGCCGGGCCCGCGGTCGGTGCGGCCGGTCTATGCGCCGGCGCTGGTGGGATTTATCGATGACAGCCATGGCCATGACCATGACCACGACCGCGGCCGGGGTCCGGGTGTAGCGTGGTATCCGCTCGGACCGCGCGAGGCTTATCGCCCGGCCTACGGCGCGAGCCCGGCTTATGTCAATCGCATCAATCGCTTCACCGCCAATAACGAGGTGATCAATAACCGTATCCGGAACACCTACGTCAACCGGGAGGTGCCCGAGGCGATTACCGGCATGCCGGCGCGCGCCTTCGTGCAGGGCCAGCGCGTGCCTCCCGGCGCGCGCAGCCTGGCATGGCGCGACCTGCCGCGGGGCGAAGCCAACGGTGCGCCGCCGCTGGCGCCCGTCAAGGCCAGCCTGCGCGGCGCGGCCCCCGCGCGAGCGGCGCCGCCGGCAGTCGTGCGGGGATTCGAGCGCCCGGCAATCGCCGCTCGTGCACCGGGCCGTCCGGCCAGCGATGAGCTGGCCCAGCGCCTGGCCCGCACCGGCGGCACCGTACCCGGTGCCGGGCCGGTATGGCGTGGCGCCGGCAATGCGCCGGGCGGGAACCAGGCGGCTCCCGCGCCGGTCCGGTTGAGCCAGGCGGCGCCGGCCTACCATGGCCACGGTGGCGCGGGCCAGATGCAGGGGGGACCTGTAACGCACGGGGTGCCCGGCGGGAATCCGGGAAATCCGGCCTTCGGTCCACAGCGCGCCGAAGGCGGCGTTCGTCCGCCCGCCCCGCAGGGGTTGACCGGCGCCGAGCATGGCGTCCAGCCACCCGCACAGGGCGGCGAGCCGCGTGCGCGCGGCTGGACCATGCGTCCGGACCAGGCGCGCGGCTTGCCGCCGCAAAACGGCCAGTCCGCAGCGCAACCCCAGCAGGCGCAGCAGTCCATGCAACAGCAGCAGGAGATGCAGCGCCAGCAGCAACAGCGGCAACTGGGTGACCAGCAGCGGGCGCAGCAGTCCGCGCAACAGCAGCAGGAGATGCAGCGCCAGCAGCAACAGCGGCAGCTGGGTGACCAGCAGCGGGCRCAGCAGTCCGTGCAACAGCAGCAGGAGATGCAGCGCCAGCAGCAGGAGCGGCAGCTGGGTGACCAGCAGCGGGCACAGCAGGCCGCGCAACAGCAGCAGGAGATGCAGCGCCAGCAGCAGCAGCGGCAGCTGGGAGACCAGCAGCGGGCACAGCAGTCCGTGCAACAGCAGCAGGAGATGCAGCGCCAGCAGCAACAGCGGCAGCTGGGTGACCAGCAGAGGGCGCAGCAGGCCGCGCTACAGCAGCAGGAGATGCAGCGCCAGCAGCAGGAGCGGCAGATGCAGGATCAGCAGCGCGCCCAGCAGGCAATGCAACAGCAGCAGCAAAGGCAGATGCAGGAACAGCAGCGCCAGCAGCAGGCAATACAGCAACAGGCCATGCAGCAGCAGGCCATGCAGCGCCAGCAGCAGGAGATGCAGCGCCAGCAACAGGAACAGCAACGCCAGCAGCAGTTACAACAACAGCAGCAACAACAGCAACAACAGCAAGTCATGCAGCGCCAGCAGCAAGACCAGCAGCGCCAGCAGCAGGAGATGCAACGGCAGCAGCAGGACCACCAGCGTCAGCAGCAGGAACAGCAGCGGCGGCAGCAGGATCTGCAACGCCAGCAGCAGCACGCGGTGGCGCAGCCGCAAGCGGGGCGGCAGTCGTAAGTGCGGGCGGCGCTGCGACAGCGCCTTGCACAGGGCAGGGCAACCCGCACGCGTGCGGGCCCGGGGCAAGCTGATCGGATCAGCTTTGGGAATCCAACTGCCGGCGCCTCGCTTGGGCGCCGGACTTTTCCTCTTGCTGCGCGCGCTTACTTCGCCAGTTCGGACAGGCGCACCGCGGCGATCTTGCCGCCCTGCACCCAGCCCACCACGGTGTCGGCAACGGTGCCGCCCCTGGCGTCGATACTCTCGATTTCGTTGGGGTTGGCATCCTTGGCCAGCGTCTTTACGGCTTCCGGCATCTTCGCCCGGATGGCGGCCGCGTCGGAGGTGGTGCCCGCCAGCTTCATGGCGCCCGCCAGCGCGTACACCATGGTGTAGTTGAGCGACATCTCGGTGGTGGCGTCGCGGCCATCATGCAGCTTCTTGTATTTGGCGTTGTAGGTCAGCGCGGCCGGGCGGGCATCGTTGGCCAGCGGCATCACGCCGATGGAGCCTTCCAGCATGGCCAGGCCGTTGGTGACCTTGGCCATCTCGTCGAGCTTGGCCTGGTCCATCACGATAAAGCCGCCCTTGAAGCCAAGCTCGCGCGCCTGCTTGACCACCAGCGCGGTCGGCTCGGACGGGCCGCCGACAAACATCACATCGGGTTTGTCGGCCAGCACGCGCGACACGCCGCTGTAGAAGTCGGTGGCCTTGGTGTAGGACATCGGGTTGTTGGCCACCACCTTGCCGCCGGCGCCTTCCCAGGCCGGCACGAAGGCCTGCACCCAGGCCTTGGCGTAGTCATGGTCCGCCGGCGCCAGTGCCACGTTCTTGCCATAGCGCTTCATCTGCGCCTTGATGAAGGGATCGATATAGCCGGTGTAAGGCGGCGGGATGCGGATGGTCAGCTTGTTGCCGGTGTCGGTAATGCGCGGCACGCTGGAGTACGCCATCACCAGGAATTTCTCCTGCTCGTTGAAGGCCTGCAGCGCAAAGATGCCGCCGGAATGCGGCACGAACACCGCGGGCGTCTTGTACTGCTGGACCAGGCGGCGCGCGTTGATGGCCGCTTCGGCGGGCGAGTATTTGTCGTCCAGCGACACCACCTCCAGCTTGACCTTCTTGCCCTTGACCTCGAGGCCCGAGGCATTGATCTCGTCCACGGCCATCTGGATGCCGGCCAGCACGTTCTTGCCGTACAGCGCGGCGCCGCCGGACAGCGGGCCGGTATAGCCCAGCTTGACGACTTCCTGCGCGAAGGCCGCACCAGATGCCATCAGCGCGGCCACGGCGGTGGCGGCGAGGGGGAAGAGGCGGCGGATCATCTTGGTCTGCATTTGGCTGTCTCCTGTTGTGTTGGCACTGTGTTTGTACTGCGTTCGTCTCTTGCCTGTTTCCTCCGGTCTTTCGCCCCTCTCCCATTACATTGAAGCAGGGCGCAAACGGTTGATGTGCGGCGGTTATCCACCGATATACGCTTTGCGAATACCTTCATCCTTGAGCAGCGTGTCGCGATCACCTTCCATCACGATGTGGCCGCTCTCGATCACGTACGCGCGGTGCGCGATGCCCAGCGCGGCATAGGCGTTCTGCTCGGCCAGCAGCACCGTGGTGCCGGCGCGGTTGATGCGCTGGATCACCTCGAACATCTGCTTGACCACCAGCGGCGCCAGCCCGAGCGACGGCTCGTCGAGCAGCAGTGTGCGCGGCCGGCCCATCAGCGCGCGTCCCAGCGCGACCATCTGCTGCTGGCCGCCCGACAGCGAGCCGGCCGGGTCGTCCTTTTTCTGGCGCAGGATGGGGAACATCTCGAATACCTCTTTCAGCGAGCGCTTGATGCCGGCCGAGTCGCGCCGGTGCACGTAGGCGCCCAGCGTCAGGTTCTTCTGCACGCTCATGGCGGGAAACAGCTTGCGCCCTTCCGGGCAATGCACCAGCCCGGACTGCACGATCTGCGAGGGCTTCATGCCGGCCAGTTCGTGGCCGTCGAAGCGCATGCTGCCGCCGCTTGCGCGATGAATGCCGCTGAGCGCGAGGAAGATCGAGCTCTTGCCGGCGCCGTTGGCGCCCAGCAGCACCACCAGCTCGCCGGCTTTGGCGTTCAGCGTGATGTTGTCCAGCGCGCGGAAGCTGCCGTAGGAAAGCGAAACGCGTTCAAGCTGCAACATGGTCGGCTCCCAGGTAGGCTTCGATGACCTGCGGATCGCTCTGGATCTGTGCCGGCGTGCCTTCGGCGATCTTCTCGCCGTGGTTGAGCACCATGATCTTGTCGGCCAGCCGCATGATCATGTCCATCTTGTGTTCGATCAGGCAGACCGTCTTGCCGTGGCGGACCATCTTGCGGATCAGCTCGGCCAGGCCCACGGTCTCCTCCGGATTGACGCCACCGGCGGGCTCGTCGAGCAGCAGCAGTTCGGCGTCGGTGGCCAGCGCCAGCGCAAAGGCCACGCGCTTGCGTTCCTCCTGCGTGATGTCCGCCGCCACTTCATGCGCGAGGTGCGCAAGGCCGACGAATTCCAGCGCCTCCTCGGCCCTGGCGCGGCACAGGCGTTCTTCCTGGCGCAGCCGGCGCGTGTTGAAGAGCACGTCGGCCAGGCCGGAGTGCGTGCGCAGCCGGTGGCCCACGATCAGGTTGTCCAGCACGGTGGCGCGATCGAACAGGTGGGTGGCCTGGAAGGTGCGCGCCACGCCGAGCCGGGCAATCTGGTCGGCGCGCAGGCCGGCCACGTCGTGGCCCTTGAGCAGGATCTGCCCGGAGCTGGGCGCGTGGGTGCCGGCGATCAGGTTGAAGAAGGTCGTCTTGCCGGCGCCGTTAGGGCCGATGATGGCGTTGATATGGCCGGTCTCGAAGGTGATCGAGACATCGTGCACGGCGCTCAGGCCGCCGAATTTCCTGGTCAGGTTGCGGATCTCAAGCATGGTCGGCCCCTGCATTGGCGGCATTGGTATTGGGGTTGGGGTTGCCGGCGACGGACGCGCCGGCTTGCTGCGCGCGGCTCTTGCCGCCGCGCCGCGCGTTGGCGGCGCGGCGCGCCTGGCGCTTGGCCCACGAGCCGACGATGCCGTCCGGCACGAAGATGATCAGCAGGATCAGCACGGGCCCGAACACCAGCATGCGGTAGTCCTGCAGGAACTGTAGCGTCTGCGTGACCCAGGGCACCAGCACCGCGCCCAGCAGCGGTCCCAGCAGGGTGCCGGTGCCGCCCACCAGCATTGCCATCACCATCTCGAAGGTGAGGTCGGTGCGCGCGATATCAGGTCCGAGAAAACGCACCTGGCCGGCGTACAGCGCACCGGCAAAGCCGGCATAGCCCACCGACAGCACGAAGGACAGCACCTTGGTGCGCATCAGGTTGATGCCCAGCGCTTCGGCCAGCGCGTCGCTATTGCGCACGGCCATGAAGCTGCGGCCCAGCAGCGAGGTCACGATGCGGTGCATCAGGAAGGTGCCTGCCACCAGGAAGAACAGCACCAGGTAGTACTGCGCCTGCACGGTGTCAAACGCGAGCGGCCCCACCGAGGCCGGCATCGGGATGCCGATCAGGCCCACGGTGCCGTGCGTCAGGCTTTCCCACTTTTCGATCAGCAGGTAGATGATGTAGCCGATGCATAGCGTGAAGATCGAGAAGTAGTGGCCCTTGAGGCGCAGGGACACCACGCCGACGAAGTAGCCCACCGCCATGCAGATCACACCGGACAGTGCGAACGCGGCCCAGAAGGGTACCTGGTGGTCCACCGTGAGAATGCCCAGCGCATAGGCGCCGATCGCCATGAAGCCGCCGTGCGCCAGGTTGAGCTGGCCGGTGTATCCCGTGATCAGATTCAGCCCAAGTGTGGCGATGGCATAGATGAAGGCCAGCGTCATCACCGTCAGGTAGTAGCTGTTGGGCGTGATCAGCGGGAACGCAATGGCCAGCGCCAGCAACAGGGCCCAGCCGGTCTTGCCTTGCAGTTTGCTCATGCTGCGCTCCTTATGCGGCTTTGCTTGCAAACAGGCCCTGGGGCCGGATCGACAGGATGCCCACCAGCAGCACGAAGGCGATGATGTCCTTGTAGTCGGTCGAAACGTAGAAGCCGCCGAAGCTCTCGGCCATGCCGATAATCAGCCCGCCCACGATGGCGCCGGGAATGCTGCCCATGCCGCCCAGGATGATGATGACGAAGGCCTTGGTGATGACCAGGTTGCCCATGCTCGGGTAGACCAGGTTGATCGGTGCGTACAGTGTGGCGGCAATCGCGGCGAGCGCGCCGGAGATGGCGAACACCAGCAGCGTGACGCGCGTGGCGTCGATGCCGACCAGCGCCGCGCCCTCGCGGTTCTGTGCCATTGCCACGATGGTGGAACCGGTCACGGTACGCGTCAGGAACAGGTGCAGCAGCACCATCAGCCCGAAGGCGGCGGCGATGATCAGCAGCCGTTGCGCCGGCGCGGTCAGGCCCAGCACTTCCACCATCTGGCCGTAGGGCGTGGGCATGCGATGGAAATCCGCGCCCCACAGTGCCTGCGCCCCGGCTTCCAGGAACAGCATGATGCCGATGGCGGCAATCATGTCGTGCAGCTCGGGCGCGTTGCGCAGCGGATGGAACACCAGCCGGTCGGCCAGCATCGACAGCACCGCCACTGCGAGGGCGGCGGCGCCCATCGCCAGCCAGTAGTTCACGCCCAGCGTCGTCATCATGTAGTACGAGACGTAGGCACCTGCCATGTAGAAGGCGCCATGCGCGAAATTGGGCACGTGCAGGATGCCGTAGACCAGCGTCAGGCCCAGCGCCACCAGGCTGTACACACCGCCAAGCGTCAGGCCGTTCAGGACTTGTTGGAGAAACAATGTCACGGGCTTACCTCATGCGACTTTGCGAATCACGAACGAAGGCACGCAGGCCGCGCCGCGGACTGCGTGGAAGTTGCGGCGCCGCGCGCGAAGCACGGGGGGCGCTCGGTCAAGCGGGGTGGGAATCGGGAATCAGCCGCGGGGAGGTGCGGCCTGTTGAAGGGCGTAATGCATGTAATGCATGCTTTGTCTCCTGTGCGATGCGGTTGGCCTGCTGCGGGCAGGCCCCGGGGGCGGGTCTCGTCGTGTACCGTGAAGCGTCCCACGCATGTCGTCGTAGTCACGTTCCAGCACGATCGTTCGTTTTCATTGACTGTTGCATACGGCCTGAGGCACAGTCAAGACATACGGAATTGTCTTCCGCACAGCGAAATAGCCGGCGCGCCTTGTCCGCGGCCTTTCCTGGCGGTCACAGGCACGTTCTTCACCAGCCGTTGCCAAGCGATCTCGCCACGTATGAAGCGCACCTCGTCGATCCCGCTCTCGCCCGCCGCCGCGCCGCCGCTTGCCGCCGCGCATGATGCCGCTCCGGACTCCGATCGCGACGACCGCAACTTCGTCACCGCGCTGGCGCGCGGGCTCGACCTGCTGCGCGCCTTCGGCCCGCACGACGATTACCTGGGCAATGCCGAACTGGCACGCCGAGCCGGCATTCCGCGGCCCACCGTCTCTCGCCTGACCTACACGCTTACCAGCCTGGGCTACCTGATCTATTCCGAGTCGCTGGAGAAATACCGGCTCGGCCAGGGCGCGATGGTGCTCGGGCAGCGCTACCTGGCCGGCTCCGGCATCCGCGAGATCGCCCAGCCGCTGATGCAGTCGCTGGCCTTTGCCACCGATTGCACGGTCGCCCTGGCGACATCGGACCGCCACGAGATGGTCTACCTCGAAGTCTGCCAGCCGCGCGGCGCGCTGGTCATGCGGCTGGCGCCGGGATCGCGCCTGCCCACCGCCACCTCCGCCATCGGGCGGGCGTGGCTGGCCGGGCAGGAGCCGCAGCGGCGCGCTGCGGTGATGGCGGACCTGGAGCGCCACTACGGGGCGCGCTGGCCTGCGATCCGCATCAAGCTCGAGCGTGCGCTGCGCGACTACGCCAAGCGTGGTTTCTGCCAGGCGCACGCGGAGTGGGACCGCACCGTGAGCGGCGCGGCGGCGCCCGTGGTGCTGGAAGGCGGCGCGGAAGTGCTGGCCATCAATATCGGCGGCGCCGCCACCCGGCTCACGCCGGAGATCCTCGAGGGCAACCTGGGCCCGCGCATCCGCGAGCTGGCGGATGCGCTGCAGGCCCGCTTGTGGCAGGGGCGCGGATAGCATCGCCATACGCCATCGCTGCCACGCATCGCATTTTCGTGGCCCAAGTGCCAACCATCCAGCAGGCAATACAGACATAGAAAACAAAGGAGACAATGATGGAGATTCTCAACAAGACGGTGGTGGTGACCGGTGCAGCCACCGGCATCGGACGCGCGCTGGCGCTGGCCTTTGCCGCCGGCGGCGCGCGCGGCGTGGCGGTGGCCGATCTGGACGCGAAGGGCGCGCAAGCGGTGGCCGCCGAACTGGCCAAGGCCAGCCCCGCTTGCCAGGTGTTCGCGCAACCGGTCGACGTGGCCGATGCCGCCGCGGTGCAGGCCCTGGCCGACGAAGCCACCCAGCGCTTCGGCCAGATCGACGTGTTCTGCTCCAACGCCGGCATCATCCTGCGCAAGGGGCTGGATGCCAGCGCCGAGGAATGGCAGCGCATCTGGGAGATCAACGTCATGGCCCACATCCACGCCGCGCGCGCGGTGTTGCCGCAGATGCTGGCGCGTGGCGATGGCTATTTCGTCAATACGGTGTCGGCCGCCGGGCTGCTGTCGCAGATCGGCTCGGCGCCGTATGCCGTGACCAAGCACGCCGCCATCGGCTTTGCCGAATGGCTGTCGATCACCTATGGCGATCGCGGCGTCAAGGTCAGCTGCATCTGCCCGCAAGGCGTGCAGACGCAAATGCTGTTCGGCGAAGACGGTGAGCGCAAGGGCTTCCTGCAGGCCGGCTCGGTCACGCCCGAGCATGTGGCGCAGGTCACGCTGGAAGGCGTGAAGGACGAACGCTTCCTGATCCTGCCGCATCCGGAAGTGCTCGAGTACTACCAGCGCAAGGGGCAGGATTACGACCGGTGGCTAAAGGGAATGCGCCGCCTGCACGATAAAGTGATGGCGGAGTTCGGCGGCACGGTGGTATGAGCGTGGCTTGAGGTCCGCGTGAGAGCTGGCGGAACCTCCGTGGGTGGGCGCACAGGCGCAAGACGGAATCTGTCCGCTGCCCGCGCGCGATACAAGCTCGACCAGAAAAACATCGGGAGACATACCATGCGCAGCACCTCTTTCGCAGCGGCCGTGCTGGCCGCCTGCGCCGCATTCGCCGTACCTTCGGCCCAGGCCGACACCTATCCCTCCAAGCCGATCCGGATGGTGGTGGGCTTCCCCAGCGGCGGCGCGCCCGATATCCTGGCGCGCATCTTCTCGGAAAAGATTTCCCCGTCCTGGGGGCAGCCGGTGGTGGTGGACAACAAGCCCGGCGCCGGCGGCAACATCGGCGCCGAAGCCGTGGCGCATGCCGCGCCGGATGGCTACACGCTGGCGCTGGGCACGGTGGGCACGCACTCCATCAACGGCGCGCTCTACAGCAAGATGCCGTATGACATGGTCAGGGATTTCGCGCCGGTGATCCTGGTTGCGTCCACGCCGAACGTGCTGGTGGTCAACCCATCCGTGCCGGCCAGGAACGTGGCCGAACTGATCGCGCTGGCCAAGGCCAAGCCGGGCAGCCTCACCTTCGGCACGCCGGGTATCGGTACCTCGCCGCACGTAGCGGGCGAGATGTTCAATGCGCTGGCCGGGGTGAAGCTCACCCATGTTCCCTACAAAGGCCGCGCCATGGCCATTCCGGATCTGCTCGGCGGCCATATTTCCATGATGTTCGACAACCTGCCCTCGGCGCTGCCGGTGATCAAGGAAGGCAAGGTGCGGCCGCTTGGGGTGACCAGCGCGAAGCGCTCGCCCTCGGCGCCGGATATTCCCACGCTGGCGGAGCAAGGCTTGCCGGGGTTCGATGCCGATTCGTGGTTTGCGATTTTCGCGCCGGCGAATACACCCAAGGATGTGTTGGCCAGGCTGAACGCCGAGTTGAACCGGATTTACCAGTTGCCGGACGTGCAGGCCAGGCTCAAGACCCTGGGCCTGGACCCGATCCTGGGCACGCCGGAAAAGCTGGCCAGCTACCAGCGGGCGGAGATTGCCAAGTGGGCCAAGGTGGTGAAGGATTCGGGGGCCAAGGCGGAATAGGGATAGCGGATTGAGCATTTGAGTTGGCATTCAAATGAGTGTCGACTCAAACAGCATGCAACCGCGCAGCGGGCTTACCTAGCCTGCTTCGGGTACTGCTGGCGGGCGTGGGCAACAGCCACGATTTCGATGGCTACCAGGGTGACGCGGTAGACCACGATGTAGTTGGGGTGAACCACCAGTTCGCGCGTGTCCTCGGCCCGGCCAGGACGGCCCAGGTACGGGAGCAGCGGAGCTGGGTAGTGGCCTGCTCGATGGTCGCATGCAGACGTTCGGCGGCCAGCAGATTGCGTTCGGCGATGTAGGTGATGACCGTGGCCAGGTCGGCGCTCGCTTCAGGGCGCCATTCGATAGGAAGCATGCGTTAGCTCGAATTAAGTCGTAGAGCTGGTTTGTAGTAACGACTATTTATTCGAGTCGGCTGTTTTCCTTTTTTCAGCCAGAAGCGCACGCATTCGGCCCATCACTTGGTCGTGCGGGAGGTTTGGGCGCGGATCATCCAGCGAGGCCTGCACCTTGGCGCGCAGCCAACGGTCATACGCCTCCGCTTCTTCAGCTGTGGTGAATTCCGATGCGATGGGGTCAAAGACTGTGCTCATGCGAACCAGTGTAAGGCATCGCGCCGGCACTAGGCGAGCCGGCCCCGCGCGGGGCCGCTCGGCCGGGCCATCAGGTGCGGCCGCCCGTGTCCCGTGTGAGCCATAAGCGGTTTTCTGGCATTTCCCCTCCGCTATCTAGCACTGATTAAGCCGGAAAGTGACATTTCGCCACTTTCCGTAGCGTGCCCGGGTGGTTGGCGCACTGCAGCGAAATCTCAGAGGTCCGCGTCGGCAGCCGACCTGGCCGGCGCGGCCGAACCACTGCCACTGCGCAACCGACTGAAACTAACCACTGCGCCAATCCCCGCAACGGCAGCCGCCACGCAGAGCGCCAGGCGAGCCGCGCCACTCTGGTCGATACCGAACAGCAGCGCCAGCACGGCCGTCCCCGTGGTCTGCCCGAGTAATCGCGTCGTCGCCTGCATCCCGCTGGCTCCCCCGCTGCGAGCCGGCGGCGTCGCCCCAATCATCGCCCGGTTATTGGGCGACTGGAACAAGCCAAAACCCAGCCCGCACATCGCCATCCGCCAGCACACCCCGAAACTCGACACTTCCGGCCCGAGCAGCGCCAGCCCCACCAGCCCCGAACCCAGCAACGCCAGCCCGATCCCCGCCAGGATGCTGGCAGGATACCGGTCGGACAAACGCCCCGACAGCGGCGCCATGATGGCCACCATCAACGGCCACGGCGTGATCAGCAGCCCGGTCTCCTGCAGCGAGCGGCCAAGCTGGTATTCCAGGTAGAACGGCAGCGCCACAAAGGACAGCATCTGCGCCATGAAGGAGCAGAAGGACGTACCTACCGCCAGCGTAAACGAGCGGCTCGCGAACAGGTCCACCGGCACCAGCGGCGCCGGCTTGCCACGCTGCATGCGCACCAGCCGCCAGCCCAGCCCTGCCGCCAACACCAGCCCGGCCGCCGCGGCAGGCCGCCAGGCGGCATGGCCCGCGCCGTCCACGCCCAGGATGAACAAGGCGAACACCACGGCCGACAGCAGTGCGCTGCGATAGTCGAAACCATGCGGTTGGGGCGGTGTTGCGGGCAGCGACTTGCGCGCCAGCGCCAGCGCGAAGAACGCCACCGGCACATTGATGGCGAACAGCCACGGCCAGCTTGCGATGGACAGGATCAGCGCGCCTACCGAAGGCCCCACGGCAATGGTGATGCCAACCACCAGCGCATTCAGGCCGATGCCCCGGCCGAGTTTGGTGGGCGGGTAGATAAAGCGCACCAGCGCTGTATTCACGCTCATGATGCCCGCGCCGCCGATGCCCTGCACTACCCGCGCAGCGACCAGCACCGGCAGGTTGGGCGAGAGCGCGCACAACAGCGAGCCCACCAGGAAGACCGCCAGGCCGGTGCGGTACACGCGCTTGTAGCCAAGGATGTCGCCCAGCGAAGACAGCGGCAGCAGGCACACCGTGACGGTGAGCTGGTAGGCGTTGACCACCCAGATGGTGCTGGACGGGTCCGCCGCGAGCTCGCGCGAGATCGAGGGCAGCGCGATATTGGCGATCGAGCCATCGAGCACGGCCATGATGAGGCCGCAGAACACAGTGAGGATGGCCCAGGATCGTTGGGGATAGGGTAG
Organism: Cupriavidus sp. 01T418; assembly: GCF_056398885.1. Classification (NCBI taxonomy): domain Bacteria; kingdom Pseudomonadati; phylum Pseudomonadota; class Betaproteobacteria; order Burkholderiales; family Burkholderiaceae; genus Cupriavidus; species Cupriavidus sp. 01T418. The sequence goes on from NZ_JBFTQG010000011.1 coordinate 48,641, forward strand.
GCCTTGGTGTGGCTGCATGGGAGTGGAAGTGGGAGGGTGCTGACGGGTGGTGCGAGCGCCGCTTAAGATGCTTGACGACACAATTATCGTCCCGAGCGACGGCGCTCGCAAATGATTGGATTGTGGTAAGGCGGGCGGCGGTGTTGTTTTTTGGTGCCCGCGGCGGCTCGCGCACCGGGTTGGGGCGTGGACGATGCACCTGGCTTCACAGAGAAATAAGGCAATAAACCCGCCATCCTCCTCAAAACGCTCCGGCGGCCCGACGCTATGATCCCCGCCACGATGTCCCGGAGCCGAGGTCGCGCAACGCCCCCCGGTCTGGGGTACATGCGTTTTCCGGACCGCAATAGCCATGTCAACACCAACCACCGAGGGCCGCCGGCAGCCAGTCCCGGCCAGTCTCGACCCCGTCGACTGGAGCGAACTGAGGGCGCAGGGCCACCGCATGCTTGACGATATGCTGGACTATCTCCAGGGCATTCGCGAGCAGCCGGTCTGGCAGCCGATTCCCGACCAGGTGCGCGAGCGCTTTCGCGAGCCCTTGCCGCGGGATGGCACCGGGCTGGAGCAGGTGCATCGGACCTTCATGGACAGCATCCTGCCGTTTGCCGTGGGCAACGCGCATCCCGGCTTCATGGGCTGGGTGCATGGCGGGGGTACGCCGGTCGGCATGCTGGCGGACATGCTCGCGGCGGGGCTCAATGCCAACCTGGGTGGCCGCGACCAAATCCCGGTCGAGGTGGAGTGGCAGGTGCTGCGCTGGGTGATCGAGCTGTTCGGCTTCCCGCAGGATGCCAGCGGCTTGTTCCTGACCGGTTCTTCCATGGCCAACCTTTGCGGCGTGCTGGTCGCCCGGACCCGGGTGCTCGGCAGCGGGGTACGGTCGGGCGGTGTGGCGCAGGCTGCGCACCGTATCACCGCCTATACCTCCGCCAGGGCACACGGCTGCATCGCGCAGGGCATGGACCTTGCCGGCCTGGGGAAAGACAATCTCCGATCGATTGCTGTCGACGATCTGGGGCGCATGGATATGGCCTGTCTCGAGGCTGCCATTGCTGTCGATCGCGCCGCCGGCTTCTTGCCGTTTCTCGTCGTCGGCACTGCCGGCACCGTAGATACGGGGGCCATCGACGACCTTGCCGGGATCGGGCGCATTGCGCGCCGGGAGCAACTGCATTTTCATGTCGACGGTGCCTTCGGCGCCCTGGCCATGCTGAGTCCGCAACTGGCTCCGCGGCTGCTCGGCATCGAGCAAGCGGACTCGATCGCATTCGATTTCCACAAATGGCTGCAAGTCCCCTATGACGCCGGTTTCTTCGTGGTCCGCGACCGGCAATGGCACCTGCGCACCTTCGCGACGCACGAAGGCACTTATCTCAGCCGCGGCGAGCGCGGCATGGCGGCCGGCTCGCCCTGGCCTTGCGATTTCGGACCGGACCTCTCGCGCGGCTTTCGCGCGCTGAAGACCTGGTTCACGATCAAGGTCTACGGTACCGAGCGGCTGGGCGCCACGATGGTCCATACCTGCGCCCTCGCGCAGGAACTCGCGCGCCGCATCGATGCCGAGCCGGAACTGGAACTGCTGGCGCCGGTGTCCCTCAATATCGTTTGCTTCCGCTTCATCGGCGCCGGGCTTGATGAGCACGGCGCCATCGAACAAGTCAACCGCGATCTCGTCGTCGCCCTGCAGGAATCCGGCCTGGCCGCGCCGTCATCGACCGTGCTCGACGGCCGCTTCGCCATCCGGGTTGCCCTTTTCAACCATCGCACCACCTCGCAGGACATCGATGTCCTGCTGGGCGCCACCCTCGCTCTCGGCCGGTCGCTGAGCGTGCCGTTATCCATTCCCGAAGCCAGCGGATTACCACAATGAACGCAATCGATGACCCCGTGACCAGGTCGGCGGCCCCGGATACCCTGATCGGCCTGCGCCACCTGCTGCGGGCGGCCCACCAGAATGAGGACCTGCGCCCGCTTGGCGCGGCGCTGATCAAGCATCTGGAGTCGCATCCGGACGACGCGAACGCGCTGATGGATCTCTCGCTGGTCCTGCAACTGATCGGCGATCATGCGCTTGCCATGACCATCCAGGCCGAGGCGCTGCAGACGCGGCAGCTCTATCATCTGCCGACCTTGCGCGATGATGGCGTGCGCCTGCGCGTGCTGGCCATCATGGTGTCGGGCGACCTGATGGCCAATACGCCGATCGAATGCCTGCTGGGCAATTCCGACGTGGCGCTCGACGCACTGTACGTCACCCCGGAAAGCCCGCTGCCGCAGGCCGTGCCGGAGCACGATGTGCTCTTTATCGCCGTTGGCGAATCCGACCGCACCCAGCCCGTGCTGGAGCAGTTGCGCTCGCTAGCCGCCATCTGGCCGCGCCCGGTGCTGAATATGCCGGATCGCCTGCAACAGCTGTCGCGGGACGCGGCCGCCTCGATGCTGGCGTCGGCGCCGGGCATCTGCATGCCGCCGACCCGGCGCGTGGACCGCCAGGCACTGGCGAGCGTCGCCAGCGAGCAGGCAACGGTCTCCTCGGTGCTGGGGGAGGGCGTTTTCCCGATCATAGTCAGGCCGATCGGTTCCCATGCCGGCAAGGGACTGGAAAAAATCGGCGGCGCGGCCGAACTCGCCGGCTACCTGGCGCAAATGGAAGAGCAGGCATTCTACGTTTCCTGCTTCATCGACTACCGGAACGCGGACGGCCTGTACCGGAAATACCGGCTCGTGCTGATCGAAGGCCGCGCATACGTCTGCCACGTCGGCATCTCCGCGCACTGGATGATTCACTATCTCAATGCCGGCATGGCCGAGAGCGAGGCCAAGCGGGATGAAGAAGCGCAGATCATGCGCGACTTCGACCACACCTTCGCGCTGCGCCACAGGGACGCGCTCGCGCTGATCCAGGAGCGGCTGGGCCTTGACTATGTCGGTCTGGATTGCGCCGAGACGCCGGACGGTGCATTGCTGGTGTTCGAGGCGGACACGGCCATGGTGGTGCACGACATCGATCCGGTCGATCTTTTTCCCTACAAGCAGCCGCAGATGCACAAGATCTTCGCTGCGTTCAGGACCATGCTGATCAACGCCAGCCAGAGAGACCATGCCGACCAACCGCACGCCCCCGATACCGCTGCCATCGACGGCTGACTTGCTGGTCAGCGGCGGCGATCATCGCATTGCGCTGGACCCTGTCACCGGACGGAACAAGTATGGTTGCCAGCCACTCGCTTCGCCGGGGCTGGTGTCCTTTGGCTCGTCCACTTCCTCGGGGGTCTCGCCGGCGGCGTTCGCCATGGCGGACGCATTGCGCGGCCGGATTGCCGCCGGGCTCGCGCACCAGTCTCCGGCCGGGTTGTATCACTGCGAGATGGACCGGCTGCGCCGCGAGTTGCTGGCGTTATGCGGCATCGGGCATGGTCTCGACCCCGGGCTGGCCTTCTCGGCGTCGGGCACCGATGTGCATCTGCTCGCGGCGCGGGTAGCGGCGCAAGTGGCGGGGGATGCCGGTGCCTATCCGGTCAGGCCCCTGGTGATCCTGGCCGGCGAGGCGGAGAGTGGCAGCGGCGTGCCCGCGGCGCTGAGCGGGCGGCACTTCAGCACGTATAACGCGCTGGGGCGCATCACCGTGCCGGGCGAGTCCCTTGGCCACGCATGCGCCAGCGACATCCTCAATGTGCCGATCCGCAACGCTGACGGAACCCCCCGGGATGCGGACGTGGTCGATGCGGAAGTCGATGCGCTCGTCAGCCAGGCCGTGCATGACGGGCGCCACGTGCTGCTGGTGCTGATCGATGTGTCCAAGACGGGATGCATTGCGCCGAGCATCTCGTGCGCGATGCAAGTGCGCCGCCGCTGGCAATCGGAGGTGCAGGTGCTGGTCGACGCCTGCCAGTTCCGCATCGAGCCGGACACCATCCAGGCATACCTGCGCAACGGCTTCATGATTGCGCTGACCGGCTCCAAGTTCGTGGCGGGGCCATCGTTTTCCGGCGCTTTGCTGCTGCCAGCGGTGGTCGGCGAGAAACTGCGCCAGCGAGGCATCCCCGCGGAACTCCGCACCTACGCCGCGCGCGAGGAATGGCCGCATGACTGGGCCTGCGCGCAGGCCCTTGGATCGCACGCGAATTTCGGCTTGCTGCTGCGGTGGCAGGCGGCAATCCATGAGTTGCGCGAGTTCCGTGCAGTGCCTGCGCCGCAGGTCGAGGGCATTCTGCGGCGCTTCGCCAATGCCATCCAGCAAAGGCTGAGCCGCGATCCAGGTTTCGCCGCACTGGACGTGCCGGCGCTGGACCGCTCCGCGCTGAACAGTCCATCGAGCTGGGATGATATTCAGACTATTCATCCCTTCCTGCTGTACCGGTCAGCTTCGCGTGGCGGCAGGGCAGTGCTCAGCCGCGACGAGACGGCGGGCATCCATCGCCGGCTGCAAAGGCCGGAGTGCGGCGCCGGCGCCTTGGCCTATCACCTCGGTCAACCGGTTGACTGCGGCCACAAGGCGGGCGTCCCCGTCAGTGCCTTGCGACTTTGCATGAGCGCCAGGCTGGTGGTCCAGGCCGCGCGCGATCCTGATCAGGAATTGCGCATCATTCATCAGGCCATGGACTGCCTGGATACGGTCGCGGCACTGGCCCAGGACTCTGCATACTCCCACAGTGGCACCGCAGTGCCGGATGCGGCAGTTTCATAAAACCCGTCCGGCCCCGTCCGAGCCGTTTGGCAGCATCTTCGAATCGCTCATGCCGACTGCGATGCGGGAGCCCTGGCCTCATGTTCGCAGTTATCGAACATGTACATCGGTTCCGTCGAACGTCAAGCCAATCGGGCTGTGTCAAGATCGCCAGCAAGTTGCACAATGCCAGCCACGCAGTCAAGGAGCGACCATGCTGTTTCTAGTCTACCGAAAAGATAAACCCGGCAAGCTGCACGTCCGACTCGAAAACTATGCGCGCCATCTGGAATATCTCGCACCCTACGCGGAAAAGATCACGCTGGGCGGCCCGACGCTGGGCGCCGGCAGCGGAACAGGTGACGAGCACATGACGGGTAGCTTCCTGATTCTCGACGCTGCCGACTGGGATGAAGTAGAGGCCTTTGTCGCCAACGACCCGTTCACGAAAGCGGGCCTGTTTTCGACGACCATCATCGAGCGCTGGAAGCACGGCAAGCATAACGACGTCGAGCCGGGGCAAGCCTGAGCGCCCGCTCTATCGGGCATGCGGGCGTTCAGATTTCAGCTTGCTACGCGCCTGATCACCGGCGGCTTCCAGGCACCGTCCAGCGCCTCGGGCCTGGGCAGGTAAAGGCGAAGGTTCATCGAAAAGCTGCCTGCTACCGGCGTTGGCAACCAGTTGGAATCGGCGCCCTTGGGAGGATCGCGCTGGATCACCAGATCCAGCGAGCCATCGGCGTTGTACTTCAGCGGATTGCGATCACCGATGGCGAAGCGATTGATCGGATTGGAAGCAAAGAACTGGCGATCGTTGTACATCGTCAGGGACCAGAAGCTGCGCGCCGGCGGCAACTGCTCCTTGTCAAAGTGGATCACATACTTCGCCGCACTATCGAAAGGCTTGCCGTCAGCGTCCGTCATCGCAAAAGGATAGACTGCGTCCTCGACCAGGTTGGCCCCCAGGCCGGCAAAGGCGATCATCGCCCGCCGGAGGTAGTCGGTACCATACGTGCCGATCGGGTTGCCGATCATTCTCCAGCCATTGGCCACGGAACCGGAGCGGGGCAGCGCCTGGGCGATCTGCTTCCGCGCAGCCGCCGGAGCCGCCCGTAGTGCAGCCTGCGCATCCGGTGCCAGGCGATTCATATCAAAGGCCTGCCCCGGCACCAGCCCCATGCGCGCGATGCGGTCAAGAATCGGATAGTCCTGCGCGTGCGGCGGATTGTCCTTCAACAACTCGGCGAACATGGCGAAGTAGCTCGCGGCGTCCATTTTTGCCACCTGTTCCACCGGCGCGCTCATGTCCTGCTGCGGGTTGGTCGGGCCCTTGGGCGGCACGTATCCTGGCGTGCCCCAGGCACTGAGCGGCGTGGCCTTGAGGCCGGCCTGGAACTTGTGCACGGATGCGTAGTCGGCGACGCCGTTGGTCTGCGTCCGGCCGATCATCCAGCCTACGGCTGTCGGCGAGACATAGGCAGGCATGCCAGCCGGCAGTTTGCCATGCCAGTGCGGGCCGACAATGGCAAACTGCTGCGGGCCGTTACCGGTCGTGCGCGTACCGGGAGAGGTAAAGACGTCCGTCCACATGTCGAGCGCCGGCAGCAGATAGTAGCGGCCACCGGAATCCGGCACGGAGATGACAATCGGTTCACGCGCGACGTCGAACCACAGCGGTGAGTACAGTGTGTCTGCATTCGGGCGAACCACCGTGTCGAACTTGTCGTCCGGGAAGGCGGGTACGTGCGCGAACTGGTTCATCGGCGCGCGCATGCGCTTGGAATCCGGCGCTTCGATGTTGGTCGAAACGCGTCGCGTCACTTCCATCAGCACCATCGGATAGGCGTAGATGTAGGCTTCCGTGGCAATTTCCTGTGCATCGGCGATGCCTGGGGCTGCCGTCCCTGCGTTTGCCTGAAGTGCGGCCGTGCCAAGCAGCGCGACGAGTACGCGCCGAAGCCACGGTGTGCGAGTCAGTACAATCATGTCTCCTCCTGTCTTTTGTGATGCGTCAAGATCTACTTCAGCGCTGTGAGGTAGCCATTCTTCCTGGCGGCGCTGATCGTCATCGACCTGACCAGCTTGCGTGAGATACGCTTGAGGTGGTACGGAAAGAACGCGCGCAGGTCAGAAGATCAACCTTCGAAGGCAGACAAGTCCTTGGGCTTGATGCCGTTGGCCTTGCAGTAGTTGAGGTAGCGGTCCATCGAAGTCTTCCAGTTCTCGACCGCGATGATGTTGTCCTTGTCGTCCAGGTACAGCAGCTCACCAGCCACGATGTTGAAGGTGATGATGTCCGGGCCTTCGGCATACGCTGCTTGCGGCGTGTGCCGCGTGGAGGCGGTCTCGTACACGACGCTGCCGGGATGGGCCACCCAGTCGTGTTCCTTGTAACGCCAGCTTCCCTGGACGGTGTAGACGATCACCGTGCCAGTGTGATGATGGCGTGGCAATTCCATGGCAGCGGGCGCCTTCAGCAGCGTAATGGTTTCCCCCCGTACCGGATCGATCTTGAAGTACTTGATCATCACGTCGTTGCTGTATGGCGAAAACGGTACCCACGGGGTATCGTTGCCGTCCAGGCAACCGGTGTTGATGGATTCGAACAACATGGACTGTCTCCGTTTGTATTGCCTCATCCGGGACGGATGGGGCTCCTGCAGGTCCCCATTCTGGGGGGATAGCCCACGCGCGCACTTGTCATTTTCAGACAGCGATCTATCATTTTCAGACACTACTTTGACGCTGCACTCGACATGGTTCCCCTTTCCGGCATTTGAAGATGAAAGCTGCCGCCCGCCCCTTGATACCGGCCCGTTATTTCCTGCTGATGGGCGATTGCCTCAAGTCTGCCGGCACTTCGCTTGGCGAACTGCTGCGCGCGGTAAGCATTGATCCTGACCGGTTCAGGGAAACGGATTTCGGCCTCACCACACAGCAGATCGATCGCTTGCTGGCAGAAGCCCTGCGCTTGACCGGACGTAGCGACATCGGCTTCGAGTGGGGTCGCCGCCTCAAGCTGAATTCCCACGATATCCTGGGGTATGCGATGCTTTCGTGCCCCACCCTGGACCACCTGCTGCGCCTGTGTTCCCGCTATTACAGGCTGCTGACACCGATGTTCAGGATGCGCTATCAGCGCACCGGTAATCACGTGGAAATCATCTACCGGCCGGCGCTGCCAATGGCCAGGGAAACGCTGAACCTGGTCCAGGAGGCGATTGCCGTATCGACGCACCTGCAATGCAAGTCCTTGTTGCAGAACCCCTCATCCGTCTACGACATCTACATGTCGATGGAAGCGCCGCCGCATGCGGCGCGCTATCGGGAACTGGCGCCTGCGCGCGTGCATTTCGGCGCCTCGCCGCTGCCGGAGATCCGCATGGTGGCCGATACGTGGAGCCTGGACGCGGCTCTTCCGATGGCCGACGAGCACGCGGTACGCATGGCGGAGGAGCGATGCCGGGCACTGCTGCAAAAGTACAGTGAACAGGGAAACTGGACCGAATGGGTTGTCATGATGTTGAACGAAGCAGAGGATAGCCAGCCTCCGCTGGAGGAACTTGCTCGTCTGCTTGCAATCTCGGCACGCACCCTGGACCGCTACCTGAAGAAGGAGGAAAGCAGCTTCCGTGACCTCGCCATTGAAGTGCGTAACGAACGCGCGCGGAAGCTTCTGCTTGAGGGAACGCTCCCGATTTCGCAGATCGCCTACCGGCTCGGATTTACCGATGTCGCCAATTTCAGCAGGGCCTTTCGTCGGGCCAATGGAGTCAGTCCGTCTCGTTTTCGTGGCGGCACTGAGGAAGGCCGGTAAGGGTCACCTTCGAGCCTATTTCCGTCGAGTCCCCGAAGCTCTGGATCGAGGGCTTCGGGTGGAGAAGCCCACATTCAGACAGCGGTACCTCGACTGCAGGTTCGACATGGCCGCGCTGTCTGAGGATGAACTGTGCGAACTGGAGGCTCTTGCCATCGAAAACCGATTGGTCGTGCTAGAGTCGATCATCATTCTTTATCGCGTAGCCTTATGTCGCCACCCGTTGAACGTGGACCCATCGATTCAGCAGACCATCAACAGGGCATGGAAAGCGCCGCTGATGCGCGCAGTGTGGCCATGCAGATTCCGGCAATTGTTCCAGCGCAAGCCGCTCTGGTGGTCATGCATTATCAGACTGACATCCTGGCGTTATTTCCATCGGTCGCGCCCACGTTGCTCTCCAATACGCGCAAGCTGTGTGACGCTGCGCGGGCCAAGGGCGTCAGCGTCTATTTCGCCAAAATCCACTTTCGTCCAGGCTATCCGGAAGTCAGTCCGTTGAACAGGAACGGGCAGGGAATCAAGCAACTTGGTCTTTTCGTCGACGACCAGATCTCGCCGGAACTCGGCCAACAGGCCACTGAACCGCTCATCATCGCGCATCGTGCCAGCGTGTTCTTTGGTACCGATCTGCAGGTGCGGCTTTCCGCGCAGGGTATCGATACCCTGTTCATGGTGGGCATTGCGTCGACCGGTGTAGTGCTGTCGTCGGTCGCGTACGCGAGCGATGCGGACTTCCGTTTGTTCACGGTCAAGGATTGCTGCTACGACCCAGATCAGGTCGTGCACGATCATCTTTTTTCAACGGCGTTCGATTCGCGCACAACGGTGCTCTCGCTCGCTGATGCCTTGCTGTTGCTTGCCTAGCATTTGCTGGCATTTCAACAGTTTAGGGAGCGGCGTTTGTCAACGTAGTTGTCGCGTCACCTCACGCAACCTGCTTGAGTTCTGCTGGCTCAATCCGTTCCGGATTGAGCCAGACTTCGTCCGCCAAACTCCAGTTCCGCGTCGGCCCGGACCAACGCTCGGGCGTTCTGGCCTTAGCCTTAGCATAGACCGCTTCACGGTGCGCCAGCACCGCCGGGGCTATGCCACCGTGGCGCTGTGCCGGTGTCACGAATTTCAGCCCACTATGCTTGTGCTCATGGTTGTACCAACGCACGAATCGCTGCGTCCATGCGCGTGCCTCGTCCACGCTGTCGAACGCCTGGCGCGGGTAGTCCGGCCGGTATTTGCAGGTCCGGAACAGCGACTCCGCGTAGGGATTGTCATTGCTCACGCGCGGCCGGCTGAACGAAGCGACCACCCCCAGGTTTTCCAGGGTGGCCAGCATCGTCGCGCCCTTCATTGAACTACCGTTATCCGAATGCAGAACCAGAGGACGTCCAGCCAGACCTTCGGCCAAACTGGCTCGCCGCATGAGCAACGCCGCCAACTGCGCCGATTCCGCCCGATGCACTTCATGACCGACGATCTTGCGGCTGAACACGTCCAGCATCATGTACCAGTAGTAATACTGGCCCTTGATTTCCGCTGGCATCCAGGTGATGTCCCAGCTCCACACCTGATTGGGTCCGGTGGCGCAATGGCTGGTCACCACCCGGGCCGAGGGCTTGCGCGCACGACCGCGGTGATGCTGCTGCGACGCACTACGCAAGACACGATAAAAGCTCGACTCCGAGGCCACGTACTGACCACGGTCCGCCAGCGTCGGGACGATCTGGCTGGGCGGCAAACTGGCAAACTCCACGCTGTTGGCCACCTCAAGAATCTGCTGGCGTTCCGGCTCGCTGAGCTTATTGGCTGGCGCTGGCCGCTCAGTAGTGGTGCGAGCGTCTGCGACCACCTCGTCGCCATCCCGAACCCAGCGCTGGAAAGTGCGCAGGCTCAGACCCAACTCGTCGCAAGCCTGCGCCAGCCGGCAGCCAGAGCTTTCTGCCTCACGAATCAACGATATACACAACCGGCGATCTGGGACGCTGATCAGTCGTCCTCTTTTTCTCCCCAAATCGCCTGGGCTTTTTTTCTCAGGATGAGCAATGCTGCCGCTTCCGCCAGCGCCTTCTCCTTTCGCTGCAATTCCTTCTCAAGCTGCTGGATGCGCTTCTTGTCACCCTTGGACTGCAGCCGTTGTTCTCGCGCCTGTTCACCCGCGTTGGTATTGGCCGATCGACAGGCCTCTCGCCAAGCAGCGATCTGCTCCGCGTAAAGACCCTTGCGCCGGCAATACTCGGCCAATTCCGCTTCATTGAGCGGCGCGGTTTCCAGCACCACCGCAAACTTGTCTGCCGAGGACCAGGCCTCGGGGTTCTTTCCATCTCCCGGCACCGGGACTCCTTGCGCTTTCATCTGTCGACGCCAAGCATACAGCGTTTGCTCAGTGATCCCCGTCTCCCTTGCCAGCGCCGACACCAACGCGTTCTCGGGGGGCATCATGCGGCGCAACAGCGCTTCCTTTCTCTCTGCTGAATAGGCTCTCATTCACTGTGACTCTACCGCCCCCAGACTGGGTCAATCGAAATCAGTAACACGACAACTATTCTGACGCCGGGGGGGAGCAAAGCAGTCGCTCCATCGGGCGTCGTGCGGCTCGCTCAATGGCCGGTTGTGGCCGATTGTGTTGAAAAACCCGATACCAGTGGCTAACCGACCGTGATCGCCAGAAGTTGACCTCTCAGATCGGCCTGTATTGCATGATCGCCCAGCGGTTGAGGGGTAAGGTCCCCAATAACGACCGCAAAACAGATTCCAGGGAGTTTTTCAACACTATCGGCCGGAAAGAGAGCTCCGCCCGCTGCAACTCGGTCGTCTCTTCCCGACCCTTTGGGGGCATTCGAATTGGGGTCCCGCAGGCGGCCGGTCTTTGGTGGTAACGGCCATCAGCGATATACCCATGGCTCGGTAGCTCCATGGCATTGGCGGTCGGGTATAAAGTGCGCGTACTGTCGCGCGTTAGCCGAGTCGTTTGTCCACCGCTTGGTATCATCCTTGAGGTGACGAATATGGAATGCCGAGGGTATTTCAAACGATCCGCCAAGTCGTCCCGCTAACCGTATTCCCTCAGAGGTGTTTCCGCATGTATCACGGATTGACTCACGAAACGATTTACGCGGCCGTTCATACCGAAGCGGTATTCGCTGGGCCGGATGGTTCATCAAAGAGTGGCTTTGGTACCTCGTTTACTATCAACAACAACGGGACGTTAATCCTAGTCACCAACAAGCATGTGGTTGACCTTACATTCGGTCAGAACGGACGTAAGTATGTTGGCTACAAGCTAGTCCACCTTATCTGCCAAACGCGGGCCAGGAACGCTGACGGGTCTCCAGGAGACGTTAAGCGATTCATCGTGCCGATGGATCACAATACGATCTTGTTCGACTCGAACACACGAAACGACGTCGCGGTAATCTTCGATGCAAAGACCCGAAATCCGGACAAGCCTGACGACAAAAGATGGGATTTCTGCTTTGATTACTCCGACGTTGCGACCGAAGAAGAATTGATTGCGGATTTGCAACCATTCGACCTCCTTACCTTTCCGGGCTATCCAACGGGCCACGACCCGCGTGGCATCCGAGCAATAATTCGCGGTGGCACGGTCGCTAGTGATCCGAGATTCGATTACAGCTTCGATATGGAGGATCGGGGCGACATCCTGCTTTACGAAGGGTTCAGCTTCGGAGGCGCTTCTGGAAGCCCGGTGATTGCAGTTGCAAAAGTTCCCCCAGCTAACGTCACGCCACAGCCGAGCCACCGGTTCCGACGGATGATGATTGTTGGAGTGAACGCAGGGCACATCACGGCGCAGCAGGGCCAGCATGCCGGTCTCTCGTATTTCGTGCGTTCGTCGGTTATACGGCGGATTATCGATGACCACTTGAAATCGGTTGGCGCCGATTAGGGCAGCGACAATGGTAAGCCAACCTAACAACGATGCGCATTGCATCGTGTCTAGCGGGCCGATACGAAAGAGAGGGCGACATTCGAATGTCGCCTTTGATGCCCGTGCGAACGACGCTTCATGGCCGCAATCGGTCTCACCAACACTCGGTTGCAATCTCGGAAACGCGGCGTCTCAACTGCACCCTGGCACTTGGCGTCAACAGTGAAAACGAACTGCTAGAAGCCGCAGTCCGGCATGCCGTGGCGGTACATCAGCATCAGGCCCCCCCCGAACCGCGCGCCCAGTTGAAGGCATTGCTCAAGGAGGGCTCCCCACCCGCCTGAACCTGGGTTGGCGCACCGCCAACCGGCGCGCCTATGCGCCCGAAGGAGCGCCAGCCGTGCTGGTCAGCTGATCCGACCGCGCAATACGCTGATTCGCCCATTCGGCGACAAGTAGCGCCACCGCGATGAAAACCGAGCCAACCAGGCCAAGCGCGTGGCTGTCGACCCGCGTAATGGCCGCGCCGCCGATCAGGCCCGACATCGCGACCCCGATATAGATGGCGGCCGAGTTCAATCCCAGCAGCAGCGGCGCCGCGGAGGGCGTGATGCTGATCAGGCGGTGCTGCTGCGGTACCAGCAACCCCCAGCCGCACAGGCCCCAGACGATGAGTGCGGGCACCGCGGTCGCGTACGATGCCGAACTCCAGGGCAGTAGCGCGAAGTCCACCGCGACCACCGCGATGGCCACGTTGATAATGCGGCGGGTGCCGAAGCGGTCGGTCAGCCGACCCGCAGCCAGATTGCCAACCGTCGCGGCCAACCCCCAGAGCAGCAGCAGCCCGGCCAACACGCGCGGCTCGCCACCGGTGGCACGATCGAAGCTCGAGCCGATGTAGGTATAGACCAGGAACAGGCCCGAATACACGAGCCAGGTGGTCAGCAGCGTGATCAGTACGCGTGCATCGCCCAGCGGCGCAAGCCGGCGCGCAAGGCTGACGGGCGGTGGCGTCGGAATGTCCCGAAAGCGCCAGGCCACGCCTGCCGCAGCCAGCGCGCCGACAGCGGCGACGAACCACATCGTCGCGCGCCAGTCCAGCCAACCGCCGATAAAGGTGCCCATCGGCGCGCCCAGCGCCGTCGCGCTGGACAGGCCGGCGATGACGATGGCGAGTGCCCTGCCTCGCTGCTCGGGTGGCACCAGCGACGCACCGGTGGCCGTCGCCGTCGGGCTGAACATCGCCGCGCCCAGGCCGGCCAGCAGCCGGCTTGCCAGCACGAGCTCAATGTTCGGCGCCACAGCGGTGATGATATTGCCCAGCACGAAAACCGCCAGGCCGGTGAGCAGCAAACGCTTGCGCGGCCAGTGCGCTGCCGCCGCGGCGATGACCGGCGACAGCAGCGCATAGCTCAGCGCGTAGAGCGTGACCATTTGCCCGGCAAGCGCGATGGATACGTTGAGCGACGCCGATACCTGTGGCAGCACGCCGGCGATGACAAAGCTGTCGGTGCCGAGCGCGAACATGCCGGCGGCCAGGATGAGAAGACGTCTATCCATGGGGAAATTCTCCACGGCGCGAGCCGATTGGGGGCCGAGCGACCCTATAAGTTTTGTGACGAAACTTACTATACCGTCGTAAGTTGCGCGACGCAACTTTTTTGACTACGATCGCTGCTATGTACCGTAAAACTTTTGATGGCATGAACTGTTCGATCGCGCGCTCGCTTGAACAGGTCGGCGAGTGGTGGAGCCTGCTCATCGTGCGAGAGTGCACGCTGGGCACGAGGCGCTTTGACGACTTCCAGCGTCGCCTGGGCATCGCACGCAACGTGCTGACCGCACGGCTGAGCCGCCTCGTGGAGGTTGGTGTGCTCGAGCGCGTGCTAGCCGAGGGCTGCGAGAAGCGTGCCGAATATCGCCTGACCGACAAGGGAGAAGCGCTCTACCCGGTACTGATCGCGCTGATGCAATGGGGCGACAAGTGGTGTGGGCACCAGGCGCCGTTGCAACTCGTCGAGCACAGCACCGGCCTGCCCGTCGAGCCGGTGGCATTGCGCGTAGGCACGCGCACGCTCGGGTTGCGCGATGTCCGCCTGCAAGCTGGCGAGGGCGCAACCGAGAGAACTTTCGAATCGATCAAGAACCGCAATCGGGCCATCCTTGGCGAGGAGTGAGTGGGATCGCCTGCTCGCCATTGGCCGCACGTCTCAGTCGTCAACGCCCGCGACGACGCGCGCGTCCCTTTCGGCACCATCTCCCAGTACGGCCAGCGCCTCCTGATATGCCGCGCTTTCATACGCGGCAAGAGCCTGTTCGAAGCTGGGGAATTCGACCACGACGGTGCGCTGCTTCAGACCCGCTTCGAACGCAACGACCTCGCCGCCCCGCACCAGGAACTTTCCGCCCGCCGCTTTCACCACCGCTCCCGCAAGCACGCCGTACTCCGCGAGCTTGCTTGCGTCATGAATCGCTCGATATGCTGCCACCCAATATCCTTTGGCCATTTCGCTTCCTCCGTTGAAAAATACTTGACGATAGTAATGTCGTTAACGTAAGCCATCCGCTCTACAGACGAGTGATCGCGGTCAAACCGTTGAGCAATGTGCTGAAGAGATTGACCGTTCTGCCGGTTCTCCCACGTCAGCGCCTTCTGGCTCTCGCTCGCGCGGGCTCAAGTGTGTTGCATCCTGCCCGCGCGATTTTCGACCTGCAAAAGCGTTGCTCTGATCAACCCGCCTTGATGCGGGCCGCTAGTCCTGATTCGATCCGACGAGCTCCTGCACTTGCGCCGGCGACGCGGCCAGCGCAGCTGACGAGGCGTTCTTCACGGAGTCCGGAAGGCCACCGACGAGAATCCCCGCCTCGACGGCTGCGCGCACTTCGCTCTCCGACAGGCCTGCGCTGCGGAACACCTGTTCGTTGTGCTCACCGCGAAACGCCGGCGCGCTGCGCGGGCCGAGCTCGTCGTCTGAAAACCGCCACGGATAGCCGTGGATAAGATACGAGCCACCTCGCCGGTCAGGGACTTCCTGCACGGCGCCCCACTGCTTCGCCCAGTCGGTCTCGGCGAGTTCCTTCATTGAGCGGATCTGGCCGATCGCGATCTTCGCTTCGTCGAGCTGCGCATCGAGCGTCTTCAGGTCGCGGAACGATAGCATCCATTTCTGGATCACCGCATGCAGCGCGCCGTAGTTCTGCAGACGCCGCTCAGCGGTACTGAAGCGCGGATCGCGCCCAAGGTCCATCCGGCGCATCGCGCGCAGGTAGTTCGGAAACGTGTTGCTGCCGACGATGCTCTGCGCCGCGACGAACGCCTCGCCGCCCGGCCCGACGAAGTGCGGGCCTTCGGTCGCGCCCAGCACGCCCGGCTCCGCGCCGGTATCGATACCGGCGAGATCGAGATGCGCGCGCTCGTTGATGGACAGCATCACGGCTGCCATCGCGACGTCAATGTACTGTCCCCGGCCAGTCACTTCGCGCTTGCGCAGCGCGGCGAGCACGGCAATGGTTGCCTGCAGGCCCGCGTAGACGTCGGCGTGTGACAGCGGATCTGTCCACTTGCGGCCTGCATCGATACCTTCGAAATGATGCATTGTGTTGTGCGTAAAGCCGGCTTCGGCTTGCACCGTGGGGGCATAGGCCATGCGCGACGCCCACGGCCCTGTCTGGCCGTAGCCCGTGATAGACACGTACACCAGCTTCGGATTGCGCTGGCTGAGCGTCTCGTAGTCAAGGCCGAACGACCTGAGCGTGCCCGCGCGGAAATTCTCGACGATGATGTCAGCTTCATCGCAAAGGCGCAGCACCAGCTCGCGCGCGTTCCCCACGTTCAAGTCGATACTGATGTTGCGCTTGCCACTGTTCTGTTGCGCGTAGTAGCCCGACATGCCGTCCTGGTTCGGGTAGGCCGCGCGCGACACGTCTGGACGTGGCGGCTCGATCTTGATCACGTCTGCGCCGAGATCGGCGAGCGTGCGTGCACAGAGCGGTCCGGCCAACACCCGCGAGAAGTCGACGACCTTGAGTCCCTCTAGTGGTCCAGTCATGTCAGTTTCCTTCGAATTCGGCCGTGCCGGGCCCTGTCTTGCCGAAGGCTTCGAGCCCCCGCTTGAGATCCTGCGACGCCCAGATCGGCTTTTGCAGCTCGAACATCGCCTCGTCGGCTGCGTTCAGGCCTTCGTCAAGCGCGATGCGCACAAGCTGCTTGGTAACGCCGTGCGCAATTGTCGGGCCGGCGGCCAGTTCCTGAGCGACCGACAGCGCAGCCTCGTCGAGCTTGTCGTCGGGCACCACCAGGTTGATCAGGCCCCAGCGTTCAAGCGTTGCCGCGTCATAGCGACGGCCGAGCATCGACATCTCCTTGGCGCGGGCCGGTCCCGCACGCACCACCTGGCGCTGGATACCGCCGAGCAACGGATGCAGGCCGAGCGCGACCTCGACGGAGCCGATCTTGGCCGATTCGGCGACCACGCTGTAGTCGCAAGCGAGCGCCACTTCGAAGCCGCCACCGAGGCAGGTGCCATTAACGGCTGCGACGATCGGAACCGGCAGCGTCTCGAACGCGCGTAGCACTTCGAGCGGATCGACCAGTCCTTTGCCCTGTCGCGCAATGCGATCCGGGAACAGCGACACCTCGGCGCCTGCCGAGAAATGCCGCAATCCGCTGCGCAACAGGATTGCGCGCGAACCGCGCTTGACCGCCGCGTCGAATTCGTCGAGCAGCGCGCGGTACATCGTTGGACCCATCAGGTTGTGCGGACGAAAATTCATCGTCAGTACGGTCACGCGGTCCTTTATCTCACTCAAAACGATCGGTTCGTTCATTCTTGCTCCATGTCATGTCGTAAGTACAGGCGTTGTCGAATTGAAATGGGACCGCCACGAACATGAGCAGGTGTCTGTGTGCAGGCTCTTCTATCCTCTTCTGCACAGACAACGTTCGTTGCGAAATTCCCTTGGCTCAGATTGAAGGCGTCAGACGGGCTTCCAGGTTGCGTTCATCCGACTGCCCCTCGGAGCAACGGGACGCCCGTCAATTCGGAGAGTTCATCGAACGATATGTCCGCGCAGATCTCGATCACCTCCAGGCCCGAACGCGTGATATCGATAACTGCCAGATCGGTATATATCCTGCTCACACAGCCCATCCCCGTGACGGGATAAGAGCATCGTTCGACGATCTTGCTTTCGCCCTGTTTAGTCAGATGTTCCATCATCACGTAGACATTTTTTGCGCCGGACGCAAGATCCATCGCACCGCCAACCGCTGGAATCGCGTCTGCCTGGCCGGTGTGCCAATTCGCCAGGTCGCCCTTGACCGATACCTGGAACGCGCCCAATACGCAGTAGTCAAGATGTCCGCCGCGGACAATTGAAAACGAATCGGCATGGTGGAAAAACGCTCCTCCGGGAAGGAGCGTGACCGGTTCCTTTCCTGCGTTGATCAGGTCCTCGTCTTCTTCGCCAGGTAAGGGCGCGGGTCCCATTCCGAGGATGCCGTTTTCGCTGTGCAAAATGATTTCCCGGTGTGGATCCAGATGATTGGCCACGAGCGTCGGAACACCAATGCCCAGATTGACGTATGCGCCTTCCGGAATGTCTCGCGCGACTCGCTGCGCCATTTCGATCCGTGTGAGCTTTTTCATTTCTGCGATCTCGTCTCTAAATTTTCCGCCCGACTTGCAGGTGACTGCGAAACCTGCACAACGCGTTGTACAAAGATTCCTGGAGTAACAACCGTCTCCGGATTCAAAGTACCGAGTGGGACGATTTCGTTGACTTGAGCGATCGTAGTCGTCGCTGCGCTGGCCATAACGGGACCAAAATTGCGGCCGGACATCCTGTAAGTCATGTTGCCCCATCGGTCCGCGTGGTATGCCTTCACGAGCGCATAATCAGCTTTCAGCGGCAATTCAAAAACATAATTTTTGTCGTCTATCTGGCGGGATTCTTTCCCTTCCGCGAGCCTGGTGCCATAGGCGGTCGGCGTATAAAATCCACCGATTCCGGCGCCCGCCGCCCGGATCCGTTCCACCAGAGTGCCTTGTGGAACCACTTCAAGTTCCACTTCTCCCGCACGATAAGCCGCGTCAAACAGGGTTGCTCCGGCGAGCCGTGGGAACGAACAAATCAGCTTCCTTACACGCTTCTGCCGAATGAGCGCGCCGAATCCCGAATCGTCGCTTCCAGAGTTGTTGCTTATGATTGTGAGATCACGCGCACCCTGCGCAAGCAGCGCGTCAATCAGTTGCAAGGGAAGGCCTGCCCGCCCGAAGCCGCTGATCATGATGGTTGCACCATCCTTGACGTCCTCTAGCGCGGCGTCGCAGGTTTCCAGAATCTTGTTAAGCATGAGAATTATCCAAAGGCGACTGGCGTGTCCGGTCGCTTGGGTAAATTGCGCCCGTCGACGTCCCTTGCCCGGTCTTGAACCAGACCCTGAACGAGATCTGCTGCGAATCTCGAAGATTCGAACCAATGTTTCCGTTTTGATGGAAAACGATCTCGAGGGAGGCGAGCAGCCGGAAGGCTGGGGGAGACTGCGGTGACGGCTCGGCCCTCACCGCGAGGCTGTTGCGTATCAGCGTCCGAATTGGTTCAGACGAAACTGACCCATTCAACCTTCACTCGCATCATAGGGCGATGCCCGGTTTTCAAGCTTCCATCTCTTCTCGGCTACCGTATCGGGCCGGGGTGGGTGAATGCCGTCGATCAACCATAGTTCTCGCGGCGTTTCGCCGACATGCAACTCGTAGTGGTAGCCTCGATCCTGGACAAATGGCGCAATCGCGGCGTTCGCTTTGCGGAGCCAGGACGCTGTCCACTCGACGTCCTTGGAGATGTGCCTGGCGAATTGATCCAATCGGATTCTGACAAAATCGCCTCGCGACTCGCCTCCCATGAAGAAGGAGTCTTTCGGCTGTTCATGAAACAGAACGCCTACGTAGAAGCGAGGAATGATGTAGATATCGGCGATTCGCCTTGCCATCTCCTGCTTTTCTTCTGCCGTGTAGGCGCCGACTGGATGATAGATATTCCACAAAGGCATTTTTTGTCTCCATGCTGCATAGATGCCGCTTTTCTTATGTCAAGACGTCTGATTCTATTTCGAAAAAGGATGTGACATTAGTGAGGCGGCGGTAACGATAGCCCAGGGACAGGCTACCTGATAAAACCGATGCTTTTCGCAAACCCAGTATTCCTGGGGAAGGCGGTCCCGCTGCCCATCAGATTCCTTTAGGCTTCGTGGGCGGAGTGCACACCGGGTCCGTCGTGATCAGTTTCTTATTAACGAATTCCTCGAGACCGGCCATCGAAAGTTCCCTCCCGAATCCGGAGTTTTTGACACCGCCAAACGGTAGCTGGGGAATCGTCGCAAACGGTCGATTTACAAACACCATACCGCTGTCAATGCGCGCGGCAATCCGCTCGCCGCGCCCGATATCGGCGGTCAATACGGAGCCTCCGAGCCCATATGGCGTATCGTTTGCGAGCCGAATGGCGTCTTCTTCATTTTCAACAACGAAGAAAGAAGCGATGGGGCCGAAGAGCTCTTCCCGATAGATCGGATCGCTCGTGTTGATATTGCTAAGTATTGTGGGTGCAATATAGAACCCTTCCCGATCGATGCGATGGCCGCCACACTCGATAACTGCGCCTGCGTCAACTGAGCGCTGGATCTGGCGGAGAAGGTGATCGAGGGCTCTTTCTGACGAAATCGGCCCAAGCGTTGTATTCGCGTCCCCAGGGTCGCCAGCCTGCAGGGCGGTCATGGCCTTTTTGAAACCGCTGAGGAATTCCTCGCCGCGCTGCTTGCCGACGACGATGATGCGTTTCGCGCCGACACAAACCTGTCCGCAATTCAGAGTCCGTCCGATTAGCGCGGTATTGATCGCCCATTCGAGCGGGGCATCCTCCAGAACGATCATGGCATCGTTGCCACCGAGTTCGAGCACGACTTTTTTCAGGTTGCGCCCGGCCCGCTCGGCAACAGCGGCTCCGGCTCTTTCACTGCCCGTGAGGGTGACGCCACGCACGCGCGGATCATCGATGATCCTCCCGACCTGTTCAATCGACGCGAAGACGTTCGTGTAGACCCCCGGAGGCGCACCGGCTTCTTCGAACAGTCGAGCAAACGCCAGGGCAGCTTGCGGCACGTTTTCGGCATGCTTCAATATGAGTACATTGCCCACCATGAGCTGCGGAGCAGCAACGCGCGCAATTTGATAGTAGGGGTAATTCCACGGTTCGATACCCAGCAGGATTCCAACCGGGGCAACATGGACCTGGGCGCCGCCGGACACATCCGGCAATTGTTGCGGTGCAAGAAATTCATGTGCACGCCGCGCATAATAGTCGAGGATATTGGCTGACAGCGCCACTTCGACGCGTGCTTCGACGATCCGCTTTCCCATCTCCAGCGTGATGGTCTGCGCATACTCTTCCGCCTTGTCTCGCAGGATGGACGCCGCCTTCGCCATAATACGCGAACGATCCGCAACGGACCGATGCCGCCAATCCGATTCGAAAGCACCTTGAGCCGTCGCAATAATGCCGTCGATCTCGTGGTCCTTGGCACTTTCGAACGTTTTGACTAATTTTCCTGTCGCCGGGTTGATTGTCTTATATTCCATCTAACAGTCCTTGCTGTATAAGTCTATTTCTTCAATCAAATGCCGGAGCCCCTGAATTTTTTTACCATCCTTGCATCGTTATCTCATTCTGGAACTGATCTCGCCGGCTGACAATCCCATTGGGGAAGGACGCGGCGTTCACTGCTGGTTAACTGGCGCCGTCGACACCAGTCTCCAAAATCGGATGGGCCGGGCACGTCGGTCAGTGCGCACGTTGCGTGGCCTCGTGTGATGCGGGCGGCCATTTCCACCGCAGACATGACGTGTATCCCGACGGTCCCGGTCAGACTGAACCAATGCTTCCAAGGATCGATTGCGTCGCGGCGTCTCTGCCGTTACTCGATCGCTGTGACGCCTGACTGACAGCTACAGGCCAACAAGATGACGCCAGGTACTGAAACGGAACAATTTAATGCGCTTATTTCCAGCTCTCAGCGTATTCCGTCAATTCTTTTTCAAGGTATTCCATTAGCGCCCGTTTTGCGGGTGAGGGAAAACGACTTGGAAGCGTGAGAATGTACAGCCTGTTAAGCTGCCCGACGATCCGGTATTGCGGAAGTACCTGCTGCAGATTTTGAGCAGTCGGTCCGCGCATTGCATACGTCGGCAGAATACCGATGCCCATGCCTTCCTTTACAGCATCGATGAGAAACGGGTAGTCTGCCGATTGTAGCGTTGGCTGGATCTGGATGATCTGGGCGTCCGTATCGTCACTTCGATTTCTAAGCTCGATCGTCGACTCCTGACTTGGAGGCGCCCCAATAAAAGTCTGTGACGCGAGATCCGCGGGACAGTTAATCGGTCCGCACCTTTGAAAATAATTCGCAGATGCGCAAAGGATCCAGTCAATCGAACAAACTTCACGAGCGACGTAATCCAGGGGCGGTGCTCGCTCGATCCGAAGCGCAATGTCGACTTCGGAAGCGATCAGATCATCGATCCGGTTATTGAAGGCGATCGTCAGCGAGATTCCCGGATGAATCCGCGCGAACTCGCGTAGCTTCGATCCGACAAATAACCTGCCAATGCCGGTGGGTACGCTGATGCGAATCCGTCCCGTCAGCGTGTGCCCAAGCATGTCGATGGATGCACGGGCGTTATCCAGGTCATCCAGCATACGCCGTCCGCTGGCGTAGAGCAGCTGACCCGCTTCGGTCAGCTCGAAACTGCGCGCCGACCGTCGAACCAGTTGCGCCCTTGTCTCACGCTCGAGAACCTTGAGTCTCTGGCTGATGTTTGACTTCGACATATCGAGCTTGCGCGCTGCCGCGGCCAAGCCGTGACACTCCACAATCTCAACAAACAACGTGATCAGATTCAGGTCCATTCGGCGTACTCGATGAGTAGGAACGGCGAGCGCTTTCGCTTTGGGGCCGCGCTTTCTCAAGGCACGACCTGGGCAGTATGCACTTCAACTGCTCTGGATCAATCCCGCGTTCAACCCGAACAGCCGCCACTCCGAAAGCGCGTACGTTTCGAACACGCCCTCAGCGTGGTACGGGTCCTCTAGTACCAGCGCCATCGCTTCGTCTTTCGACTGCGCCCGATAAATGAACAGCGCGCCAGAGTCATCTGCAAAAGGACCCGCCATGATCAGCGCGCCGTTCGCCTTGATCGTCCGCGCATACGACCGGTGCGCCGGCCTTGTCCGCTCGACGCGCGAGCGGTCGGAAACGTATTTCGCGTAATTGACGTAGGTTCGGGCGGCGTGCGCGCCCGCTTCGACTGGCGTGGCGCCGGATGCACGCGGTGCTTTGGGCGGACCACGCCGGTCCTCCGGGACGAGCGAGGCAGTGAGCAACTCGAGGTTGCTGTCGAGCATGGTCAACTCGGACAGGCGGTAGTCCGCAATCGCACCTTTCAGAGCGAACGGATCGCTTTGCGCTAACGTTTCCGCTTGCTGTTTCGACGTGACGTCATAAATGAGCAGGACGCCGCGGGCCCGCCCGTTGTCGTCGAGCAGCGGACCGCCTGTCACTAGCCGGTCGTGCTCGCGAAGCGCATCCGCGTAGACCTGATGCTCGGCTCGGGCCGCGTTCACCCTGTTCCGGTCCTGAACGTACGTCGCGTAGTTCACGATTTTCATTGGGCCTGGATTTCCTGAGAGCACCTCAGAAAGCGTGGGAAGCGAAGACGCGGGCCCTGGCACGGCAGCGTTTTTGGAGGACGCTGCCATGGCCGAGGGCATGTCGGCAAGCGCGAGGCTTGCGACGCCTGCGGCGGCGGACACGAGAAAGCGGCGACGCGACAGATCATGTGACACGATGTTGTCCTTGAGTGGGAGTAGGGCTGATGAAGGTTGGTTGGTTTTCTTCAATGCCGACGATGAGCTCGCTGCCATGCCAGCCGGCGACGAACGTCCGGCGCATTTTCAGGTGACGTGGCGCAGCCAGATCTCGAATGTCGCTTTACCGCCCCTTCGATGCTTGCATCAACACGGCATGCACCGCCTTCAATATTTCATCGGACAATGAAGGGTCGCTTTTGGCGACGGCACGGGCGACGGCCATAGCCCCGATTTCCGCTGCGACGATGGTCATCGCCAGACGGCGCCGTTCAGCCTCGGGGATAGCTTCGTCCAGCACGGCCTCGAATGCGCTCGCCTTGTCCTGGAACCCTTTGGCGAACCGCGCACTGATGTCCTTTCCATGCCGCCCGATTTCGCTCGCCGACGCCGTCATCGGACAACTCATGCCCGGTTCGTCGCGGTTGTGCGGCGAAAGCAGATAGTCGAGATACCCCGACACGCTGCGCTTGCGACGTGTTGCCTCGCCCCGGAACGCTTCGCGGCTCCGCGCCAGGCCCTGCGAAAAGGCTTCCGTCGCCAGATCGTCCTTCGAGCGGAAATGCGCGTACAGCGCCCCGTGCGTCAGCCCGGCTTCGCGCGCGATTTCCGCGACGCCCACGCCATCGATGCCTCGTTCGCGAAACAGCCGGCTGGCCGTGGCCAGCAGCGCTTCGCGGTTCTCATCGGATTGCTCGCGTTTTACATACACCACGGTGTTCTCCAGAAACGGGTACTGCGAATAACTCACGAATGCCGCGCCTGATTGATGCCGTCTTGCTTCAACCTTCGATCAAGCTTCATCCGCTCCCGCTAATCGCGGCCGCCGAGCGGCACAAAGCCGCCTGCGACGGTGACACGGGCGAAGCTCAGTCCTGGGCGAACGCCAGCAGCGGTTTGGCGTCCTGTCCGGCGCGCTCCGCGGCGGTGAAGGCTTCGAGTGCGTCATCGAGGTGGTAGCGGCGCGCCGCCGGCGGCTTCACGCGGCCCTCGGCTATAAGATCGAGCAGACTGCGCAATATCCGGCTGCCGTCACTCACCCCCTGGCGTGCGAGCCATGAGTAGATGAACCAGCCGCGCACCTCGGCACTTGAGTAGATCAGCGCCGGGGCGAAAACCGGCATCTCGAAGGCCGTCGGGTCGGACTGGCGGTGCGACGACAGGGCGCCATAGACGAGCAGGCGGCCGTTCTGGGCCAACTGACGCGCAAGCGTGGCGCCGGTGCGGCCGGCAACGCAGTCGATCGCCCTCACGATGCCATTGCCGCCGGTGGCCTTCTTCAACTGCTCGGGCCAGCTTTCGTCCGCGGTGCACAGCACGATGTCACCGCCGAGTTCCCGGATCTCGGCGACCTGCTCTTCACGGCGCACCAGGTTGATGGTGTGGAATCCCTGCGCTTTCGCGATCTGCAGCACGAAGCGACCGACCGTCGAGCCGGCCGCGCTCTGGACAAGCCAGTCGCCGCGTCCAAGCTGGTGCTCCACCATTGTCATTGCCCATGCCGTCATCGGGTTGATCAGGGCCTGTGCGGCGTCCTCGTCGGAGATCGCCGCCGGTACAGTTATCGCGCGGTCGGCCGGACTGATGACTTGCTCTCTCCAGGTTCCGGGCACGTCCAGCAAAACGACGCGCTCTCCGACCCGCGTGCGCGGCACGTCGCTGCCCACGGCGTCGATGATGCCGACGCCCTCGGACCCAGGCGAAGCAGGCAGTTTTGGCTGACGCTGAGGGGCGAAACGTCCACGGATGATGTGCAAGTCGGAAGGGTGCACGGGCGCCAGCAGCATCCGCACGCGGACTTCGGCTGGCCCGGGCGTGGGCTCGGGCAACTCACGCCAGTGGACTACCTCTGACGGCTCGCCGTTGCGTTCGATGAACAGGGCCTTCATGTTGCTTTCTCCTTCGCTCAAGTTAAGGTGTTGATCATGGCGAAGCGCCGTTCGTCGGCGAAGTTGCTGCGGACTCACGCATAGCCTGACTGCGAACCTTGATTGTGATCGCAATCAATACTAGGTGTCAGGCTGTCGACTGTCAAGCAGGATTGCGAGAATCGTGCGCGCACGCCGTTGTCGCAATGGCTGCAACGCTCCGGAATACGCTGCCGAAGCCGACGCGAGCGTCCGGGATAGGCCGCGAACTGGTGCGCGGCGCGGAGATAGTGTTTGGGTCTTGTCCGAGAGGTTGCGCATCCGCATGTCTTCGATCATGCGCTGGCACAGCGGGCTGACGGCAGGCGTCGCGACTGGCATGGCTGTGTTCCTGTTGAGAACCGAGGCGAATTGCCTCGGTTCTCAACATCGGAAACAGCAATGGCGGTTCAGTCACTTTGCGCTTGGCCGGAGGGTTATCCTGCGTGCGCTGAACTCTCGGTAATCGCACGGTGGCTTGGTCGCGAATCGGTGGAAACCACGCTGGTCTGCCTGGACCCCTTTGCGACAACCTTGCTTTCCCAGTACGACACCGGACAAGCAAAGTTACTGAACCCAGCTAGACACGCGACGTCAGGAGTCTGATCCCGGCAATCCCGAATACTACGGCCAGGCATCCTTCGAGTGCGCGACGGGTCCGCACGTACATCCGGCGAACCGAGTCCATCGAAAACAGTACGGCATAACCGCCGAACACCAGACATCCGATGGCCGCACAGCCTGCAATTACAGCACTATGGGAAGATCCCGTGCTGTTCGACGATAGCGCAACAATGGAAACCCACACGAGGATGGCTTTCGGATTGGTGAGATGGAGCATCGCTCCGCGGGCGTAGACACTCGTCAATGTCTGTGTTCGTTCCAGCTTCATTTCGGATGCAGCTGCTGTCGCAAGGGCATTGCGTCCGGCTTTGAAGGCGAGCCACAAGAGATATAGACCACCAAGAATCTTGACTGCAATGATGAATTGGGAATAGGCGGTCAGGGCAGCCGACATGCCTAGTGTTGCCACCATCGCCCAAAACATCGACCCCGAGATGACACCGAGTGCGAACATCAACGCCGCTTTCCGGCCATGATTGGCTGCTATGGACATAATGGCAAGGTTGCTCGGCCCGGGACTCGCGGTGCCAACGAAATACGCCGCATAGGCAAGCAGCAGGTTTGTCGAGATGTAGGTGTTTCCAGTCATGTTTGGAGTCCAGAAAAGGTCGATGCCACTACCGGCGCCTGACGGGTCATGTGGGCACTCAAGCGTAAGTCTGAGTGCCCGGCAAAGAGCGCACCCATACTCGGGCGCTCGACGCTAGCGGCTTGGGCAAACCGTAGAAAGGAGGCCAGAAGCTCCGCAGCTCCGTTACGTGCGCAGCGGTCTCAGACCCGCCCGAACCTCTTCCGCAAACAATTTCGGCTGCTCCCACGCCGCAAAATGACCGCCTTTTTCGGGCCTGTTGTAGTAAATGAGATTGTGATACGCCTGCTCCGACCAACTCCGCGGGGCCTGATAGTTCTCACCAGGAAAGGCGCTCACGGCAGCCGGGACGGAAGCGTCGGCGGCGGCATAGAAGTTGAAGTGAGATTCCCAATAGAAGCGAGCCGCGGAAATTCCTGTATTCGTCAACCAGTAAAGCGTGATGTCGTCGAGCACGTCGTCTCGTGTCAGGTCGCCTGCAGAGTGTCCGTTGATCGTGCGCCCGAACACGGCTGAGGTCAGTGCCGCTGCTGGCTGGGTATAACCGTCCGGGTGATCCAGCAGCCAGCTTGCCAATGCAACGGGTGAGTCCGCCAGTCCGTAGAGGGTTTGCGGACGCGTGCCCTGTTCCAATGCGTAGGCGCGTCGCTTGGATAAATTGCTAAGTTGCTCGTATGCGTGCTTTTCCTCATCAGAGAGGCCGGACGGCGGAGGATTGCCGGCTTGGAGCGCCTTTGCAATCTCGGAGGGAACAGTCGCCGGGAAGTTGATGTGAATGCCCAGCAATTCGGGCGGAGCCTGCTTGGCCATCACGTTCGCGACAATCCCGCCGAGATCGCCCCCCTGCGCGGCAAATTTCGCGTATCCAACGCGCTTCATCAACAGGACCCAGGCACGTGCGGTGCGCTCCGGACCCCAGCCGGTCTCGGTCGGCTTGCCCGAAAATCCGTAGCCGGGCAACGACGGAATCACCAGATGGAAAGCATCCGACGCGCTCGCGCCGTAAGCAGTGGGATTGACGAGCGGATCGATAATCTTGAACTGCTCGATGACCGAGCCGGGCCAGCCATGCGTGACGATAAGCGGCATCGCATTTTCGTGCTTCGAACGAACGTGGATGAAATGAATGTCCAGCCCATCGATCTCGGTCACGAAGTTCGGCAGCGCGTTCAGTTTTGCCTCGCATTTGCGCCAGTCGTAGTCGGTCGCCCAATGGCGCGCGAGTTCCTGGATCGTCGCGAGCGGCACGCCTTGCGAATCGTCGCTGACCGTTTCCGCGTCAGGCCATCTCGTTGCCTTGATGCGTCTGCGCAAGTCGACAAGTTGTGATTCGGGAACGTGCACACGCAATGGACGGATAGCGGTCTTGTCACCGCCCGTCGCCTTGGCGACTTCAGTGATCGACGGATTCGCTTCTGCGAACGCCAGTCGGCTCAATGAGCCCGCGGCAACGGTCGCCGCTGCTACGCCAAGGAAACGACGGCGTGACGGAGTTTGGAGAGGGTTGTTGTCTGACATAAGATTCTCGATTGGCGACGACAGAAGGCGACGACAGAAGGCGACGACAGAAATAGGAAGGCGTTAAGCGCGTTAAGCGGGGGCATCGCCACGAGTGAATTCGCCGGCGTGGAGCTTCACAAAGTCGTACATGCTCGTCGGCGCTTTGCCGGTGAGCTTGAACAGGTCGTCTGTCATGCGGTCGTATCGTCCCTGCGCATGCAGTTCGGCCATCACGGCGAGATGATCGACGAGATGGGCCGGCACGCCTGCCTCCCGGAGCTTATCGGCCCACGCTGAAAGCGGCACATCGCGATAGCGGATCGTGCGGCCGAGTGCGTCGGAAAAGGCACGCGCATAGTGTTCGAGATCGGCCGACTCATATCCGGTCAGGTTATAGACACGGCCGATGTGCGGCGCCGGATCGTCGAGGATAACGGATACGGCGTGCGCCACATCGGCAGCCGAGATCGGTGAGGTTCGGCTGCCGCCCAGCGGCAACACCAGTTCGTCGCGTTCGCGCACACCAGCATCGGCGAGACGCAGAAAGAAGCCTTCGAGGAAGACCGTCGGTCGCACCGTGACGACGGGCAGCCCCGACCATGAGAGTACCTGCTCGGCAAGCCAGTGGAGCTTGTGCTGAGGGCTGCCGGTGGTCTCCGTGACGCTCATCTGCGTGACCGTCATCTGCGACATGTTGACGAAGGCTTCGACGCCGTGGTGGCGCGCCACCGCTGCGATATTGACCGTGGCCTCCAGATAGGCCGCCGAGATCGACATGCCGAAATAGATGCGCGAGCAGCCTTCGATCGCGCGATGCATCGAAGCAAGATCGGTCAGATCGCCGACCATGACTTCGGCGCCGAGCCGACGCAGGGCTTCAGCGCGTTCATCCTCGCGTCGAACCAGGGCACGCACCTTGTGCCCCTTGGCGAGGAGCATTTCGGTGACGTGCCGACCGATGCCACCGATAGCGCCGGCTGCTCCGGTGACGAGGATCGGGCGATCATGTGTAGTTTGATTAGTCATTTCGTTTACCAATTCGTTGGGTTCAAATAAATCTGGACGAGGCGGCTGCGCGTAACCTGTATGCTCAGGCTACCGTGGCGTGCAGATCGTCCGGGCCCGGTTCGACGGTCGTCTTGGCGTGCGCGGCGCGTTCGTGAATGTGCGCGGTGGGCGTGCGGTCGATCAGGAGACTGAGCAGCTCTGGCCGGTTGTAGTGTCCGGCCGAGTCCATCAAGGCCTTGCGTCGGTCGATCAACGAGAAATCAAGATCGGCGATGACCTCGCCCTCACCGGAGCGGAGAGGTTCGCCCAGCAGCATGCCGTCCGGTGTCACGATGGTGGTCAGGCAACCGCCCGAGATCGGACCGATCGCGCAGCCCGTGTCCTTCATGATCTGCGCCTGCTGGTCGGCGTCCAGCCAGGCCGTTGCGTTCACGACGAAGCAGCCGGACTCCAGTGCATGCTGGCGGATATTGATTTCCATTCTTTGGGCAAACCCTTCGCCGAAGGCAGACCCCGGATACATGGCCGAATGGATCTGCTCGCCGTCCGCAATCATCGCGTAGCGCGCGAGCGGGTTGTTGTGCTCAAAGCATGCGAGTTGGCCAATGCGGCCGACCTTGCTGTCGACGGCGCGCAGCCCCGACCCATCGCCCTGGCCCCAGATCATGCGTTCGAAATGCGTGGGCGTGATCTTGCGGCGGCGCTGGATCAAGGTGCCGTCCGCGTCGAAGAGCAGTTGCGTGTTGTAGATGGTGCCGCCGTCACGCTCATTCACGCCGATGGACACCACCATGCTCGCCTTGCGGGCCGCCTCGCCGATTGCGTCGGTGGTGGGGGAGGGCACCGTCACGGACTGTTCAAGCAGCCTCAGCTGCTCAGTTCCGGACAGAAGCTGAATGCCGGACTGGACCGCGGAAAAATACGGGTAGTAAGGCACTACGGTCTCTGGAAACGTGGCGAACTGCACCCCCTTCTCACCAAGCTCGTGGATCTTCTGCACGACTTTCTCGACGGTTGCCTCACGGCTGTAGAGGACAGGGCTGATCTGGACTGCGGCGGCTTTGACGACTTTCATTGCAAACTCCTTGACTGATAAAGATGGGCACTCAGGCGCCCCTGGTGGTATTGCATATGCAACTTTGAGAATGGAAAAAATCAGCTCGTGCGCCGCGGCAACTCGCCCGCGATGCCTATTAGCGCGTCGGCCCCAGCCTCTCCCAGCTGGGCTCTCGCTTTTGTCTGCGCAGTCGACCATGCGGATGCGGCGCTGCCGAGCAATGCTTTGCCTTGTTCCGTGAGCGAAAGGGGGCGACTGCGGCCATCGCCTCCGGGGAAGCCTTCGGCGACCCACCCCTGCGAGATCAGGGGTTGCAAAATCCTTGTAAGCGTCGACCGGTCATGATGGTTCTTGCGACCGAGATCCGAACGGCTGAGTGGTTCATGCTCCACGATAAGCACGAGCAGGCTGAACTGAGGGGCGTTGATGCCGAACGGCCGTAACGCGTCGTCATAAATCGCGGTCAAGACCCGCGAAATCTGCCGCGTACGCGTCAGCAGGCAGTGCCGCGCGATCTCGCTGCTCACGTCATTACCTGCGTTGTGCTGAATGTCTAACGTCATGCTCGGCTCATGTTGCATATGCAATACATCGAAGGACAAATTCCAGACTGCCAGCGACTCATCTGGTTTGCGCGAGCGTGATCGAGGTATCTCCCGCTGCATTCACGGCGTCGGCTTCCGGTCCGGTCAGATAGAGTTCACGGAACCGCTCGTCAACCCGCTCCCACATCAATTTCGAAAACAGCAGCGCGGCATTCAGCGGACGATGGTTGATCACCACGGAGTCAACGTCACCCTGTTCGTTCAGGTGCGCCACGAGTAGCGTCTCGATCGGCATGCCCTGAATCTGCGCGCGGTAGGACTCCATGTATAGTCCGTTGCCTGTCTCGCCCTTGTAGCCGTGATGCTGGAACTCGTAGAGCGAGACCGCGTGCCTGATCACCGACAGGATGTCGGCCCGCCCTTCGACCGGACGCTTCAGGACGGTCGCCTCAAGCGTCGCATTTTCGGCTAGCCTGATCAGCCAGAACGGCGGGCTGCCGGCAGGAGCCAGGACTGGCGCCGTATCGTTGAATTTCATGTTGGGTACTCCATCGATGGTATGAACGTTGTCAGCGAACACAGGCCCCGCTCAACAAATCGCGAGGAACGCGGCTACGACCTGGCAATGCCAGCGCTGGCGGCATCTACAGCGGCGCCAAGTGCGATTCGTGCCTGCTCGCGCCTTCGCCGCGCGAGTCGCTCCGCGCCGACATGCCGTTCAGATTCACCGGCCAGAAGTGCATGAATGTCAGGCAGCGTGTAAATGGCGCCACGACTCCCCCAGGTACCGTCCGGAATCTCCGTCGGGAAAACCCAGACGCGCGCTGCGACCTCTTCGAACGGTCGGTTTTCGGCGCGGGCTACCGCTTCTGTGACTGCCTTAACCAACGCTCTACGTGACTCGTCTGTGTATTGCCCTTCAGGCGCCGAAGGAATGATCCGGTAGCGCGCTGCCTTCGAGCGTTCCCCGCCGACGAATACCGCGGCCGGTCGATGGAGATGAAGCACGGTGACGCCCTGCGCAATCGGATTGCCCGGGTCATAGCCTTCCGCTTTGATCAGGATGTCAGTCAGTTCTCCAACCAGGCGTGCTTCCGCTTCAGGCGTCAAGGCATCGTCCGGCCACAGCGCGTCGATCATCGGCATGGTCACAGTCCTTCGTCATGTGTTTCGGTTTGGCGATCATCGCGCTTTACGGGAGAGTCTGGAAGTGGCAGTATTGCCATCATTCGAGGAATATCGGACAAATACGCAAATGGGGCAAATGATCACGATCCGGATCTGGGTGTATGACGGAATTCTGGCATCCGGCGTCGCGGGAACCATCGACGTCCTCAACGCAGCCAATCACCTGAGTGCGCGGGAAGGCATGCAGAGGCCCAACCCTTTACCCATGTTCGCGTGGCGCGTGGAATCGCTTGACGGGCAACCGGTCAGGGCTGCTTCGGGCCAAAGCATTGCGGTGGACGGCAAAATCGATCCACGCAAGCCTGCAGACGCCGTTGTGATTACGGCCCCGTTTTTTTCCAACATGGATGAGTTCATCGGCCGCCGGGAGCAGTTGAACGCGCTGTCTTCGGCGCTACGGAGCCAACGCAAGGCGGGAGCCGTGCTGGCCGCATACTGCACCGGCAACTATCTGCTTGCCGAGGCGGGATTGCTCGACGGCCGGGTCGCCACGACACACTGGGCCAAAGCGGCTGACTTCGCCCGACGCTATCCGCGTGTCGAACTTCGAGCCCACGAAGTCCTGACCGGGCAGGATGGCATTATCTCGGGCGGTTCAGTGACATCGTATTTCAACCTCGCCGTGCGGTTGGTCGAAATATTCGCCGGTGAGAAACTTGCCGCGATGACCGCCAAGTCGCTATTGATCGACATGAACCGGACTTCCCAAGCTTCTTACGCCAAGCTTCTCGACGACCACGGACATGCGGATCCGCTCGTCGCGCAAGCTCAACAGCGCATGGAGGCGTCAATTCATCAGGGGTTTCGACTGAGTGAACTCGCCGCGGGCCTCGCTGTCAGCGAGCGGACGCTTAACCGACGTTTCAAGCAGGCGCTAGGCCTTGCGCCATTGGCGTATCTGCAGAATCTGCGCATCGAAGTGGCCAAACAATTGCTGGAATCAAGACCTATCGGCCTCGATATTGTCAGCCAGCGCGTCGGCTATGGAGACCTCAGCACATTTCGGCAACTGTTCAAGCGCAAGACCGGACTCTCGCCGAGCGAATATCAAATGCGATTTGCGCGCGCCGCTGTCGCGGACGAGATAGAACGCGAGTCGCATGGCATAGTTGATTGACAATCCGGAAAACCGCCGAGGCGGAATGCTCCCGGATGGCCACTGTTCTCCACGTCCCCTGGTCAAAGAAAGAAACGCTTCCCTACCGCCGATGATACGACTCGATCCTTGAATCGTGTTGCCAGTGCGCCCATTGCCCGCCAACCGGTGCAATGCGCGGGGGCGATCAGACTGAGATTGAACTGTTCCAGCGCTTCGACAGTGTCTGGAATGATGCTTTCTGTTGCACCTGACAAATGGAAGCCGCCTAGTACGCCGTAGATCGGGACGTCAGGGAAGCGATTGCGGGCATGAGTCAATACGTTGATGAGACCTGCGTGCGAACAGGCTGTAAAAACAAACAAACCCTTGTTGGCGATATGCACGGCAACGAATCGTTCATCCACGAGGAGTTCGTCCAACGCCCATTCGCCGTCAGGGCCAAGCCTGTGCTGGCCAGGCATACCCCGCTCGAAGCTTGTCACGCGCGGGATTTCACCGCTAACGTAGAATGATTTCGACAGAACCGACTGTTCAACTCTCGTAATAATCAGTTCTGCACCGTTACCGGCAAGCACCTGCTGGCTTGGAATATCCTCCATCGGCATCATGCGGCCCTGCGGATTCCTGACCGCTCGCGATGCGAACATTTCTGGATGCATATAGGTTGGGACAGGCTTTCCACCGTTTGCCAAAGTTATCATCTGCAGTGCCCGTGGCATCGCTGCTGCATGATCCCAATGTCCATGTGAAAGCACCATCGCGCCGACCTGGCCGAGGTCGAGTCCGAGCCTGCCGATGTTACGTTCGAATACCCACTCATCAGGCCCCGTATCAAACAGAAGCGAGTGCGACGTGTCGCCAATTCTGGCTGTAATCAGGCAAGACAAGCCGTGAGCGGCGCAACAAAGACATTTTCCGCCAAGCGATTTCATCCCGCGCCGCCAGGCCCCGGCAACCTCTGTTTC
The DNA here is from genome assembly GCF_056398885.1 of Cupriavidus sp. 01T418. NCBI lineage: Bacteria > Pseudomonadati > Pseudomonadota > Betaproteobacteria > Burkholderiales > Burkholderiaceae > Cupriavidus > Cupriavidus sp. 01T418. Next base: position 82,415 of record NZ_JBFTQG010000011.1, read on the forward strand.
CACATACGTCGGATTCGATGAAAGGATATCGGTAACGTTATCGACTATGACCGTAATCTCCAGGCTGTCGATCGGCTCAATCATATCCGCCTCCTTGGCGCCGCTGTTTCCCAGTGGATTCCAGGCTCAGGAGTTTGTCGTTGCTGCTTGCTACCTGACGCCGACTACCCTTGAACTCCGAATTGATTTCGATTTCGGTACCCGGCACCTTGCGTGGCGAACAGTCGCCGCAAGAGCCATTATCTGATCAGTCCCGCAGTAAACCTTCCGCCAAAAGTGCTTCCCGGACTTGCGGGCGACCAGCCACGCGTTGCTGAAACGCAGTGATGGCGGGCAGCCGCGATAAGTCCAGTCCAACGTGTCTTGCCCAATTTGTTACCGTGAAAAGATAGGCGTCGGCTGCCGAGAATTGCTCTCCCAGCAACCATGGCCGGGGCGTCAGGGATCGCTCCAGGAATGCATAATATTTGAAGAGTATTTCCCGCTTTTCGCTGCGGATCAGTTCTGGTGTCGCGGGATTGAAGAGCGGGGAGTAACTCGTGTGCAAATCAGAATTAATGAAACCAAGCCATTCCTGCAGACGGTACCGCGCCATCGTCCCATGGCGAGGAACGAGATCGCGTTCTGGCTTCAAGTCCGCGAGGAACTGCATGATTGCAGGACCCTCCGTAAGAAAGATCCCGTCGTCCAGTGCGAGCACTGGCACGTTTCCCTTTGGATTGATTGTGAGAAAGTCGATTTCGCCTTGCGTGCGCTTCGACGAAATGTCCACCTTTTCGAGTTCAATTGCGATACCGACTTCGCGTGCGACGATATGTGACGCAAGCGAGCATGCTCCCGGCGAGTAATAGAGCTTCATGTTTGATTCTGATCCTGACAAGGATTTAAAACAATTGCGCTACGATCGATCCCACCTTGATCGTCACGGCGCATCTGATGGTGACGGGCCATAGGACGCCATGAGCAGTCCGCGCCGATATCATCCGGTAACCTCCAGGTTACCAAACCACAGCGGCGGGATAGTCTGCCCGCGTTGCCTGCCTCTCCAGGAAAACCGGCGGCGCAGCAGCCCGGTAAGCTATAGCGCTTTCTACTGGGGGGGAGGCGGATTCAAAAGCTTACTCAACGGCTTCAGTGGGCCTATTGGGAGGAGCGAGAATGTCATTAAGTGCGCTTTCCCCAAGGGAAGTGCCTCAAGCATTTCATGCGCTTGATTGACATCCGTAACGTTCAGGATGAACGCCACCCCAGCCCGGTCTTGCAGTGAATACCACTGGTCAATCTTGCCCTCGAGGTAGAGCTGCGCCGTCTCGCGAACTTCGGTCGGAAGAATGTGTTGGACAAGTTGCATGTCCGTGCCCGGCGGAAAGGTGCCAATCGCCAATATCTTCGTGGTTGGCGTGGTTGGCATCGGGGTGATTTGCGCCATGGAGACTCCAGCAGAAGCGACCAGCACAGAGGCTGTTGTCAAATTAAGAAGAAGGCGTTTCATCCAACGTCCAGCACCGACATGTCGGCGGAGATTCCGGTCAGTTGGGCAAGATCGGCGGTGGCAGCAAGCCCACGCGTGTGAAAGTGGTCGAGGGCCCCCGGTTGCCGTGGTGTGTGCGGCTGATCCTCCGGCCCAAGGACCGTGAGTGCGATCTTCAGCCGATCGGTCAGGCCGGTCGCGCGATAGTGTTCGCGTACGCCATCAAGTGCATCAGTCATTGCAAAATCCTCACTTGTGAATTGCTGGTGCCAAGGTACCATCGATTTTCGTGAGCGACTATTCATCACAATGTTGATAAGCTATGAAGCAGAACTTCACAGTCAGACAGGGCGCGCTCGACGGCGTGGAGGTGTTCCTGAGCGTCGCCCAGCATCGCAGTTTTCGCAAGGCAGCCGCGGAGCTCGGCGTGACGCCGTCGGCTATCAGCCAGACGGTGCGTATACTCGAAGCGCGCATTGGCGCAGCGCTCTTCATACGCACCACGCGCAGTGTCGGCTTGACCGAAGCCGGCGAACGATTTCTTGCGCGCGCAAAACCTGCCTTCGAGGAACTGGTCGCCGCCAGTGAAGTTGCGCGTGGACTCGGCCAGCGGCCAGCCGGATTGCTGCGTCTCTCGGTGCCGCGCGCGGTAATCCCGATTCTGCTGGAGCTGATCGCACCCTTCTGCAAGGCTTATCCCGAGGTCGAGGTGGAGCTTGCTGCGAGCAAGGAGGTGATCGACCTTGCGGCCGAAGGATTCGATGCCGCTGTCCGGCAGGGACACCTCGTTGCTCCCGATATGGTCGCGGTGCCAATGACGCCACCATTTCGTCTCATCGTCGTCGGCAGCCCCGCCTACTTCGCGGAGCGCGGCCGGCCCAGACACCCGAACGACCTGCGCCAACATGCATGCTTGCGATGGCGGCGATCCAACGGCGCCCTCGCGCTATGGTCATTCAACGACAACGACCAAACGATCGAGATCGCCGTATCCGGCCCCCTCATCGCCAGTGACTTTCCCACCACGCTTGGCGCGGCGATGGAAGGCCTGGGCCTTGCCCAGTTGCCGGAGCCCCTGGCAGCTGTTGGGTTGAGATCGGGAAAACTGGTACAGGTGCTGGAGGCGTACGCGCCGGTGAGACCGGGGGTGTTTCTCTGCTATCCAGGCCACCGGCAGATCATGCCGAAGTTGCGCGCGTTCATCGATCATGTGAAGAGCCGCACGGCAGGCGATGGCAAGGTCCGGGTACAAGCTGACGCGAAGCGCGCCGGCTCGCGAAAATGAGGCTGATAGTCTGCGTGAATTCCATGCATGGGACCGCGTTCGACTCGTCCCTGCGTAGGGCAGGGGTGTCCCGCTTCTCCAAGACCCGCGAAGTTAGCACGCTTCGACACCGGCTATTCGTAAGCGCGGCTGAATACTGAATGTAGCTGGGGCTAGTTTCTGTTTTGAGTGCGCAGGCTTACCGTTCGTTCACACGCAAGTCGCAAGCGTGTGGTAGCCGGCGGCTCTACCGCCAAAAGGAACCCAGTGAGCCTTCTCTCTTTCCGTGCCCCCGGCCTCCTCGCCCATACAGCGTCGCTCAGGAAGCCGGCCCGGGACCCCGTGCCTGTCGTCGCCGAGAATGTCGCGCTGCAGGCTTCGATCCCACGCAGTCCTCGCAAATCCGCACATGGTACGTGTGGCAGCTGGTGTACGAAGGACAGGTTCGTTTCCCTTCCTGTCTTACTCCACCCACCATGCGTCCGTGCCATGTTCAGACGTCTGTTGCCCCCCATTTTCTTCCTTGCCGTAATGGCCGTCGCCGCGGCGCCAGCCGTTGCGGCCTATCCCGACAAGCCGATCCGCCTGATCGTGCCGTCGGCTCCCGGCGGTGCTCCGGACGCGTTAATGCGGGCCCTCGGTCCACAGCTGGCACAGCAATTGGGCGTGCCCATCGTGATCGACAACAAGCCCGGTGGCTCCTACGTGATCGGCACCATGGACCTGGTGAAGTCCGCGCCTGACGGCTATACGCTGGCCTACGGCAATATCGTCTCCCTAGCGACCAACAAGTCGCTGCTGCCCTCGGTACCGTACGACGTCGAGAAGGACCTGACGCTGATCGCGAACACGCTGCGCCTGTCCAACATGATGATCGTCAACAACAGCGTGCCCGTCAGGACCGTTCCCGAACTGATCGCCTATGCGAAAAAGAATCCGGGCAAGCTGGCCTTCGGATCGGATGGCAACGGCACCACGGCGCACCTGGGCGTCGAACTCTTCAAGGCGATGACCGGCGTCAACATGCTGCATGTGCCCTACCGCGCGGCGACCTCGGCCATCACGGACCTGATCGGCGGTGGCATCCAGCTCATGATGATCAACACGCCGGTTTCCGCTCCGATGGCCCGGACGGGCAAGGTGCGGGCGCTTGGCATCTCATCGGCGCAGCGCTCGGCTGCGTATCCGGACGTTCCCACGATTGCCGAATCCGGCGTGCCCGGATTCGAGGTGTCGGCGTGGGGCGGAATCATCGGCCCGGCCCACATGCCCAAAGATATCGTCACCCGCCTCAACCGCGAGATCCGCATCGCGCTGGAGAGCCCCGCGGTGCGAGAGCGATTCAAGTTGCTGGGGGCGGAAATCGCGCCTAGCACGCCCGATGAATTCCTGGATCTCTCCCGCCGCGAGACGGTCAAGTGGGCCAAGATCGTGAAGTTCTCAGGCGCCAAGATCGATTGAAGGAAATTCCCATGAGTCCCTGGAAAGCTGCCCAACCTGGCGACCCCGTCGTTGCCATCGACACACCCGCGCTCGTGCTCGACCTGGATGCGTTCGAGCGCAATCTGAAGCGCATGGCTGATGCATTGCGCGGCCGCAATGTGCGCCTGCGAGCCCACGCCAAGAGCCATAAGTGCCCGGAGATCGCCTTGCGGCAGGTCGCGATGGGCGCGGTGGGCATCTGCTGCCAGAAGGTCAGCGAGGCAGCCGTGTTCGTGGAAGCGGGCATTGGCGACATTCTGGTCACCAACCAGATGATCGGCGACGCCAAGCTGCGCCGCCTGGCTCTGCTCGCACGCAAGGCGCGTATCGGCGTGCTGGCCGATCATCCGCAGCAGGTGCGGGCGCTGGCCGCCGCCGCGCAGGCGCATGCCGTCACTCTCGACGTCTATGTCGAGGTCAACGTCGGCGCCGACCGCTGCGGTGTGGCGCCGGGTGACGAGGCAGCGCAGCTGGCCCGGCAGATTACAGGCAGCGCGGGACTGCGCTTCGCCGGGCTGCAGTGCTACCACGGACCCGCCCAGCATTTGCGCTCGCCGCAGCAACGCACCGCGGCTATCAAAGAGGCGATCGAGGCGGCGCGCATGACGCGCGACGCCATCGAGGCCTGCGGTATCGCTGTCGAGCGTGTCACGGGCGCCGGCACCGGCACTTTCTTGCATGAACGCGACAGTGGCGTCTTCAACGAGCTCCAGGCGGGCTCCTATATATTCCTGGACCGCGACTACGGCGACAACGAACGCGGCGAGGGCGATGTGCCCTTCGAGCACGCATTGTTCGTGCGCACGACCGTCATGAGCCGGGCGACTCCGCAGCGCGCGATCGTGGATGCCGGCCTGAAGGCGTCGAGCGTGGATTCGGGCATGCCCGCCGTCTGGCAGCGGCCCGACCTGCGCTATGTGAAGGCCGCCGACGAACATGGCGTCTTGGCCACCGGCGATGCGGCCGCAGTGTCGCTGGGCGAAGCGCTGATGCTGGTGCCGGGCCACTGTGACCCGACCGTCAATCTCTACGATGAATTGGTGTGCGTGCGCGGCGACAGAGTGGAGGCCCTTTGGCCGGTTGCCGCGCGCGGCGCGCTGTTGTGAGCGCCGGTGCGCCACGAAAATTTCTTTAAGAGACCCCATGGACGAAAAATTTGATCTGCTGATCCGCAACGCGAGCATCGTGGATGGCACGGGTGCGCCGCGTTACGCGGGTGACATCGGCATCCGCGGCGAGCGCATCGCCCGCATCGGCGATTTGAGGAGCGCGCGCGGCGAGTTGGAGATCGACCTCAAAGGCCGCATCGCGGCGCCGGGCTTCATCGACGCCCACACACACGACGACCGTCTAATGCTGTCCAGCCCCGACATGGCGCCCAAGGTCAGCCAGGGCATCACCACGGTAATCGCGGGCAACTGCGGCATCTCACTCGCGCCGATGCCACGGCCGATCCCGCAGCCGGTCACGCCGCCACTGAACCTGCTCGACGAGAAGGGCGACTGGTTCGCTTTCCCCACATTTGCCTCCTACATCGCGGAGCTGCGCGGCAAGCCCGCGGCCACCAACTGCGCCTTGCTGGTAGGTCACACCACGCTGCGCGTAGCGACCGTGGATGATCTGGAGCAGCCGGCATCGCGGGCGCAGATCGAGCGGATGCGCAGCCTGGTGTACGAAGCGCTGGAAGCCGGCGCCATCGGTGTCTCGACCGGCCTGTTCTACGAGCCCTCGATCGCGGCACCGACCGAGGAGGTGATCGACGTCTGCGGCCCGCTTAAGGCATTTGGCGGCGTGTACTGCACCCACATGCGTGATGAAGCGGACCGAGTGCTCGATTCGCTGGAGGAAACCTTCCGCATTGGCCGCGAGGTCGGCGTGCCGGTGGTGATCTCGCACCTCAAGGTGGTCGGCGAAAAGAACAAGGGCCGGTCGCAGGAAGCGCTGTCCTTCATTGAGCGGAACATGGCGACTCAGCCGATCTGCATCGACTGCTATCCCTACACCGCCGGCTCCACGGTCCTCTCGGCCGACCGCGCGGCCAGTTCGTCTCGCGTCATCGTGAGCTGGTCGAAGGCGCTCCCGGAATTCGCCGGGCAGGATCTAGACGCCATCGCCCGCAAGCTGGGCGTGGACCAGGACGAAGCGATCCGCCGCCTAAGCCCCGCGGGCGGGATTTACTTTCGGCTGGACGAAGCCGACGTGCAGCGCATCCTGAAGCACGACGAAGTCATGATCGGCTCGGACGGCCTGCCGCACGACGCATCTCCGCATCCCCGTCTGTGGGGGAGTTTCCCCCGCGTGCTGGGCCACTACGGCCGCAGCCTTGGCTTGTTCCCCCTGGAGACTGCCGTGCGCAAGATGACCGGTCTCACCGCGAAGAATTTCGGCCTGAAGGACCGTGGCGTGCTCAAGGAAGGCGCGTTCGCCGACCTGGCCCTGTTCGACGCCGACACCATCGACGCGGCTGCCACCTACGAGGCGCCGATAGCTCCGGCGCACGGTATCGATACGGTCATCGTCAACGGCGCCCTCGTCTGGCAAGGCGGGCGGTCGACGGGCGCGAGGCCAGGGCGCGTGCTGGCGCGCGAGCCGCAGGATGCGCAGAGCTGACCTGCCAATGGTGGAACAACCGGAAACGCCCGCGCATACGAGGAGCACGGCTGCGGCAGCACGGCCGAGTGCTAACGCGGGAGTCGACGATGCGGGGGGGACGGGCGTAACATTCGGGCCATGCCACATGACATCAACGACTTGCGCTTTTTTGTCACCATCACCGAGAGCGGCTCCCTGGCGGAGACGGCGCGCCGGCTGGACGTGACACCTTCGGCAGTATCGCAGCGGCTACAGCAGCTGGAGTTGAACCTCGGCACTCAGCTGGCCCACCGCAGCACACGGCGCTTCAGCCTGACCGAGGAGGGCGAGTTGTTCCATGCCGGCGCCGTCGCGCTGCTGGCGGACCTGGATGCCCTAGTCGACACGGTGCGCGAGCGCTCGGGTGAGGTGGCTGGCACGCTGCATGTCTGCGGCCCGCTCGGCTTCGGCCGGCACTACCTGGCGGGGGCCATCGCTGACTTCCACACACAGCATCCCAAGCTGATGGTGTCGTTGACGCTCAGCGACGTCGTGTCCGCGGCAGAGGCCAATCGGTTCGACCTGATCGTCCATATCGGCAGCCTGCCGGATTCGAGCATGGTCGCCTACCCGATCGCCCCGAACTCGCGGCTGCTCTGCGCATCCCCGCGCTATCTCGCGCGCCGCCCCGCGCCGCATGAACCCAAGGACCTGGCGCGACACGACTGCATCGTGCTGCGCGAGAACCACGAGGACGTGACCCTTTGGCGCTTTCGCAAGCTGCGCACGGAAGCCGCCGTGCGCGTGCCTGCGATCCTGAGCACCAACGACGGCGAGGTCGCCCGGCAATGGGCGCTCGAGGGCAAGGGCGTGATCTTGCGGTCGGAATGGGACGTGGCCGAAAGCCTGGCCTCCGGCCGCCTTGTGCGTCTGCTGCCCGACTGGGTCTTGCCGGATGCGGACGTTGTGGCGCTGATCGCGAGCCGCGCGCGCTTGTCGGCGCGGGTCAAGCTGTTCCTCTCCTTCCTGCAGTCACGCTTCAAGCCCCAGCCGCCGTGGCGGGAGAGCGCGCCACGGCGGGGGCTAAGATCAGGTCTTCCCTCAAGAGGATAATGAGCCACCTGCAAAGTGCTCATGTCCGTCGGACCGGCGCGCGAGTCAGTCAGAAGCGGCCAACCGGCCATCCGGTAGACGCCGGGTTCCCGTCTTCACCGAACGACGGTGAAGGACGAAAAAATGCAGTCCAGCTCGACTTCAATTTTCCTTACGCGCCGGCGGAGGTCCGAGGATCGGCCATTGAATGATAGCGAGCGGCCATCCATGCGGAGGCAGTCGATCATCGCTTCCTCGCCAGGCAACCGTCAGTGCGCGAGCGCGCCCCTAAATGGCGGCATTTGAATTGCTGAGCTGAGCCCGAATCGCGGCCAGTTTGACGTACAGCGTGCTCCTCGAAATTCCCAGCGCTCGGGCGGCCATAGACATATTTCCCTGGGCATTCGCAATCGCATCGAGTATCGCTTGTCTCTCCATTTCCTCAAGGCGACCGCATGAAACAGGGATTGACGTTGAGGTGGATATGGCAAAAGAGCCCTGGGCCATCTGTGCGATGGTCGGGGGTAGTAGAGAGGTATCGATGATGTCGCCGTCGCCGAGCGCGAACATAACCTCGAAGACATTCTGCAGTTCACGTATGTTGCCCGGCCAGCGATAGCCCAGAAGCGCCTGGCGCACGGCGGGTTCGAGCCGCTTGGGCGCACAGCCATACTTGTGTGCCAGTTTGCTGTTGAGATGCTCGATGATTGCCTCGATATCGCCAGGTCGGTCGCGTAGTGCCGGTAGTTGCAGGCTGACCACGCATAGCCGGTGGTACAGGTCTTCGCGGAAGCGCCCGGCGGCGATCTCTTTCTGCAGATCACGGTTAGTGGCTGCGATCACGCGTACCGTAACGCGCCGCTCGCGGGTATCGCCCAGGCGGACCACGATGCCATCCTGCAGCACGCGCAACAGGTGGGGCTGCATGTCGAGTGGCATCTCGCCGATCTCATCCAGGAACAGCGTACCGCCGTCGGCCTGCTCAAACTTACCCGGAAGGCCACCACGACGGGCTCCGGTAAAGGCGCCATCGGTATAGCCAAAGAGCTCGCTAGCCAACAGCTCACGGGTGAAAGCGCCGCAATTGACGGCAATGAAGGGCCCCTCGGCGCGGCTACCCGCCCGATGCAGCGCGCGGGCAAAGAGTTCCTTCCCTGCTCCAGTCTCGCCCAAGAGCAGTACAGGCAGATCGAGAGGGGCGATACGGCGAGCGCGTGCCTTGGTTGCCTGCAAAACCTCGCTTTCGCCGATGATTTCGCCAAATGCATCTTTACCTGCGGGCGTTGTATTGGCCGTGGGCAGCAATACCGCGGTTCGATTCTGGCGCACCCCGAGCGGAATCACCAGCACCGTACCCAGCATACCGTCATGGTCCTTCACGGGGTGCAGCCATTCGGGGCGCAGCCATTCCAGGCGTTGGCAGGACCGATCGATCTCGGACAGTGCGAGGTTGAGTCCTGGCACCTGGCCGCCAACTTCCGAGGGCAGCCGCACGTCATAGCGCTCCCGCGCCGCCTGCGCATTGCCGTTAGTGCGAACAATGCGCCCACGGCTGTCGACGAGCACAACGTAGTCGCTGGCGTAACGGATGAAATGATCGATGGCTCGGGTCAGCAGCCGCTCGTGGAGCGCAACGTCGCGGCGGGCCAGTTCGCTCTCGATCTGCCTGGCGGCAGTCACCACCAGGCCCAGGGTGTGGCCATGGAAGGTTTCCTTGACGCCAGAAACGTCCACCACGCCCAGCAGGGTGCGACTAAAGGGATCAAGAATGGGAGCCGCGGCACAGGTCCAGCGCTTGACGTCCAGGCAGAAATGCTCGTCGGCATGGATCTGAACCGGAGCGGCGGTGGCGATCGCGGTGCCGATGGCATTGGTGCCGATGACATCCTCATTCCAGCAGCCACCGGTGGCCAGGTTGATCCCCTCGCCAACGCTGCGGGCCCTGGTCTCGCCATTGAGGTGGAGAACGGTGCCGCCCGGGTCGCAGAGCATGATGAGGGTTCCGCATTCCCGCAGGATATCGCGCAGGCTCTCGAGTGCCGGACGCGCGGCATCGCAGAGTTCCCGGTTCTGGCGCTGCAACTGGCGGACACGTTCGGCGGCAGCCCCCGGTGCGGAGTGCCTGGCAGGGTCAACGGCCTCAGAACGGCACCGCTGCCACGATGCCAGGACGACGCTGCGCACACCTGCCACTTCCAGGGGCTGGTCCTGCACAAAATGCTCCCAGGCGGAGGCCACGATGGGTTCGTCGCCGATGCGGGGGATCAGGGTGCCGCAACGAGAAAACGGCATGGGACGATCGCTCTCAATTGACTAGAGTAACCGTATCCGCGTGCCATCACCAAGTCAATCAATCTCTTTTCAAATCAATAATTTGTGCTTTGCAACAAACCAACCGGAAGGTGTCGGGTTTCCGGTCATCGCGGCTTCAGGTGTCCGGAAACCGGACAGCGCCAATATGCGCCCGCGACAAGCACGGTAGCAGTAGCCGCAGCCGCCACGAACGGCTGAGCGTATGCACGGTGGCCGATGTGGCGGAGGCCGTCCGTGCCGACTAGCCATTGGTCTTTCGCGATGCGCCAGCGCGCAGGTTCAGGAAGTGGATTGCGTTGAGTTCGCGAACGTCCTGCCCTCGAATCCGAATCGGAAAACTGCTCGCAGCACGGATACGCTTAGCGAGGTTGTGACCGTGAGCCGCCTGACAACTTTGAACCCGGCAGCCAGCACACCGCGTGGCCAGAACTTCCATACGTCGATCTGATCACTGCGGCTCTCGCCATACAAGCACCACATACAAAAGTGCTCACAGTTATTGGAAATCAGGCGATAGCGATCCTCACCGATGCGGGAGTAGGCGCGTTGGACGGCTTCCACACCAGCGAACCTGGCGCCGGGGCTTTGCCGAACCCAGACCGCATGCCCCTGCGCGAATTCCGCGAGCGTGACCTCGTGCACCGGGCCGCGACGGAGCGACCGCGACAGACCCGCGTAATGCACGACCTTGCCGGCCCCCGCATAGACGCCATGATGCGTGTAGCAAAGCCGATCGGTGACAAGATGGGTTCCGATCGCCAGGTCCATTTCGGCAACCGCTTCAAAAATCAGGCGCCTTGACCTCACCGAATTCTTCATGGGCTTCACCACGTTCCGCTGCCATTCGCGTGAAACCAGCGCATAGCGCGTGCCAGCGCTACAAGCGATCTGCGTGGCGGAGCACAGGAAAGTCGAAGTTCGCCTCGGCGGCGACAGGCAGGCCTACGTGCCCGCGCCTGGCGCGATCCGCATTGGGCAACCGTCAGGTCTCCAACTCGTAAATGCCGGGGCTTGCCTGATGCCATTCGCATCGATCGCTGTCCGGAAAGCGTCCGATTCCCGGACACCGCTGCGCAGAGCGTCGGGAATCCGGACAGCGACACCTGGCCCCCCGACCAGGGATGTGGCCAGGGATGTGGCCAAGGAATGCCGGCAACTCCTTGATTTCAATCGCCTTGCGGGGCGGCTCCCTGGTGCCGGCCAGGTCTGGCACAAGCTTTGCCATGGATGGGTTGTGGGAGATCCCACCATGACTACATCAATGACAGGAGGCAGTATGCAATCGCAGTCCACCGTACAGGTGATGGGCATCGATGCTGGTGGCACGATGACCGACACATTCTTCGTGCGCTCCGATGGCCGCTTCGTGGTCGGCAAGGCGCAGAGCAATCCCGGCGACGAATCGCTTGCCATCTACAACTCTTCCGAAGATGCTCTCGCCCACTGGGACCGGACAGTGGACGACGTCTATCCGGAACTGGTGACTTGTGTCTATTCCGGTACGGCCATGCTCAACCGCATCCTGATGCGCAAGGGTCTCGCCGTTGGCCTTATCTGCAACCGCGGCTTCGAGCAGATTCATTCGATGGGCCGCGCCCTGCAGAGCTATCTGGGCTATGCATTGGAGGACCGAATCCACCTGAACACGCACCGCTACGATGAACCTCTGGTGCCCGTCTCGCGCACGCGTGGCGTCACCGAGCGTACCGACGTGCAGGGGCGGGTCGTGATCCCGTTGCGTGAGGACGAAGTCCGCCAGGCTACCCGGGAACTGGTAGAGGCCAACGCACAAGCCATCGTCATTTGCCTGCTGCAGTCCCACAAGAACGAAACCAGCGAGCAGCGCGCCCGTGACATCGTGCGCGAGGAGCTGAATAAGCTGAAGGCGGATATCCCGGTCTTCGCCTCGGTGGACTACTACCCGTCGCGCAAAGAGAGCCACAGGATGAATACCACCATCCTCGAGGCTTACGGCGCAGAGCCTTCGCGCCAGACCTTGAAGAAGGTGAGCGACCGGTTCAAGAAGCACGGCGCCAGGTTCGACCTGCGGGTGATGGCCACGCACGGCGGCACAATCAGCTGGAAGGCCAAGGAACTCGCACGCACCATCGTCTCCGGCCCCATCGGCGGCGTCATCGGCTCCAGGCTACTGGGCGAATACCTGGGCGACGAGAACATCGCCTGCTCCGACATCGGTGGCACCAGCTTCGACGTGGCCCTGATCACCAAGGGCAATTTCGCCATCAAGTCCGACCCCGACATGGCCCGGCTGGTCCTTTCGCTGCCCCTGGTGGCGATGGACTCGGTCGGCGCCGGCGCCGGCAGCTTCGTGCGCCTGGACCCCTACAGCAAGTCGATCAAGCTCGGCCCCGACAGCGCCGGCTACCGCGTCGGCACCTGCTGGCCGGAAAGCGGCCTCGACACGGTGTCTGTCTCCGACTGCCACGTCGTGCTCGGCTACCTGAACCCGGAGAACTTCCTGGGCGGCGCCATCAAGCTCGACGTGCAGCGCGCCCGCGACCACATCAAGGCGCAGATCGCCGACCCGCTCGGCCTGTCGGTCGAGGATGCCGCCGCCGGGGTCATCGAGCTGCTCGATCTCACCCTTTCCGAGTACCTGCGCGCCAACATCAGTGCCAAGGGCTACAACCCGGCGGAATTCACCTGCTTCTCCTACGGCGGCGCCGGCCCGGTGCACACCTACGGCTACACCGGGGGCGTCGGCTTCAAAGACGTCGTCGTGCCGGCCTGGGCGGCCGGCTTCTCGGCCTTCGGCTGCGCCTGCGCCGACTTCGAGTACCGCTACGACAAGTCAGTGGACCTTGGTGTTGCCCAGCGCGCCCCCGACGCCGACAAGGAAGCCGCCTGCAAGAGCCTGCAGGAAGCCTGGTCTGAACTGGCTGTCAAGGTCATCGACGAATTCGTCCTCAACGGCTACAAGCCCGAGGACGTGCTGCTCATCCCCGGCTACAAGATGCAGTACATGGGCCAGCTCAACGACCTCGAAATCGTCTCGCCGGTGACCCGCGCCGCCACCGCCGCCGACTGGGACCAGATCGTCGAGGCCTTCGAGAACACCTACGGCCGCGTCTACGCGAGCTCCGCCCGCTCGCCGGAACTGGGCTTCTCGATCACCGGCGCCATCCTGCGCGGCACCGTCGTGACCCAGAAGCCGGTGCTGCCCGAAGACACGGATGCCGGCCCGACGCCGCCCAAGGAAGCCTATCTCGGTACCCGTCCCTTCTACCGCCACAAGAAGTGGGTGGATGCCGCGCTCTGGAAGATGGAATCCCTCAAGGCCGGCAACCACATTGTGGGTCCCGCCATCATCGAATCCGACGCCACGACCTTCGTCGTGCCCGACGGCTTCGAAACCACGATCGACAAGCACCGCCTGTTCCATCTCAAGGAAGTGAAGTAAGGAGACCCGCCATGAACATGATGAGCAATAAAGAAGTCGGCTTCGCCGACCTGCTGCAGAACGGCCAGACGCTCAAGCAGCACCGCGACGGCATCATCGAGCGCACCAAGGCCACCGGCCACTACAACGGTCTCGAGAAGCTGGAATTCCGTGACAGCGACCCGATCGGCTACGAGAAGCTGTTCTCCAAGCTGCGCGGCGGCCTGGTCCATGCCCGTGAAACCGCCAAGAAGATTGCCGCCAGCCCAATCGTCGAGCAAGAGGGCGAACTCTGCTTCACGCTCTACAACGCCGTGGGCGACTGCGTGCTGACTTCCACCGGCATCATCATTCACGTCGGCACCATGGGCGCGGCGATCAAGTACATGATCGAGAACCAGTGGGAACTCAACCCCGGCATCAATCCGGGTGACATGTTCACCAACAACGACTGCGCCATCGGCAACGTGCACCCCTGTGATATCGCCACCATCGTGCCGATCTTCTGGGAGGGCCGCCTGATCGGCTGGGTGGGCGGCGTCACCCACGTCATCGACACCGGCTCGGTGACGCCGGGCTCGATGTCCACCGGGCAGACCCAGCGCTTCGGCGACGGCTACATGATCACCTGCCGCAAGACCGGCGTGAACGACGAGCCGCTGCGCGACTGGCTGCACGAGTCCCAGCGCTCAGTGCGCACGCCCAAGTACTGGATCCTCGACGAAAAGACCCGCATCGCCGGCTGCCACATGATCCGCGAACTGGTGGAGGAGGTGATTCGCGCCGACGGCATCGAGGCTTACGAGAAATTCACCTACGAGGTCATCGAAGAAGGCCGCCGCGGACTGCAGAGCCGTATCAAGGCCATGACCCTGCCGGGCAAATACCGCAAGGTCTCCTTTGTCGACGTGCCATACAAGCACGAGGATGTGCAAGTCTCCAACGCCTTCGCCAAGCTCGACTCCATCATGCACTCGCCGGTGGAGATGACTATCAAGCCGGACGGCAAGTGGCGCCTCGACTTCGAAGGCGCGAGCCGCTGGGGCTGGCACACGTTCAACGCCCATCAGGTGGCATTCACTTCCGGAATCTGGGTGATGATGTGCCAGACCCTGGTGCCCACTCAGCGCATCAACGACGGTGCCTACTTCGCCACCGAGTTCCGCCTGCCAAAAGGGACCTGGTGCAACCCGGATGACCGCCGCACCGGCCACGCCTACGCCTGGCACTTCCTGGTCTCCGGCTGGGCGGCCCTGTGGCGCGGTCTTTCCCAGTCCTATTTCAGCCGCGGATATCTGGAGGAGGTCAACGCCGGTAATGCCAACACCTCCAACTGGCTGCAAGGCGGCGGCATCAATCAGGATGGCGAGATCCACGCGGTCAACAGCTTCGAGGCCAGCTCCTGCGGTACAGGCGCCTGCGCCGTCAAGGATGGCCTCAACCACGCCGCCGCCATCTGGAACCCGGAAGGCGACATGGGTGACATCGAGATCTGGGAGATGGCCGAGCCACTGCTCTACCTCGGCCGGAACGTCAAGGCCAACTCCGGCGGGTATGGCAAGTACCGTGGCGGTTGCGGCTTCGAAACGCTGCGCATGGTGTGGAATGCCCAGGACTGGACCATGTTCTTCATGGGCAACGGCTTCATGAATAGCGATTGGGGCATGATGGGCGGCTATCCCTCAGCCACTGGCTACCGCTTCGAGGCACACAAGACAGGGCTGGACAAACGCATCGCCATCGGCGATTCCTTGCCTCTGGGCGGCGACATCGATCCGGGCAACCCGGACTACGAGCGCCACATCGATGCCACTGCCGTGGTCAAGCGTGACAAGCAGTGCATCACCACCGAGGACTGCTACGCCAACCACGACCTGTACCTCAACTACCTGCGCGGGGGCCCAGGCTTTGGTGACCCGATCGACCGGGATCCGAAGGCCGTCGAGGCGGACCTCAACCAGAAATTCCTGCTGCCGGAATATGCGCAGAAGGTCTATGGCGCCGTCTTCACCCAGGACGCCAAGGGCGTGTTCACGGTGGATGCAGGCAAAACCCAGGCCCGCCGTGCCGAGATCCGCAAGGAACGCCTGGCCCGGTCCCTGCCAACCCGCGAATGGATGAAGGAAGAGCGCGAACGCATCCTCAACAAGCACGCGTCCGTCCAGGTGCAACACATGTTCGCCACCAGCTTCGCCCTGTCGGAGAAGTTCACGCGGGAGTTCAAGGCATTCTGGAATCTCCCCGCGGACTGGCAGTTGCTGGAGGAAGAACTTGGCGTGCCGTCCTACGGCGCCAAGCACCGGATGGACCTCTCCCTGCTGCCCGACGTCACCACCGTCGTCCAGGTCGAAGAGTAATCACCGAATCAAGGAGTTAAAGAATGTCTGCCTACACCAATGAACAGGTCGCCCACCTCGTCGAAGGCTCCCTGGACTGGGAAACCACCTTCCGCATGCTCTCGATGCCCAAGGATGATAGCCGGTTCGAGCAGTACCTGGCCGCCCTGCAGGCCAAGGTGAGCTTCCCGGACCGCATCGTGCTTCCGCTCGGCCCGCACATGCATATTGTGCAATCGGCCGGCACCAGGAAGTGGGTGGTCAAGTGCGATTGCGGCCACGAGTTCTGCGACTACCGCGAGAACTGGAAGCTGCATGCCTCGATCTACGTGCGAGACACCGAGGAGGCGATGACCGAGGTCTATCCCAGGCTGATGGCCCCGGATACCCAGTGGCAGGTATATCGCGAGTACTACTGCCCGGCGTGCGGCACCATGCACGACGTCGAGGCCCCCACCCCATGGTATCCCGTGATCCACGACTTCGAGCCAGACATCGAGGCCTTCTATAAGGAATGGGTACACCTGCCGGTGCCGGAGCGCGCCCCGGACTGATCGCCGGGTGAGGGCGGGGCAGGCAATGCCTGCCCCCTGAACAACTGCTCCCCTGAGGAACAGGGAATATCAGCACGACCCGGACAAGCGCCACGTTGGCGTTTGTCCGGGTAGAAGCAGTCATGACCTACGACTTCACGGCCGCGCCCAGCCTGACTGGCCTGCGCGGAAAGAATCCAGCCAGTACCTGAAGGGAAGGCAGCATGAACCCCAACCTTGCTCACATGCTCGTCCGCACTGCCCGCGCCTATCCTGATCAGGCAGCGCTCTTCCTTGGCACCGATCAGCTATGCACCTTCGAGCAGCTTGCCGACCGCGTCGCGCGCTGCGCCTGCGGCTTGCGAGACTGGCTCGGACTACATGCCGGAGAACGGGTGGCGCTGGTCATGAAGAACTGCCCGCAGTACATCGAGCTTTTGTACGGCATCTGGCACGCGGGGTTGTGTGCTGTACCGATCAACGCCAAGCTGCATCCGCGTGAAATCAATAGCATCATGCAGGACAGTGGTGCCGGCCTCTGCTTTGTCACCGATTTCGAAGCAGTGCCTGACGCAAGGGCCATCGTCGTCGGCTCCACTGGCTATCACGCCCTCTTCGCGACACAAGGCACGCCGGTGACCAACGTCGCCGAGGATGCCCTCGCGTGGCTGTTCTACACCAGCGGCACGACGGGCAAGTCCAAAGGCGTCATGCTCTCGCACCGGAATCTCGCCGCCATGTCCCGGGCCTATTCCAGCGCTGTCACACGCATCGTTCCTGGCGACAGCCTGATTCATGCTGCGCCAATGTCCCACGGGTCGGGACTCTATATGGTCCCCCACATTGCCGAGGGCGCGAGTCAAGTGATTCCACCTTCCGGAGGCTTCAATGTCGCCGAGCTGGCCAGCCTCGTCGCCGCACACCCACGCACGAGCTTTTTTGCGGCGCCGACCATGCTCAACCGCCTGGTCGAGTATGCACGCCGGACCCGAGCCGACCTCTCCAGACTCAAGGTCGTTGTCTGTGGTGGCGCGCCTCTCTATGTGGAGGACGAGATCGCCGCACTCGACTGCCTGGGGCCCAAGATTGCCCAGATCTACGGCCAAGGCGAAAGTCCGATGACGATCACCGCTCAGTCGCCCGCCGAGATCGCCGGCGCCCATGCCGCCGGCGATCTTGAAGCGCTGTCTTCGGTCGGGCGTACCTTGCCCGGCGTGGAGATTCGCATCGCCGATGCCGAGGACCGTGCGCTCGCGGTGGGGGAAATCGGCGAGGTACTGGTGCGCGGCGCCACCGTTATGCAAGGCTATTGGAACAACCCGGGGGCCAGTGCGGCGACGCTGCGCAACGGCTGGCTACACACCGGCGATGTCGGATGCCAGGATGCGCATGGTCGGCTCACCCTCAAAGACCGCAGCAAGGACACGATTATCAGCGGTGGTTCCAATATCTACCCGCGCGAGGTGGAGGATGCTGTGCTCACTCATCCAGCGGTGGCCGAAGTCGCCGTGGTCGGCCGGCGCCATCCTGACTGGGGAGAGGAAGCGGTAGCTCTCGTCGTGCTGAAGACCGGGATGCGGGTGGCCATGTCTGAGCTTGACCAGTGGTGCTTGCAACGCATTGCCCGATTCAAGCGGCCGAAAGCCTATCTGTTCATCGAAGAATTACCGAAGAACAGTAACGGCAAGGTACTCAAGACTGCGCTACGCGATGGGTTGGCCAAACTTGGCGAAGAGGCGAATGCCAGAACCTGGCGCTGGAGGCTTGCATGACTGAAATACCGGAGTCTCAGCTTAGACTTCCGCGAGTGCGCACCCCAATCACGTCTGTACCTGTCACATGTGCTCATCGGGTGGCCTGCTGCCCGAGTTCTTGGGCAAGCCCGATGAGAATTCCTTCGGGGCCTCGGATGTAGCAGAGCCGATACGTGTCTTCGTACTGGACCACTTCGCCGACGAGCTCCGCGCCGCGTTTGCAGAGCCGGACGAGCGTATCGTAAATGTCCTCCACGGTGAACATGACGCGTAGGTACCCGAGGGCGTTCACCGGGGCGCGGCGGTGATCGGCGACCACGGGCGGTGCGAGGAATCGGGACATCTCGAGCCGGCTGTGACCGTCCGGCGTACGCATCATGGCAATCTCGACGCGCATGTCGCGCAAGCCAGTGACGCCGTCTGCCCAGTCCCCTTCGATTGGCGCACGCCCTTCGAGCTCGAGACCGAGTTCAGTGAAGAACTCAATGGCGGCGTCGATGTCTTCTACCACGATGCCGACGTTGTCCATACGCTTGACTGTCATGATGTCTCCTTGGCGTCTAACGATAAATAGGCCGAACGGAAGAGAGCGTGACAGTTGGCCTGATCGAACTGGCAGACGATGGACTTTGCACCTTGCTCACCTCTGGAAGCCACCTATGCAGTCAGTCTAACGGCGGAAACGTTTTGGGACGACAGCGTGACGTTCTGCATGATGGCCTCCAGAAAAGAAAACACCCTACCGCGTTACCCGCGTGTAGGGTGGGGGGCGACCATCTCATTAAGCCCGCCGAAGCGGGCTTCCATCGTGCGATGACGATCAATAACCGGCGGCCAGCCCAGTGTTGCGCCGCGGGTCGTTGGCGCCATAGAAGCGGTTGTTGCCCACTGGCTTGCCGTTGAGCGACGGCGCCCCGACGATGATCGCCGCCAGATGGTTGGCAGGCTGTGGCGGGCCGAAGTGGTGCCCCATGTCCTCCAGGATCTTGCGAGTATCCGGCGACAGCGCATAGTCCTCCACATTGGTCAGGTCCGGCAGCCATTGCTGATGGAAGCGAGGCATGTCGACGGCTTCCTGCACGGTCATGTTGTAGTCGATGGCATTGATCATGGTCTGCAGCACGGCTGTGATGATGCGACTGCCGCCTGGCGTGCCCACCACCATCACCGGCTTACCGTCCTTGGTGACGATGGTCGGGCTCATCGAGGACAATGGGCGCTTGCCCGGGGCGATAGAGTTGGCCTCGCCCTGTACCAGGCCATACAGGTTCGGCACTCCGACCTTGGCGGTGAAGTCGTCCATCTCATCGTTCAGGGTCACGCCCGTCTTGGCCGCCATGACCTTGGCGCCAAACCAGTCGTTGAGCGTGTAAGTGACCGACACGGCGTTGCCATACTTGTCGGCGATCGAGTAGTGGGTGGTGTTGCTGCCCTCATGCGGCTCCACGCCAGGTTTGATGTCCTTTGACACGCCCGCCTTCTTCGGGTCAATCGCGGCACGGATCTTAGCCGCGTAGTTCTTGTCCAGAAGGCGGTCCAGCGGGTTCTTCACAAAGTCCGGATCGCCCAGGTAGCTGTTGCGGTCGACATAAGCGTGACGCATGGCCTCGATCTGGTAGTGCACGGCCTGCGCTGAGTGGTAGCCCAGTTCCTTGAGCGGATAGGCTTCCAGGATGTTGAGCATCTCGCAAATGATCACACCACCCGAGCTTGGCGGTGGCGCCGACACGACGTGATAGCCGCGGTAGTCACACTCTACCGGCGCCAGTTCACGCGTTTTGTAGGAGTCAAGGTCCTGCTGCGTGATCAGGCCTTTACCTGCCTGGCTGGAAGCGACGATTGCCTGGCCCACCCAGCCCTGGTAAAAACCCTCGGTTCCCATGGCGCTGATCGCACGCAGCGTCTTGGCCAGGTCGCCTTGTACCAGCTTCTGGCCCACCTCGAACGGTTGGCCCTTGTTCAGGAAGACTGCGCCGGAGGCCGGGTCCGCCTGGAAGTCTTTGGTCGAGGTGTGCAGCATGTCCACGTCGCCCTGGTCGAGCCTGAAGCCGTTTTCGGCCAACTTTATGGACGGAGCCATCAGGTCGGCGCGCTTCATCGTGCCGTACTTCCGGCGAGCGTACTCCATGCCGGACACGGTGCCGGGTACGCCTACGGCCAGGTGGCCCTTGGTGGAGGCGCCCTTGATGACGTTGCCCTCCTTGTCCAGGTACATGTTCGCCGTGGCACCCTTTGGGGCGACCTCGCGGAAGTCAAGGAATGTCTTGCGGCCGTCGGTCAACTGGATGGTCATGAAACCGCCGCCGCCCAGATTGCCCGCGGCCGGATACACCACGGCCAGCGCGTAACCCACCGCCACCGCAGCGTCGACAGCGTTGCCACCGCGCTTGAGCACATCTACGCCTACCCTGGTGGCCAGATGTTGGGCCGTTACGACCATACCGTTCTCAGCGGCAACAGGGGTAACGGAAGCCGCGTACGAGGACGGCGCGAAGCTCGTCGTCAGACAAAGGGACGCAATCGCGGCGCACCACCGCAAACCTGGTTTCGGATTCATCGAGTCTCCTGGCGAATGTCGTCTATTCAGAAATCCTTAGGCAAGCGAATCCCGCTAAAGGCGCAACCTGAAACGCCGATCAGCAGCTTTGCCTATGGCTGGGTCCTGGCATGTGCGAGAAAGCGTTGGACGCACCATCGAGCCCAACGGTCTTTCGCGGCTCTTCCGGCGCACAATCTTCTCATAAAAATTGCGTACCCTCCACAAGGGAATCACGGCGCGGACACTGGCTATTGTCATTCTTCGACGACACACCAGCCAATCCGGGTCCCGTCCGTTGTTCTGCGGGGCGTCCCGACCCTAAGACACCAGCCGAAGGCGAGGTCCCTTGCCAAAGATGCCTAAGTAGAACAAGGCCCCGCTATTCGTACCTGTTGCAAAGTGCGTGGTCATGAGCCGGCCGGAATCCCGGCGAATGTCATCAACCTGCCATCGGCCGATGTGTTGCATACCTTGAGCAGTCCATCGACGATGGCCAACCAGCCCTGGCAGGGCTCGCCGCGGCGGCAGACGAATGCCCCGGAGGCCGCCGTCCGCAGTCCGGTACTGGTCCGGACGGCAGCCTGGAAGCCCGGGATCCAGCGTCGAATACCAGGAAGTGAGCCTGTAGCTGTCAGCGAGGCGTCACAACGATCGAGCGACGGCAGAGACGCCGCGACGCAATCGACCCTTAAAACCACTGGTTTAGTCTGACCAAACTGCGGGCCGCCGGTGCTTTCGCGTCCAAAAGGCCGTCGGAATACACATCATGTCTGCGGCTGAAGTGGCCGCCTGCGTCACACGAGGCCACACAAGGTGCGCACTAACCGACGTGCCCATCCCATCCGATTTTGGAGACTGGTGTCGACGGCGCCAAGTTAACTGGCAGTGAACGCTGCGTCCTTTCCCAATGGAATTGTCAGCCGGCAAGATCAGTTCCAGAATGAGCCAACGATGCAAGAACGGTGACAAGATTCAGGAGCTCCGGCGAGCACCCGGCATTTGCAGTGCGCTATGCAGGCAGCACGGCTCTGGCACTATCTGCAACCATTTGCCGTCCATATTCAGGATGTCCATTGGCGCAATCCGATCGATGTCAGGGAGAGCGAATGCGAAGGCATTTGATTGAAGGATTCGACTGACACAGCGAGGACTGCAAGATGGAATATAAGCCAATCAACCCGGCGACCGGAGAATTAGTCAAAACGTTCGAAAGTGCCAAGGCCCACGAGATCGAATGAATTATTGCGACGGCTCACGGTGCTTTCGAATCGAATGCACGGCGCGCATTGTTGGCAATAACCTGGCTACGTTGGCCAGAGAATTTCCACTCTCCAGCCTGATGTCAGGCTTGGCAGGATTCACGCAAACGCGAAGACGGTGACGGTCAGAGAAACCTGTCCTATATCGCTGATTCAAGCCCCTGGCTTCACGGGGCGGCCGAAAGAACCGGCCTTGTTCATCGACAGTTGCGCCTACGGAAACGGCAGCGCTGCATAAAACGACTTCTGCTGGCAAGCAGAGGCATCCGGAGACAAACATGACCCCCATGAATCAACACCGCTGCGCCGCGGTGGAGGACGCACTTTACAAGAAAGTCACTCTACGCGTGATTCCCTTCCTTTTTGTTGCCTACGTTGTTGCCTTCATTGATCGTATCAATATTGGCTTTGCGCAGTTGCAGATGAAGGGCGATCTCGGTTTCAGTGATGCCGTTTACGGGCTGGGCGCGGGGATCTTCTTTCTCGGCTATTTCCTGTTCGAAGTTCCCAGTAATCTTCTCCTGCACAGGATCGGCGCCCGCCGGACGTTCGTGCGGATCATGGCATGCTGGGGTCTGGTTTCGGCCGGGATGGCATTTGTCGTTGAACCCTGGCAACTGTACGTGATGCGTTTCCTGTTGGGCCTGTTCGAGGCCGGCTTTTTCCCGGGGATCGTACTCTATCTGGCCTACTGGTTCCCATCAAGTAGGCGAGCTTCCGCGATCTCGTGGATGTTCGCGGGCATTGCTGTTGCCGGCGTCGTGGGCGGAATCGCGTCCGGAACGATCATCGACCATACCAATGGGCTTTATGGTCTCAGAGGCTGGCAATGGATGTTCATACTGGAGGGAATTCCAGCGGTAGTACTTGGGATCATGGCCTACTGGATGATCGATGACGGTCCGCGCAGCGCCGCGTGGCTGACACCGCAGGAGCGCGATACCGTGCTCGCCAGGCTGAGCGAAGAAGACAGACTGAAGACTGAAGGTGCAGCGAATTCCATGAGGGACGTGCTGAGGGATGCGCGTGTGTATCTCCTGGCTGCTGCCTATTTCTCGCTGGTCTGTGGAACGATGGCGATCAGCTTCTGGCTACCGGCCGTGATCAAGGGCGCCGGTGCGAAGACGATCTTTGAGGTCGGCTATCTCAGCGCGATTCCGTACGGAATCGGGGCAATCGGAATCCTGTTGATCTCCAGACATTCCGACGCGAAGCAGGAGCGACGCTGGCACTATCTCGCCTGTACGTTCGGCGGCGGCATTGCGTTGTTCGTCCTGGCCTTCTGGACACACAGCCTGCCGGCTGCGCTGGTGTTGCTTGCCATTGCCGTGACGTTCTCATTCTCGGCCCTGCCTGTTTTCTGGGCGATTCCGCAACGCTACCTCTCTGGCGTTGGCGCCGCGGGGGGGATTGCCGTCATTAGCAGCCTGGGTCAGTTGGGGAGCTTCTTCAGTCCCACCATGATCGGCTGGATCAAGGCTACGACAGGCAGTCTCAACAATGGCCTGTTTGTCTTGGGCACGCTGATGATTCTAGGTGGCATTGGCCTGTTCCTGGCCCTGGGCAACCTGGAGAAGACCGGTGCGAAGGCGGCCGGCCTGACTCCTGCTGCCGAAGCTTGAATGCCAATCCACGTTGCACAAATGGCAAGGCGCGTCAGTCAGGCAAGCGTCTGTTCTATGCGGCGAGGCCGACCCTCGAAGGTCTCCTTGATGCCGCGGTAAACGACCGTAGATGGCCGGCAAGCGACCGCTCGCCGAACATCCATCAGGTTGTCACACTTCGGTTTGCTCGGCCATTTCGAGCGCGTCGTCTACTTTGATCCCCAAGTATCGAACCGTGCTTTCAAGTTTTGCCAAATCTCGATGACCTGGCTGTCATCGTCGCTCGCCGACTTGATTGCCTCGATGTCGCCTTCGGTCACGCGACCGCGCTCCCGCGCGATCGCCAACCACGTCCGGTCAAATCCGAACGTTTACTCGTCATGCACAACTACCATCTTGCCTTTTGCTTCTTTGGCTTCCATGATGCGGTGCGCCTCGGGAACCTCGTCGAAACGAAAGACCCTCCACGGCTTTGCCGAGTACTTCCCCGCGGCGACGTCAGCTGCAATCGTTTGAAGTGGCACATCCGACAGAGGGAAACCCGGCGTCCCGAACACGAAACTGCCGAAGAATGTCAAATCCACGCCGCTCGGCATTTGGAGCAGCGGATTGAAATCGGCAATCGGAGCCAGTCCGCCAAGCCAGCCCGCCAGGCATACTTTTCCGTCACGGCGAACCATGGACAGCGAATCCAGCATCGTGCTGTTACCGACAAGATCCAGCACCGCATCCAATTGCTTGCGCTCCGCGATATGCTGCGCAAGATCGGGCCGTTCTATCTCGCAACGGTCCACGCCATGCGCCTTTAGATGTTCAAAGCTCGATGTGCTAACCGTAGTGCCAATTACCGTCAGCCCAGCAGCCACCGCCATGTTGACTGCGGCAAGCCCGAATGCAGACGACGCACCGCGAATCAGAATAGTCTGCCCACGTTGAATTTTCAGGTTACGGAACAGACATGTCCAGGCTGTCGCGTATGACTGCGGGATGGCAGCCAGCTCCGCCCACGAAAGATCTGACTCGATCACCGCCACGTTCCTCGCCTGTACGCGCGTGTACTCCGCGTAGCTCCCATTGATCGTACGACCAAGGCCGCCCATCATTGTCGCTACTTTGGTGCCCACGGCGAACTCGCCGCCGGGGCATGCTTCAACGATACCGACACATTCAATACCGCTCACCGGTGCGGCTTCAGCCCATTCGCCGCGACGCATGTGCATCTCGGCATGGTTGATGCCGAACGCCTTGATCTTGATGACTACGGTTCCTTCCTTTGGCTCGGGCTTGGGGATTTCCTTGTACACCAAAGCTTCGAGACCACCAAAACCTTCTAGAACAATCGCTTTCACGTCGCTACTCCTATAGCAATAGCACCGCCGGCAGCTAGCGCCGACATTCGATAATCATTTCCGTCACTTGCCACCATCAGGTGGCGCCGCTTTTCTACCGGCAACTCGGTTTGGACGAGTCAGTCAAGACCCGGAAGTTCTCGAGCACAATTTCGCGCATGTGGCTACTCCTATGCTTGGCACTGGGGTCCACATGTCATCCAATAAGGAAATCGGATATGGCCGCTGCAATTTCTGCGGCATGCGTCTCAAGCGCGAAGTGGCCGGTATCGACGAAGCGGACTTCCGCGGTGGGGATGTCGCGCTTGAATGCCTCAGCCCCTGCGGGCAGGAAGAACGGATCGTTCTTCCCCCAGACAGCAAGGAAGGGAGGCTTGTGGTTGCGGAAATACTGCTGGAATGCGGGGTACAGCGCGACGTTGCTCTGGTAGCCGAACAGGTCAAGCTGGATCTCGTCTGCGCCGGGGCGGCTCAGATAGTAGTCGTCGAGCGAGTAGCCATCCGGGGACACAGACGTCGTATCGCGCACACCGTGCGTGTACTGCCATACGGTAGTCTCCTTCGTCAGCATGACGCGAAGTGCCTCCCGATTGGCGTGAGAAGCGTCCTGCCAATATGCCCGAATAGGGTTCCACCCGTCGCTCAAACCTTCTTCATAGGCGTTCCCGTTTTGCGAGATTATTGCGGCGATTCGCTCCGGATGCTTCAGCGCGAGCCGAAATCCCGTAGGTGCACCGTAGTCGAACACGTAAATGGCGAACCGGTCGAACCCGATCACCTCGGTAAAGCGGTCGATCACACTCGCGATGTTGTCAAATGTGTACGCAAAAGTGTCGCGGCTCGGCATGTCGGAAAGACCAAATCCCGGCAGATCTGGAGCGACGACATGGTACCGGGCCGCCAGTCGGGGCATAAGGTCCCGAAACATGTGACTCGAACTCGGAAATCCGTGAAGCAGTAGCAACTTTGGCGCTCCCACTCGGCCAGATTCCCGATAGAACACCTCGAAACCGTCAACGTCGGCATGGCGATAGGTAGTAATGGACATTTATTCCTTCAACAAGTGAACTAATGATTCTCGAGCGAAACAGGTAGCAACGCTCGCCTTCACGGGTCACGCTTCCCATTTGCTTCGAGTCGAACGATAAGCGTTGACCAGATCCGCCGACACCCCATTTATCCGCATGCGATCCAACCGGCAACGGATAAGCCACGTATCGACTCGGTAACCCTCATTCGTATGTTTTACAGGTTACTACATCGTTGTAACTTGTCAAGATGGTTTTTAGTGGTTACAGTATGTGCAGTGAAACAGTTATCGTTCGATATGGACTACAGACAGATTCCGGCGATCTTCGTCGCCGATGCGCCAGGGCTCGATTTCCTGAACTCGGTCGCGACGCCCGTTGATGAACAGGTCGACTGGATCAGCGATGGGGAAGGCTTGATGGCTTGGCTGGAACAGGCTGGACTAGTGCCGACCGAGGTGCTCGGAGCGATGCGGTCGCAGTACGCCCCTGCGCAACTGGATGAAATCGCAGCGAAAGCACGCGACCTGCGAGAGTGGTTCAGGGGATTTGTGCAGAAGAAAAAAGGACGCCCCCTGCTTGTCAAGGACTTGAAGGACCTCGAACCCTTGAACCGCTTGCTTGAGCGTGATGAGCAGTATGGAGAAATCGTCGCTATTGCGGATTCGGGGTTCGCCTTTCGTGCCAAGCGGCGTTGGCAATCAGCGGAGTCGTTGCTGATGCCGATAGCCGAGGCCCTGGCAAAGCTCGTGTGCAAGGAAGATTTCAGGTACGTGAAGGCCTGTGAGGGCAAGGGGTGCACACTGACGTTCGCCGATCACACGCGCGGGCACGCCCGCAGGTGGTGCAGCATGGCAAGTTGCGGCAACCGCGCCAAGGTTGCGGCACACCGCAAGCGGCTCAAGGAGGGGTAAGCCGAATATGGCCTACCAGTCCTCGGTCGATCCCATGCGGCGTGACCCAACTGACCCGGCTCGAGGGCGAGTTTGTTTTCATTGAGAAATACCTCGACCTTGTCCGGCTCGAAGGTGGACGGCCCCTGTCCATGCCGCCACTTGCGACGCTTAGATGTCAATCACCACATCGTCCTCCGGCCGGGCGCAGCAGATCAGGACATTACCCGCCGCAGGCAGATCGAGTGGATCAGGATGGTAGGTGACGGACCCTGAAATCAATCCGCTCTCGCAGTTGTGACAGACGCCGGTGCGGCACGACCATCGGACGGGCACGTCACACTCCTCGGCCAGTTCCAGAATGCTCTGACAGGTCGAAGGCTTCCAGTGTGCGGCGACGCCACTGCGCGCGAACGACACCAGCGGACCGGTGTTGGCATCGTCCTTCGGCTGATGCGGGCGTCGCGTTGCTACGTCCAGGACACCGGGCGTCAATGACTCACCGCCGTTGAAAATCTCAGCGTAAATCTGCTCAGGTTGCACGCCTCGGTCTGCGAGGGCCTCTTTCATCTCTGCCATGAAGCGAGTCGGCCCGCAAAGGTAAACATCCGCCCCACGCGGGACGCCGATCTCGGCGAAGACCAGTCGCGACAGGTGACCGGTAGCGTCGAAATCCTCCCCCCTCTTGTCGCGCGCCCCCGGGCTGCTATAGCAAACATAGCTGCGGCCGTGCACTAGAGAGAGTATGAGCCGGTGTACTTCCGCGGAAAAAGGATGGAGCTGCCGATTCCGAGCCCCATGGAGCCACAAAACCTGCCGGGTCGACTGAACAGCCACCAGCGCGTGCAGCATCGCCAGAACGGGTGTCGCCCCGATTCCCGCGCTGAGCAGCACGACTGGCCGGTCTCCCCGTTGCAAGGTGAAGCTTCCACGAGGCGAACTGACATCGAGAGCGTCCCCGATCCGGATATGGTCCCGTAGGTAGGTTCCGGCGGCTCCATTCGGCTCAATCTTCACACTGATTCGATAGCACTCCGTCGAGAGGGGACCCGAGAGCGAATAGCTGCGATATAGTGGCGGCCCGCCGACGGTCCGGTGAAGACGCAAGACCACGTACTGGCCGGGCAGAGCCTTGCGCAGCGGCTGACCGTCTGGACTCCGCATCGTCAGCGAGAGGACGTCCGCGGACTCCTGATCGATCCCCGTCACGGCGAGCGCCCGGAATCCCGGTGCAGCAGGATGCGACGCTGCCGCCGGCGCGAGGCCGGCGTTACCACTCACCGTGGTAGTCGTTTGAATTTGCGCTAACGCCTCAAACGACGAGCGCCAACCGGGGGAAAGCGACGCGATGCGCAATGCGCGCTCGAGTCGATCGCGCGCATGATTGGGCGAATACAGGAGCGAATTAATCTCTGCGACTGTCATCCGCTCCTTCGCCTCTCCCACCTTCACGATTTCGTCGCCGGCGCCCACCTCGCCTTCCTCCAGGACGCGGAAGTAGAATCCTGGCCGTCCGCTGGATGTCAGCAACGCCGGCATTCGGGGTTCGTTCATTCGAATGCCGACGCGATAGCAGGTAACGCGAGGTTGAGTGACCTCGAATAGCGCGTTGCCGATCCGATAGCGGTCGCCGATGCACACGGCATCGTCGGGCAATCCCTGGATCGTGAAATTCTCGCCGAATTGTCCATGGACGAAGTCGGTCCGCTTCAACTGCTCCTGCCAGTAGCGATACGATTCCATCTGGTAGACGAAGACGGCGCGCTGCTCGCCACCGTGCCCGGCCAAGTCGCCTTGACCGTCTCCGTCCAGATTCAACCAGTTGACCCGACAGCGGCCCAGCACCGGCTTCTTCCAAATTCCGGTGCGCACCGTGCGCCCCTTCCACTCGATATCGCGCGGAAGTCCGACGTTCACTGATATTAGGCGAGCCATGTCGCTCTGCTCTCTTGCTGAACCGAAGGTCAAGCGCCGACGTCGAGTACCGATTGCTGTGGAAAATCGCGCGCATGGCGGACCAATTCAGCCGCCGGCACCGTCGTAACCGCTTCCAACGGCGCAAACACTGCCCAGGCTTCGCGCAGTAGCGCCTTCAGTTCGGCAAAGGGATCGTCCGGCATGAGGACCTCCACGGGAAACCGGTGGACACTGTCAAGGAGAAGAAGTATTCCCCCCGTCAGAGTAGTTCGTGGTGGAGGAGAGTGCAAATCTACTGCGCCAAGGTGGGGACGTGGAGTACCTCGTCCTGGATTCATGGCGCACGCTAGGTCAATGACTGGACCAAACTATTGGCACACCTTGAGTCGATAGCGCAATAGTATCGGGTAGCAGTCACCTCAAGGTCCGCTTCCCTCGCCGGTCTTCCGGCTTGCTGCTGCCATTTTCGCGGTAAATCACTCCGCTACTTTCCATAATCGACAGGTTTGCATAATCGGCCTTTGCGGACTGTCCACCAAGACTTGCTCGCGGTGTGACACCCCGCAAAGGGGTGATTCCCGATTTGCTTTACGGTTTCGCGAGCAACCGGTCAACCATGGCGTTGACGGCACGCATTTGCGAACCCGATTTCAGCGCGTAATCGGCGCCGGTATAACCGAACCAGTCCCAGCAGCCTCGCGGATTGAAGGGGGCGGTAGACGCATTCACCTGTGGGTACAGCACAAGGATGTTGTTCGTGTCCGCCCAATTGTTGTAGTTCGTCTTCGCGTAGAAATCATCGCCGACCACAGCTTCGGACTGCTTGCACCCATGGAATGCCACGTGGACTTTGCACGTCGCTCCCTGATCGCATGACTTTGGTACATAGAGGAACCCTGTATCCGCCATGCCTGTCCCGGCCGTCGCGAATTCGCGCTGGTCGAATGGCACGATTCTCCCTGTCAGACTCTTCGCCGGCTGCTTCAGTGTGCCGTAGATCTGCTGAAGCAACGCGCCGGCTTGATCGTACTTCTGCCTGGCGACTGCGCAGTGACTGATATACGGGGATGCGTTATCGGAGCACACGTTGCCGTATGCCGGCGTGATAAATGCATGGCCGGCAGCCACATTGTTCACATACTGCAGGTTCCATGCAGGAACACCGGCTTCCTTGAAGAATGACACCGTCGCGTCGACCGCCTGCTGGTAGACGACAGTATCCTTGGTTCCGCTGAACACATAGATCCTGGCCTTCTGCAGATTCGATAGCAGGTCGATCTGACCGAGCGACGCGAATCCCTTCGCGGCGGTTACCATCAGGGCCGGATTCGGTGGCACGAACGGCACCTGCCCCATGCAGATCGTCGTGTTAAGGATGTTCCCGGCCGCGCAGTAGTATGGACCTCCTGCCACCACACCGGCACCGACAACCGAGCCCGAGTACGCGACTTGGTACTGGACTGCCATGAAGGCGCCCGACGACAGGCCGGAGACTGATGTCTGCGACGGGTCGCCAGCGTAGGAGGGCAGCGCATTGGCGGCCAGCGCGTTCAGCGCGTCAGGCCTGCTCAGCGTAAGGGTAGCGATATCGTCGACGACGGCGAGAGACAGCGTTTCGTAGTTCATTTGCCAGGGCTCCAATCGTGATCGTCAGTTCTCGTCGTTCCTGCTCATGCGCAGCCGCGCGCTGATAAGACACTGAAGCCGCTTGAAGCTGACGCCGCGCGCGCCAGCTCGCCTGCCTTAAACCCCGCGTGACCGCCCCCGACCACGGCGAACTCGGTGGTGTAGATACGCTTGACCACCCTGCCTGCGGTGTGCGGCTTCCCACGTGCGCCGTCTTTCGACATACGAGAGGACGCGCCCGAGCGTCGGACCGCCGATGTCGGGATTGCTTCGCCGATCCAGGGTGAAACCCGCATCTGCGGCGGGTCGGGGAGGACGGCTCGCGGTTCGTCCTCCCCGGCTGCCACGTCAGTTCGCTGGAGGGAAATCCAGGTCCGTGTCGTTGACGCGATTGAACGTGTTGGTGAACACGGTCAGGCCGATCGTCAGCGCGATGTCCGCCAGTTGCGCATCGTTGTACCCCGCACTGCGGATCGCGGTGAACGCCTCATTGTTGAGGGTCCCGCTCGTCTCCTGGATCGTGCGAACGAACTGAATCAGCGCGTCACGCTTCGCGTCGCCGGTGGACTCGCCTGCACGAATGCGGCGAACCGTTTCGGGCGACAGCCCGACCATCTTGCCAAGCATGACGTGTGCGGCAACGCAGTAGTCACAGCCAGTCAGTTCGCTGACCAGCAGCTTGATCGTCTCCAGGTCTTGCTTGCTGAGGCCGCCGGTTGCGAGAGCACCCTCGGCGTTCAGTACGGCCTTGAGCGTGGCGGGCGCAATATGACCGAGCGCTGCGAAGAGGTTGGGGACGCTACCACCGGTCGCCCGCTTGACCTGTGCGTAGACATCAGCGGTGGCACCAACTGCTGAATCGATTGCTGGTACGGTAATACGGCTCATCATTGACTCCTGAGGAAATCGGTTAGGTGAGGCTCTAGTCTAGGTACGCAAGATGAGCTTGCCGAGGCCTAACAGACTCAAAAGAATGCTCTAAAGTATCGCTATTGCCGTCGCGGAATCAATCGGTCGCTGCGTTCCGGCGGGCATTTACAGAGCTGCTGGGCATGACGCCCGCCCAGTGGCGTCGGACCATCGGCGCTCCGTCGCATGCCGATGAGCGTGCCGAGGAGGATGGTCTTCCTTTGGACCAGTCGACTGTAGCCGGGTACGAGCCAACGGAGTAGCGAGCTTGCGCCGACGGCCCTGGACCAGCGACTTTCCGACCGACGCGCCGCCATCGACGAAAAGCGTCCGACCTGTGATGAGCGCAGCGTCTTCTGACAGCAGGAATTCGATTGCCGTGGCGATCTCATCGGGTTTGCCGAAGCGATTCATCGGCACACTGGAAAGAAATCGCTTCTACCCGTCTCGCCAGGCATAAATCCTGACTCCTGGCGCAATCTTGCATCCAGGGGAGATCATCTTTCCATCGCGCGGAAATTGCCCGCGTTTGCGACGCTCGCCTGGAAAAGCAAAGCCCGCCCCGGCGGGCTTTGCTTTTCGAAGGCACAAGCCAGGCGCCAAGGAACGAAAGAACGGCCGCCTGATACTTTTGAGCAGTATCTTGACTCGTTCAGGCCTCAACAAGCTCACGCGCAGGACATACAGTACAGGTCACCAACAACCTCCTTTATGGAGTCAACGATGACCAGACATTCCCGAGGTACCAGAACTCCTCTTGGCAACGCTGTACGTCTCATGGCGGTCGCTGCACTGGCTGCGGTAAGCGCAACCTGCTTCGCGGCTCAAACGGTTGATCCTGGATGCCCGCCAGCATCCTCCGTCGCCAGGCTTTTCGGCGAAGCAGCTTCATCTGTCGATGGGGCGCGAACAGTGCGAGTCACACCGCAGACCCGGGCCGTGTCAGTGCATGCGGGAGAAACCGTCCGCTTCGACTTCGGAGCTACGTCCGCCGCCTGGACCTTCGCCGCCCGCCCAGGGAACACGGCTGTCGAACTAGTCAGCCTACTCCCTGATATCCCTGCAGCAAGAGGTGTCTGGGTCCACCAGAACGGTTCAAACGCATTTTCTGGTCATTGAAGACCTAACGGGACAACCGACTGTAATGGATCCGGTCATCCCATTCATTGGTGGCGTACAGCGAGCAAAGCGTGCGCGATTCCAAAATAAACAACACTTGAGGTTCATCATGAAACTGCTCACCAAAGCGATTGTTGTCAATACCATTGCCTTAGCGCTCGGCGCGGCGACGACCGTTGTACATGCAATGCAGGGCGACTACCCCTACGAAAAGAATGCCCGCATTTCCGGCGCCTGGGGCCCTCACGCATCTGCCGGAGGCAGCGTTACGGATAAGCGCGATCGGTTTCTCGATGGTGCGCGTTCTGTGACTGCGCCACGCGACCCCTATACCGATGGTGCACGGTCGGTACATGAGCCGCGCAGCGCGTTCACTGACGGTGAGCATGTTTTCGAGCCGATTGAGCGTTACAAGGATCACGCCTGACGCACATACTTGTCTCACTGACGAAGCGGACCGTCGAAAGGAGTTTCCAATGTCGCACGTTCAAATCGTTGCACTTCAACCCGGCACCGTGGCCGGAGGGTTCACAGCTCCAACATGGAGGAAAAAATGAAATACCTCATCGATATATTGGGTCGTTCGGGTCTTCTGAAGCGCGACCTCGATTACCATCTTCTCCGCGCCGCGATGGTGATCATATTCGCGTGGTTTGGCTACGATAAATGGTTCGAGGCCGAAATCAGAGGGCTGCTTCCACTGATCAACCACGGACCGCTCATCTTCTGGATGATCCCTGTCTTGGGCATTAAAGGCACGAGCCTATTCCTGGGAGCCGCAGAATGGACCTTTGGCTCGCTATTGCTCTTGGGATTCTGGAATAAGAAACTGGGGGTGTTGGGCGCTCTTGGTTCAACGTTCAGCTTCACTGCTACGCTTACAATCATGCCATTCGTTCCTGGCGCATGGGAAGCTGCCGCTGGCGGTTTCCCCGCGATGACAATAGTTTCGGCCTTCCTTCTGAAGGATCTTGTGCTGCTGGTCGTCTCTGTCTATCTGCTTAAGCAGGACGTTGCCAGAGTGATTGAATCCCGAGGCTCTGTCGTTAGCGGAACACTCGTCACTGCTGCGAGCTGACCGCGCACTGAGAGGAACGCAGTACGGGTGCCCGGTCAGGATGCCGTGTGTATTGCATTGGCAGAAGCGCGCCGGGCTATGGCCTGGCGCGCTTTCTCTGTCTGGCTTCGGCGCAAGTTGCCATGGCGTCACCCAACCCAAACAGACGCAATTCCGCAATACTTCAAAATGCAAACAGTAACGCTCGGCAGGTGCCTGTGCTTCCTGTTTCATGGCATTGG
Organism: Cupriavidus sp. 01T418; assembly: GCF_056398885.1. Lineage (NCBI taxonomy): Bacteria > Pseudomonadati > Pseudomonadota > Betaproteobacteria > Burkholderiales > Burkholderiaceae > Cupriavidus > Cupriavidus sp. 01T418. Next base: position 116,173 of record NZ_JBFTQG010000011.1, read on the forward strand.
CCGGCTGAAATGCAAGACTTTCGCGGTCATCCGGATGGGGCAGATACAGCCGTTACGCGTCACACTGGATGCACAGCGCGCAAAGCCGTGGAATCCTGGTCGCTTACTTCATTCCTTGCATACACTCCTTCGGATCCATGGCCCCCAGGTTCTTGACGATTTCGAATTTCATGCCCTTCACCTGGGCGATATACATGTTCATCCGGACGTGATGCTGGCCGGGCACCATTTCAGCCGGGCCGCCTGGCCCCTGTGCAATCTTCGCGTGGTCCAGTGCTTTGACCACATCATCCTGGCTTAGCGAGCCCGCTTCTTCTACCGCAGCCTCCCAGAGTTTCAGGCCCCGGTACATGCCGGTGGCTGCGCTGCCAGCGGTGAATTTGGCGTCGCCTGGATAGAGCTTGTCATAGTTCGCCAACAGTTCCTTGCTAAAGGGATCGCTGACGTTCTGGTAGTAGTCGAGGCAACTGTATAGGCCCTCCACTTGTTCCGGCGGAAAGAAGCCCAAGAAGTTCTCCTCGAAGTACGTGCACACGAGGTGGCCGCCGCGCTTCATGAAGCCGGACTGATGGAGTTGTTCGAGGAACGACCCCAGGCCGGGCGGAACTATCGTGTTGAATACCACCTCGGCTCCGCTGGATATGATCTTTTCGATTGTCGCGCTATAGTCGGTGTGGTCGAGCGGAAAGTACTCCTCGCCGACAATCGAGCCGCCATGGACGGTTGCCACCTCACGTAGCTTCCTGTTCATCGTGTGCGGCCAGATGTAATCAGCCGATGGGCAGTAGAACTTCTTTGCTCCGGTTTTCTGCATCAGCCATGGAATCGTGGATTCAACCTGCTGAGCTGGCACCGGGCCGGTGCAGAAGATCAGCGGGTGGCATTCCTCTCCCTCGTATTGCTCCGGATAGATGTAGAGCTTCTTGCCCTGCAAGACAGCAGGGCCCTTGATGGCTTGTCTCATGGAGCTGTAGATGCCCCCGAAGACAACGTCGACCTGATCTTGCTGGACGAGCTTCCTCGCCTTGGCCTCCCCAACGCTATCGGTCGTTGCGCTGTCCTCGAGGTACAGATCGATCTTCCGTCCCAACAAGCCACCCCTTGCGTTGATCTCATTGATCACCATTTTGGCCACATTTGCATTGGCGATACCCAAGAACGAGAGGGGACCTGTCATGTCGGTGATGACGCCCACCTTGATGGATCTACTTGTTGATTCACTCATCGGTTCTTCTCCCCTCGAAGGATCGGTTATCGACGAATACCCAACGGCCACGTCAAGCAGCGGACTGCAAGGCCGCCGGCTTGCACCGGTAGCCGGGCGATATTGTCAAGACTAGTCCATTGGGGCAGTTTTTCCTGTCCACTACCTCACTGGCGACTGGTGCCCCCGTTCAAGTCAAGCGTTAAGACGACCAATGGCAGCTACAGGTTGTCAGGCAAGCATCACATGATCGAAGGTGCAAGTGGCTGCTTAGGCAGGTTATGCGACGATCGCCAACCTTGAGCCGGATTCAACCGGCCAACGCAACGGATTGATGGAATCGGCCGCCCGTACCTCGTAAGGCCGCACCAAGTCCGTGTGCCAGGCTCCGTTCCCTACGCGGACTTGCGATGACGGCGCGCCCGCCGCGCGTCGGCGTGTTCGCGGATCATGTCGATCAGCGCGCGCAGTCCGGCTGGCACGTGGCGGCGGCCCGGATAGTACAGGCAGAGGCCGTCGAGAGGGGGCGTCCAATCTTCCAGAACGCGAACCAGCGTACCAGCTTCCAGATCCGCGGCGACGTTCCATTCGGTCAGATACGTGAGACCGATCCCGGCACGTGCCGCCGCCAGCATCAGGCCTGGCTCGTCGAGCGTCAGCGCGCCTTTGCCGTCGATACGCATCGTTTCGCCGCGCCGCTCGAACTCCCACTGATATATCGCGCCGCTCGGCATGCGTGAGCGGATGCAGCGGTGTGCGTTCAGGTCGGCAGGCGTGCGCGGCGGCTTTTGCTGCGCAAAGTAGGCTGGACTGCCGACCACGGCAAAGCGCTGCCTGTCCCCGAACGGCACCGCGATCATCTCCTGTGGCACCGTTTCGGTCAGCCGAATGCCAGCATCGAAGCCTTCGACAACGATATCGATCAGGCGCCCTTCGGTGACCAGATCGAGCTTCATCTCCGGATAGCGCTGCAGGAATTCGATGAAGAGCGGCATCACCTGCCTGGCCGCGCCGGCTGACGCATTGATACGCAGCGTGCCCGACGGCGTGTCACGGAAGCTGCCGGCCTGCTCGATCGCGACGCGGATCGTGGAGAGCGCAGGCGCAACGCTGTCGACGAACTGCACGCCGGCTTCCGACAACGACACGCTGCGCGTCGTGCGGTTGAAGAGCCGTACGCCGATACGCGCTTCGAGCGCCGCCACGGCATGACTGAGCGCAGACGTCGACATGCCCAGATCCGTCGCGGCCGCGCGGAAGCTGCGATGACGCGCGACGGCCAGCACCGCCTCCAGTTCGCCCAAGCCCGATGTCTTCATTGTCTCAAATTTTTCAACGATACATGCCGTATTGTATGACTAGTCAGGGCAATGCATCGGGTCTATCTTTAGTCGTCTGGAACCTCTTCTGGGAGCAGCCATGCAGATCATCGACAAAATCTATATCGACGGCGCCTTCGTTACACCGCACGGCGACGAACTGTTCAACCTCTTCAATCCGGCGACCGAGCAGGTAATCGGCCAAGTGCGTCTCGCCGATGCGCAAGACGCGCGCGATGCGATCGCCGCCGCAAAGCGCGCGTTTCCCGCGTTTTCCCGCACCGGCAAGCGGGAGCGCATCGACATGCTCAGGCGCATGCACGAAGCCGTCGCGGCGAAGGAGGACGATCTGTACGAGGCGATCACCGAGGAATACGGAGCGCCCGTATCGCGCGGTCGCTGGATGGCGCAGCACGCCAGCAATGTGCTGCTCGAAGCGGCAAAGGTGCTGCAGGACTATGCGTTCACGCGCCGCGCGGGTATTGCCGAGGTCGTGATGCAACCGCTGGGTGTCGCCGGCCTGATTACGCCGTGGAACAGTAACGCGGGCTTCATCTGCGGCAAGCTCGCTACCGCGCTGGCAGCCGGCTGCACGGCGGTCATCAAGCCAAGCGAGATGAGCGCGATCCAGACGCGCATCGTCACCGAAGCGTTGCACGATGCCGGCTTGCCGCCGGGCTTGTTCAACATCGTGACAGGGCGCGGCGAAACGGTCGGCGCGCAGATCAGTTCGCATCCGGATGTCGCAAAGCTGTCGTTCACCGGTTCGACCTCGGTCGGCAAGACGATTCTGCGCGCGGGTGCCGAGACGTTGAAGCGCGTGACGCTAGAACTTGGCGGCAAGTCGCCGGTGCTCGTGCTCGACGACGCGAACTTCGACGAGGTGGTACCGCTCGCGATTCAGGCCGGCTTCATGAATAGCGGCCAGGCGTGCATCGCGGGCACGCGTATTCTGGTGCCGCAGCAGCGGCTCGCGGAATTCGAAGCGCGGGTGCAGCAAGAAGTTGCGCGCACGCAGGCAGGCGATCCGCGCGATCCGCGGACGACTGTCGGCCCAATGGTCAGCCAGAAGCAGTGGGAACGCGTGCAGCGCTATATCCGGATCGGCATCGACTCGGGCGCGCGTCTGATCGCGGGAGGCGAAGGCCGGCCAGATGGCATCGACGCAGGATGGTTCGTGCGTCCGACCGTCTTCAGCGATGTGGCCAACGACATGGCGATTGCCCGCGAAGAGATCTTCGGTCCTGTGCTGTCGATTATCGCGTACCGCGATACCGAAGAGGCAGTCGCTATCGCCAACGACACCAATTACGGCTTGCAAGCGTACGTGTTTTCTGCGGATAGCCAGCGTGCGCGCGAGCTCGCACTGCGCATCGAGGCGGGTCGAGTACTGGTCAACACGCTGGCACACGAACCGAACGCGCCTTTCGGCGGCTTCAAGCAATCTGGTATCGGCCGCGAGTATGGCACGTTCGGGCTCGAGGCTTTTCTCGAACCGAAGGCCATTCTCACTGCTTCGTGATCGCGCAACCCGAGCGCTCGTTGAATCGACTCGCCGGGCTGCAAGGAGGACTTCCAGCGTCTATGAGTACCGGAAGACAAAAGGGGGTTGGCGCAGGCGCCCGCTGATCTCCTCTGAATGGCGAAGGATGGGCAATCAGCACGAGCGTGGTGGACCGTTGGTCATGGTACGACCGCCGCAAGCTTGCGGTGCGCTTCAGCGGCATCTGTCCCTGGCTCGCGTACATCGGGTTGACCGGTGCTGGCAGCGGTTCGAAGGCTTCCAGCAGCATCATGAGGCTGCCGGATTTCACCAGTTCGTCAATGCAGGTGTGCCTCCAGTTCGGACATGCGTCGGCTCACGGTCGCCAGGGGAATGCGAAGTTTTCGACTTGCGGCGGAAAGGCTTCCGGTGTCTATCGCCGCCAACAAAATGACCATCGCCTCGAGTCGATCCATAGCCTTCCACCGATGAGAGGGTGGTTCCCAATTCTACCGGCGCCAGCTTTTCCAAGCGAGAAACCATGCATGTGCGGGCATGTGCGATGGACAAACCATAACGCTGTCTGTTACCCGTGCCCGCGACGTGGGCATGGCGCGCCACGCGGGCCGCAGGGGGCTCGTAACCCGGGATATTGTCTTCCGGGCAGGATCATGCCAGCATCGGCCATGCGCTCCGGCGCTCTTCATACGACTGGGAGCGAACACAAATGGGTCATTCGCAGGCCGCCAAAGCATCCACCCGTCAACGTATTCTCGAGATCGCCGCGCGACGCTTTCGGGAACGCGGGTTTTCTGGCGTCGGACTAGCGGAGATCGCACGCGAGGCGGGCATCACACCGGCCGCGTTTTACCGGCATTTCGCCTCGCGCGAGGCCGTGCTGGCCGAGGCGGTCCATGAGGCCGCGCGCAGCCTCGATACCTGGGCGGCCTCGTCGCAGGATATTGCCAGTGCAGTGCGAAACTACCTCAGCGTGGCGCATCGCGACACGCCAGGCAGTGGGTGTCCGCTCGTCGCACTGGTGCATGATGCCGCGCGCGCGGACGACGCGACCCGCGATGCCTATACCGCTGAGGTCAAGCGCGTGCTCGACTTCCTGGAAGGCTTGCTGGCCGCGCAGGGGCATGCCAACGCGCGCGCGATGGCCGTCCTGCAGCTCTCTGCGAGCATTGGCGCGATGGGCCTGGCACGTGCCGCCGACGATCCCACGCTGTCACGCGACCTGCTGGACCAAGTGGCAGACGGTCTTGTCCGCCTGGGCACGCCACAGCCCTGAAGCCTAAAGCACCAGCTCGCGCGTTGCGGCGTCTTCGGGCACGGACGTCCGACGCAGCGCTTCGCAGCCATCACCTGCCGCCATCCGCGGGCAGTCCTCGAAGATCTGCGCCACCCAATCGACAAAGACGCGTACCTTCGGCGCCAGATGCCGGCTTTGCGGATAGATGGCGGCGAGTGGAATCGGGCGTGGCCGCCATTGCGGCAGCAGTTCCACCAGTGCGCCGGTGCGCAGATGTTCCTGCACCATGAAACGGGGCGGCTGGAAAATGGCGGCGCCGCCGAGGCCATAGGCCACGTAGGCATCGGCGTCGTTGAAACTGATATGGCCGCGCATGCCAACCTCGACCGGATTGCCGTCGATGATGAAATTCAAGTCCAGCGTGCGCCCGGTGCGGTTGGAGAAGTAGTGGATCGCGGTGTGATGCTGGAGGTCCGCCAGTGTGCGCGGCAGGCCATGCCGCGCGATATAGGTCGGGCTGGCTGCGGTGACCATGTGCATGTCGCCCAGGCCACGCGCGATCAGGCTTGAATCCTGTAGCGAGCCCGCGCGTATCGCGCAGTCCACACCGTCCTGGATCAAGTCCGCCATCCTGTCGCCAAAGCCCACCACCAGTTCGATGTCGGGATAGCGCTCGTGGAACGCGTGCAGTTGGGGCATGAGAATGATGCGCCCGATCGACGCCGGCATTTCCACGCGCAGCTTGCCGATCGGCCCCTGGCCCGAGCGCGTCAACGCCACCTCGGTCTCGGCGATCTCCGCCAGGATCCGCATGCAACGCTCGTAGTAGTCGGCGCCTTCTGGCGTCAGCCGGAGCTGCCGCGTGGTCCGGTTGATGAGCCGCACGTGCAGATGCGCTTCGAGGCTCTGGATGATCGTGGTGGCGGAGGTGCGTGAAAGCCCCAGCGCCTCCGCCGCGCGCGAGAAGCTGTTCATCTCCACCACGCGGGTGAAGACTTCCATGGCCTGGACCTTGTCCATCGTACTGCCCTTCTTTAGTGCGCCGTGCAGAACCTGCAGCCTGTTTCGCGGCGGATTGTTTGGTGACGCCAAATTGTGTTCTGGATTATAGGCGTTTACCAGATGAGGGCAATGTACCAGACTTCATGCATCGCAACATTTGCACGTCAGCGCAATCCGTCATGGCCCAGAAGGCATCCAAGGCATCCTCCTCCACGTCATCGGTCCACGTGAACAGCGTGAGCATCATTGGCCACGCGCAGCGCATTCCCCTGCGCGTTCACATCCCCGACGGGACCACCGAGGCGTTGCCCGTGATCCTTTACCTGCACGGCGGCGGCTTTGTCGAGGGCAATCTCGACCGGGCCGAGGTGACTGCCTCGACTCTTGCGCGCGCCACGCCGGCCGTGGTGGTGGCCGTGGGCTATTCGCTCGCGCCGCGCTTCCCGTTCCCGGTACCGCTCGAAGACGGCTATCTGGCCGCGCTCTGGACACAGGCCCACGCCAGGCAATATGGCATCGACGCGCGCCGCATGGGTATCGCCGGGCACGATGCCGGCGGGAACCTGGCCGCGGGCATTTGCGCCATGGCGCGTGACCGCAAGGACTTCACGCTGCGCGCGCAGGCCTTGCTGGCACCGTTGCTGGACCCCAGCATGACGCGGCTGGCCGATATCGCCCACCTGCATGAGGTGGACCTGTCAGCCAGCGACTGCGCCATGGCGTACCGCGCCTACCTGCCCGACGTGCTGCAGCAACTGCATCCGTATGTGGCGCCACTTGAATCGCGCCGCTTGTCGCGCCTGCCGCCCACGCTGATCGTCAGCGCCGCGCAGGACGTCTGCCATATCGAAGCGGAAACCTATGCGAGCGAGTTGATCGCCGCGGGCGTCCCGACCGAGACCACGCGCTACGCGCAAGCCTCGCATTGCTCGATTGCCACCCACGCTCCCGCACTCGCCGACGTGGCGGCGTTCTTCGCGCGCAGGCTCGATGCATCGGCATCCGCGACTGTCCCGCGCCGCCCCCAGCGGCCCCCCGAATCACACTGATCCGACTATCCCGCTAATCCCGCTAATCCCGCTAATCCCATTACTAATCCTACTAATCCTACTAATCCCAGAGATCCCGGACAGGATCTTCGCAGGAGTGAAGTCATGGAACATCGCAGATCAATCTTCCGTCGCCCCCCGGTGGTGGCTGGCATCGGCGCCGCCGTGGTGGCGGCGGGCATTACCGCAAGCGTGGTGCTGAACGACACGCGCGCGGCCGCGCCCGCCGCACCGCCGCCCACGCAGGTGACCGTCCAGCCGCTGCAACCGGAGGACGTGCGCGTCTGGACCAGTTTCTCGGGCCGGCTGAAGTCCGTGGACGAAGCACTGGTGCGGCCCGAGGTGGGCGGGCGCATTGTCGAGGTCAGGGTCCGCGATGGCCAGGCCGTGCGGGCCGGCGACATCATGTTCGTGATCGACCCGCGTCCCTATGACGCGGCGGTGGCGCGCGCCAAGGCCGATCTGGCCGCCGCGAAGGCGCGGGCGGAGTTTTCCACCACCGAATATGAGCGGGCCAAGGGGCTGATTGCGGATGATGCCATTCCCAGGAGCCTGCACGACCAGCGGGCCAACGAATACCGGACCGCGCAGGCCGCGGTGCTGGCCGCGGAAGCCGCCTTGCGCCAGGCCGACATCAATCTGGACCATGCCTACGTCAAGGCGCCCATTCCGGGGCGTATCAGCCGCGCGGAAGTCACGCTCGGCAACCTGGTGCAGCCGGGGCCCAACGCGCCGGTGCTGACCCGCATTGTCTCCAATGATGGCATTTATGCCGACTTCGAGGTCGACGAGCAAAGCTACCTTCGCTCGATCCGCGCCAAGGCCGACACGCTGAGCAGGGAGCAGCAAATTTCCGTCGACATGAAGATCCAGGGCGATACCGATCACGTGTATCAGGGAAAAATCCACACGTTCGACAACAGCATCGACGCGAATACCGGCACGATCCGCGCCCGGGCCAAGTTCGCCAATCAGGATGGGGCGCTGCTGCCGGGCATGTCCGTGTCGATCAGCCTGGCCGGCAGTGCCGCCACGCGCGCACTGATGGTGCCGGACGTGGCGGTGGGCAGTGACCAGAGCAAGAAGTTCGTCTTCGTGGTGGGTCCCGACAACAAGGTCGCATATCGCGAGGTCACGCTGGGCGCCGGCATCGACGGCCGCCATATCGTGCTGGCCGGGCTCAACGCGGGGGACCGCGTGGTGACCAAGGGCGTGCAGTTCGTCCGCCCCGATGTGGTGGTCGCGCCCACCGAGGCGGCGCCGGAAACGATAAAAACCGCATCCGCGCAGCACGCCGCACCGGCCCCGTTGGCGGAGTGACACCATGAATCTCTCGAAATTCTTTATCGACCGGCCAAACTTCGCGGCCGTGATCTCCGTCATGATCTTCCTGGCCGGTCTGATCGCCATTCCGAAGCTGCCGGTCTCCGAGTATCCTGAGGTCGTTCCACCGTCCGTGGTCGTGCGCGCGCAGTTTCCGGGCGCCAATCCGAAAGTGATTGCCGAGACTGTTGCCACGCCGCTCGAGGAACAGATCAACGGCGTGGAGAACATGCTCTACATGTCGTCGCAGGCGGCCAGCGACGGGGTGATGACGCTGACGGTGACGTTCAAGCTCGGCACCGACCCGGACCTGGCCACGCAACTGGTGCAGAACCGCGTGAACGAGGCATTGCCCCGGCTACCGGACGTGACGCGCCAGCTCGGCGTCAGCACGATCAAGAGCTCGCCGAACCTGACCATGGTCGTTCACCTGGTCTCGCCGAACGACCAGTACGACAATCTGTACCTGCGCAACTACGCGCGCCTGAACGTGAAGGACGAACTGGCGAAGATCAGCGGTATCGGCCAGATCAACCTGTTCGGCTCGGGCAACTACGCGATGCGTGTCTGGCTCAATCCGCAGAAGGTGGCCGAGCGGCACATGAATCCCGAGGAGGTGGTGGCCGCCATCCGCAAGCAGAACATCCAGGTGGCCGCAGGCGTGATCGGCGGGGCGCCGTACAAGGACAACGTCGAGATCCAGCTGCCCGTGAACGTGCAGGGGCGGCTGGCCGATGTCGACCAGTTCGAGAACATCATCGTCAAGCGCGATGGCGGCGTGGTGACCTACCTGAAGGACGTGGCGCGGATTGAGATGGGGGCCAGCGATTATGCGTTGCGCGCCCAGCTCGATAACAAGCAGGCCCTGGCGCTGGTGATCTTCCAGTCGCCTGGCGCGAACGCCATCGAGATATCGGACAACGTGCGGGCCAAGATGGAGGTGTTGAGCAAGCGGTTTCCGAAGGGGCTCGAGTACCGCATCGCCTACGATCCGACCACATTCGTGCGCGATTCCATCAAGGCCGTTACCCACACGCTGCTCGAAGCCATCGTGCTGGTGGTGCTGGTCGTGATCCTGTTCCTGCAGACCTGGCGCGCCGCCATCATCCCGTTGCTGGCCGTGCCGGTCTCGGTTGTCGGCACGTTCGCGGTGATGCATGTGTTCGGCTTTTCGATCAACGCGCTGTCATTGTTCGGGCTGGTACTGGCGATCGGTATCGTGGTGGACGACGCCATCGTCGTGGTGGAGAACGTGGAGCGCAACATCGCCAGCGGCCTGGCGCCACGTGAAGCCACGATCAAGGCCATGAAGGAAGTGACCGGGCCGATCATCGCCATCGCGCTGGTGCTGTGCGCCGTCTTTGTGCCGATTGCGTTCATCAGCGGGCTGACCGGGCAGTTCTACCGGCAGTTCGCGCTGACCATCGCGTTCTCCACGATCATCTCCGCGTTCAACTCGCTAACGCTGTCGCCGGCGCTGGCGGCCCTGCTGTTGCGCGGCCACGATGCGCCGAAAGACCAGTTGACCCGCGCAATGGACCGGCTGCTGGGCGGCTTCTTCACGCGCTTCAACCGGTTCTTCCAGCGCAGTTCCGACGCCTATAGCGGCGGCGTGAAGCGCGCGCTGCACCGCAAGCGCGGATCGATCCTGATCTACGTGGTCCTGCTGGGTGCCACGGTGCTCGGGTTCAGCAAGGTGCCCGGCGGCTTCGTGCCGATCCAGGACAAGGGGTATCTGGTGAACCTGATCCAGCTGCCCGATGGCGCCACGCTGGACCGCACCGAATCGGTCGTGCGGCAGATGACCGAGATCGCCGCAACGGAACCCGCCTTCCGCAACGCGGTACAGTTCCCTGGGCTGTCGTTGAACGGCTTCATCAACAGTTCGTCGGCGGCAACGGTGTTCCTGGGCGAAAAGACTTTCGAGGAAATGCGCGAGGCCGGCGCGTCGGGACCCGCGATGGCGGGCAGCCTGCAGCAGAAGTTCGCGGGTATCAAGGATGCGTTCATTGCAGCGTTTCCACCGCCCCCCGTGCAGGGGCTCGGCAATACCGGCGGCTTCAAGCTCCAGATCGAGGACCGCGGCGACGCGGGCTACGTGGAACTGAGCAAGACCGTCAGCGCCGTGCTCGACAAAGCGAGCAAGGCGCCTGAACTGGCCAGGGTGTACAGCACCTACAACGTGACCACGCCGCAGCTGTTTGCCGATGTGGATCGCACCCGGGCTTCGCAGCTGGGCATCGACGTGGACGACATCTTCAAGACCATGCAGATCTACCTGGGGTCGCTCTATGTCAACGACTTCAACAAGTTCGGGCGCACGTACCAGGTGATCGCGCAGGGCGACAAGGACTTCCGCTCCTCGCGGGACGACATCCTGAAGCTGAAGGTACGCAACAACCAGGGCGAGATGGTGCCGCTGGGCGCGGTGGTCAGGATCAGCGATACGAGCGGGCCGGATAGCGCGTCGCGCTATAACGGCTATCGCTCGGCGGACATCAACGGCGGTCCCGCACCGGGGTACTCCACGGGACAGGCCCAGGCGGCCATCACCCGGATCCTGGACGAGACGCTGAGCGGTGAGATGACGTTCGAATGGACCGAACTCGCCTACCAGCAGATCCTGGCCGGCAACACCGCGCTGATCGTGTTCCCGATCTGCATCCTGCTGGTGTTCCTGGTGCTGACGGCCCAGTACGAGAGCGTATTCCTGCCGCTGGCGATCATCATGATCGTGCCGATGTGCCTGTTCTCGGCCATCACAGGCGTGTGGCTGACCAAGGGCGACAACAACCTGTTTACGCAGATCGGCTTCTTCGTGCTGATTGGACTCGCGTGCAAGAACGCCATCCTGATCGGCGAGTTTGCACGCGAACTGGAGATCCACGGCAAGTCGACGTTCGCCGCGGCGGTAGAGGCCGCGCACCTGCGGCTGCGGCCGATCCTGATGACGTCCATCGCATTCATCATGGGCGTGCTGCCGCTGGTGCTGTCGCATGGTGCCGGCGCGGAGATGCGCCGCGCGATGGGTGTGGCGGTGTTCTTTGGGATGATCGGCGTGACGTTCTTCGGCCTGTTCCTGACACCGATTTTCTATGTGATGGCGCGTGCATTGGAGAAGCGCATCACCAAGACCGAGAAGGTACATCATCATGTTGAAGCTTGAGCGAATCATCGCGCTGGCCGCGGTGGCGCTGGTCGCGGCATGCACCGCGCCCGTGGGGCCGCAATCGTCGGGCATCGATGCCGCGCCGCAATGGGCGAAGCTGACGGACGGGCAGGGCGGCGGCTATCTGGCCGGCGATGCCGGCGCCAGCGTGGACCAGACCTGGTGGGCGCGGTTCCGCGATCCCGCGCTCGACAGGCTGGTCGCCGAGGCGCTGGCCAACAACAAATCGCTGGCGATTGCCAAGGCGAGGGTGGAGGAAGCGCGCGCGGGGCGCCTCCTGGCGCAGTCAGCATTGGCGCCCCAGGTCAATGCGACGGCCAGCAGCGAACGCGGCAACCGTGGCTTCCTGACCAACGACCATCCCGTCACGATCAACCAGGTGGCCATCTCAGCCGCGTGGGAGGTCGACCTGTTCGGGCGCAACCAGGCGCGCACCGCGCAGGCAACGGCAATCCTGCAATCGGCCGATGCCAGCCAGCAGGCGGTACGCGTGGCGCTGCTGGCCGAAGTGGCACGCACGTACTTCGATCTGCGCAACGATGCGCAACAGATCGACATCACGCAACGGAACCTGGACAGCCAGCGCCGCACACTGCAACTGATCCAGGCGCAGATGCGTGGTGCGTTGGCCAGCAATTTCGACGTGCAGCGTGCCGCCGCGCAGGTATCGGCCACCGAGTCGCTGCTACCGGTATTGCGCACCGGGTACGACGGCGCCATGAACCGGCTGTCGAACCTGCTTGGCCGCACGCCCGGTACGCTGGCTTCGTCGCTGGCCCCGTCGCTGTCCGATGCCCATGCATGGCAGCCGATCGACCAGGACATCGTGGTATCCGCACCGGCAACGGTGCTGAGGGAGCGGCCCGACGTACGCGCGGCCGAGCGGCAGTTCGCGGCCAGCATCGCCGCGCGCAAGGCTGCCGTGGCGGAGCTGTTCCCCAATATCTCGCTGACGGCCTTCTTCGGCGCGCAGAATGCCACGCCGTTCTCGTCCACGCCATGGGGCATCGGGGCCGGGCTGATCCAGCCGGTGCTCAATTTCGGTCGTATCCGCTCGCAGATCGACGCGGCCGATCAACGACAGACCCAGGCATACCTGACCTATCAGCAGACCGTGCTCGATGCGCTGGAGGACATGGAGAACGCGTTATCCGGCTATATCAACGAGAATGCGCGCAATGCCTCGCTGACCGCCGGCGTGGCGCAGAACCGCAAGGCCGCCGAGCTGGCGCAGAAGCAGTTCCGCCAAGGCTACGTTGGCCTGCTCGATGTCCTGGTGGCGGAGCGCGACCGGCTCGATGCCGAGTCACGCCAGGCCGCATCGGATGCGAACCTGCGCAAGTCGCTGGTGCGGATCTTCGCCGCGGCCGGCGGCGGATGGCAGGCGCAATAACGCAATAACGCAATAACGAAAAGGTTGGGGGAAACGGGGCGGGGCGAACGAGCGGCCTCAGGCGTCGGGAGGCGCGGTGTCGCGCGGTGCGGCCAGCGCCATGAGCTGAGCGGCCACCGTGTTGAGCAGTTCGCGCGACAACTTCGGGTCCGACACCGCACGTGACATCGTCAGGGCGCCGACGCAGGCGCTGAAGATCAGCATCGCCCGGGCGTCCCGGTCGCCAGCGCCGGGCGGCAGCCCCGAGGCGATCAGCGCGAGCAGGCGTCGTAGCCGCTCGGTGTAGAGCGCGCGGGCCTCGCCGCCGCTTGTGCCCGCCTCGTTGAGAAACGCCGCGATGCCGCAACTCGTTGCCGGCGCATCGCGATGCGACGCACTCAGGTAGACGCGGATGGCCTGCCGCAAGTCGGCGCGGGCGCGTTGCGTCCAATGGTCGGTGTCGAGAAACGCCTCGGCCATCGCCTCGCGCACGAACGCCTCGCGGGTGGCGAAGTGCTTGTAGAAACCGCCCATGGTCAGCCCGGCTTCCTCCATGATGTCCGCCACGCCAATGCCGCGCAGACCGTGCATGCGCAGGCGCCGCGCGGCAATCGTGACGATGCGCGCGTGCGTGGCCTGCTTCGAGGCTTGTGAGTGTCCCATTGGCGTTGCGGGTCAGGGCAGCAATACACGTACTCTAACGGATATTCTGCAGGACGCGCTCGCCGCAACGCGCGCGGTCTTGAAGAAAATCGACCAGTAACTTCCCGACAGGAGATAGCGCATCGAAGTCGCGTGAACAGATCGCGAACCTGCGTCGAGCCCATTCGTCGCGCAACGGGATGGCGCGAATGCCGAGCGCCTGCGCAACAGGCGCCGCAATCTCAAGCGGGATGATGGCCAGCCCAAGATCGGCACGCACGCAGCGCAACGCGGCGTCGAACGTCGATACGACTGCCCGATAGTCAATACGGCGGCCGAGAATGGCGGCATGCCGGTTCAGCATGGTTTGCACGGCGGTCTGCGCCGGCATGCCGATATGCCTGTAGTCCAGGGTTTGTGAGAATTCGCAGTGATCGGCACGCGCCAGTGCATGCGAGGCATGCACGATCGCTGCCAGATGGTCCGCTCGATATGGGCGCGTCTGAATCCCCTCCAGATCGGCCGCGTCCCAGCAAATGGCCAGCGGCGCCGAGCCTTCGCGCAGCGACCGCACGACGTCGATGCTCAGGCTTTCCTCGATCGTGATCCCGACTTCCTGGTGACCTGGAATCTGAAGAAACGCGGCGATATCGTCAGGCAACGACTCCGCCATCGAGGAAACGGTGGCCAGCAAACGGATCTGACCGCGAATGCCGGCGCCAAAGTCGGCCATGTCGCGTGCAACACGATCCGCGGCAGCCAGCATGGCTCGCGCGTGCGTCAGCACGATTTCGCCGGCGGCGGTGGGCACCACGCCACGCCGGCGCCGCTCCAGCAGGCTTGCGCCAACGGTCTCCTCCAGTTGCGCCAGCCGCTTGCTGATGGCGGATGCCACGATGTGCTGTTGTTCGCCGGCGCGCGCAATGTTCTGTGTTTCGCACACGGCGACAAACAGCCGAAGGGTGGTCAGATCGAGATCTCTCATGCCCTGATTGTAGGCTGAGACATTCCGATTCGGAACGATGAGGATCTCAAAAGATCGCTTCTGTTCGTTTTTGGAACGATATAAAGTTGCCGGTATCGCCTGAACCCCGGCGCCTTTCTGCCATCGCAAGCTATGACCACTGTTCCAGACATTGCCCCACTGGCCACCTGGCCGGCGCGTGCCGTGATTCGCGAAGTCGGATTGCGCGACGGGCTCCAGAGTATCCAGACCATCGTACCCACCGAGCAGAAGAAGGCGTGGATTCGCGGTGCCCATGCCGCGGGCCAGCGCGAGATCGAGGTTGGCTCGTTCGTGCCGGCAAGGCTGCTGCCGCAACTGGCCGATACCGGCGAGCTGGTTGCGTATGCACGTACGCTGCCGGGGCTGTTTGTCTCGGTGCTGGTGCCCAACCTGCGTGGCGCGGAAAGCGCCATCGACAGCGGCGCCGACCTGATGATCGTGCCGCTGTCCGCCAGCCATGCGCATAGCCTCGCGAATTTGCGCAAGACACCTGATGACGTGGTGGCCGAGGTGGCGCGTATCCGCGCGGCGCGCGACGCCGCCGGAGCCAGGACGCTGATCGAAGGCGGCGTGGGCACGGCTTTCGGCTGCACGCTGCAAGGCCATGTGGACCCCGAAGACGTGCTGCGGTTGATGCAGGCGCTGCTCGATGCGGGTGCCGATCGCGTGAGCCTTGCCGACACGGTCGGCTATGCCGATCCGCGCATGGTGCGCGAACTGTTCGAGCGCGCCATCGCGATTGCCGGCGAGCGCTTCTGGTGCGGCCACTTCCACGACACGCGCGGCCTGGGCCTGGCCAACGTGCTGGCGGCGGTGCAAACCGGAGTCACGCGTTTCGATGCCTGCCTGGCTGGCATTGGCGGCTGCCCGCACGCGCCCGGCGCAAGCGGCAACGTCACGACCGAGGATCTCGCATTCATGCTGGCCAGCATGGGCATCGAGACCGGCGTCGACATCGACGCGCTGCTGGCGCTACGCCAGCAGGTTCAAGGCTGGCTCGACGGAGAAGCGCTGCACGGCACGCTGTGGCGCGCCGGATTGCCCAGAACATTTGCTGCCGGTGCCCGCCGCGCGGCGGCCTGATCGACACCATGAACCAAACCATGCAACAAGAGAGCACACCGCTGCCGCTGGCCGGCATTCGCGTCGTCGAATTCACCCATATGGTGATGGGGCCCACCTGCGGCATGATCCTGGCGGACCTTGGCGCCGAGGTGATCAAGGTGGAGCCACCGGGCGGCGACAAAACCCGCAATCTTCCTGGTCTCGGCATCGGCTTCTTCCGTGCCTTCAACCGGAACAAGAAAAGCGTGGTGCTGGACATCACCACCGAGGAAGGGCGCGCCACGGCCGCTGAACTGGCGGGCCAATGCGACGTGTTGCTTGAAAACTTCCGCCCCGGTCTGATGGAAAAACTCGGACTTGACTACGCGACGCTGGCGGCCAGGTACCCGCACCTGATCTACGTCTCGCACAAGGGCTTCCTGCCCGGGCCGTACGAGAAGCGCCTGGCGCTGGACGAAGTGGTGCAGATGATGGGCGGCTTGTCTTATATGACGGGGCCGAAGGGCCGGCCGCTGCGAGCGGGCACCTCGGTCAACGACATCATGGGCGGCATGTTCGGTGCCATTGGCGTACTGGCTGCACTGCGCGAACGCGACCATACGGGCCGAGGACAGGAGATCCAGAGCGCGCTGTTCGAAAACTGCGTGTTCCTGGCGTCGCAGCATATGCAGCAGTTCGCGATGACGGGCGAAGCGCCGCCGCCGATGCCGTCGCGCGTGTCGGCATGGAGCGTCTACGACGTGTTCACGCTCGCTGCCGGCGAGCAGCTCTTCATCGGCGCGGTCAGCGACAAGCAGTTCGCGACGCTTTGCCACGTGCTCGGCCACCCGCAGTTGACTGAGCGGCCCGAATACCGTGACAACGCATCGCGCGTGGCCGTGCGACCGCAGTTGCTGGAAGAACTGGGAGCAATCCTTCAACACCATCGCGCTGAAGCGTTGATGCCGCAGCTCGAAGTAGCCGGCATTCCCTATGCACCGATCGTCCGGCCGGACCAGTTGTTCGACGATCCGCACCTGAAGGAAAGTGGTGGCTTGGTGCCGATGCAGGTGGACGACGGCTCGATCGCACCCACGGTACTGTTGCCACTGCTCATGGGGGGAAGGCGCCCCGGCGTCAGGCATCCGTTGCCGAAGCCCGGCGAGCATAACGAGGAAGTGCTCGGACGAATTGCCAAGCCTGGCTAACCAAGCCTCGCCGTATCTTGGTTCCTATAACAAAGCATGACGGAGACAACCATGAATTCACGCCCCCGATGGAAGGCCGTGGCCGCTGCCACCGCCTTTTCGCTCTGCACCGCGCTGCCCGCGCTGGCCCAAAGCGGCAAGCCGGTGCGGTTGATCCTGCCGATCAGCGCGGGCTCCGGCGTCGATGCCATCGCACGCACCGCAGGCCCCGCGCTTGGCAAGGCGCTGGGCCAACCCGTGGTGATCGAGAACCTGCCAGGGGCGGGCGGCATCACCGGCGCCGCTGCCGTGGTCAAGGCACAGCCTGACGGGACGACGCTGGGACTGGTCTCGAACAATCACGTGATCAATCCGAGCGTATTCAAGTCCATGCCCTTCGACCCGGTCAAGGACGTTACCCCCATCAGCGTGATTGGCGCCACGCAGCTCGTGCTTGTGGTCAATCCGAAAGTCCCTGCGAAGAATGTCAGGGAATTGGTCGCGCTCCTCAAGGCGAAGCCCGACGCCTACAACTATGCGTCTTCCGGTAACGGTACGATCATCCATCTCGCCGGCGAGATGTTCCTCAGCGAAGCCGGCGTCAAGGCCAATCATATCCCCTACAAGGGAACGGGCCCGATGGTGACTGACCTCTTGGGCGGGCAGGTGGACATGGGCGTCGTCGCACTCAATGCTGCCTTGCCCTATCTGAAGGCCGGAACCTTGCGTGCCATTGGCCTGTGTGGCGATGCGCGCTCGCCCGTGGCACCCGACGTGCCCACTATCGCCGAACAGGGCCTGCCCGGCTACAGCGTCGAAGGCTGGTTCGCCGTAATCGGCCCCGCCAACATGAAGCCTGCCGACGTGAAGCGCGTGCATGATGCTTTTGCCACAGCGTTTTCCAGCCCTGAGGTGGTGGAAGCATTGAAGAAGCAGGCAACAGTCATCAAGCCGGGCTCGCCCGAGGCCGCTGCCCAGTACTTCCATACCGAAGCAGACCGTTACGCCGGCCTGGTGAAGAAGGCTAACGTGAAAGTCGAATGATCCATCCCATCGAGAACATGCCCGTCTGCCAACTCGGCGAACAGCCGTGCGCGAGCTGACACAGGAAGAGGTCAGCAATCTGCGCGCCAATGCCGATGACTATGCCCGGCGCGCAGCGCTGTTGCAGCGCTTGCGGCTGGAGCGCATCGATTTGTATCAGTTCCATGCACCTGATCCGAACGTGCCATTTGCCGAGTCGGGCGGAGCCCTGGCTGAGGGCAGAAAGGCAATGCCGAGACGCTCGCACGCGGCGAGCACATCCGGCACTCGATCCATCGATCACCTCGAAGATAACGTGCACGCAGCCGCCCTCAGGCTGGCGCCAGGAGACTTCGACGCTTTGAGATGAAGCGGCGCTGAAGCTTGCGCGTGGCGATCGTCCGGGCGCGACTCATTCGATGCTTCCCGCAAACCTTTCAGCCAACCGCTCCCGCTCGAACGTCTCGACAACGAAATCGACAAAGACCCGTGTTTTCGCCGGCAGCAGCGCTCGCG
The DNA here is from genome assembly GCF_056398885.1 of Cupriavidus sp. 01T418. Taxonomy (NCBI): domain Bacteria; kingdom Pseudomonadati; phylum Pseudomonadota; class Betaproteobacteria; order Burkholderiales; family Burkholderiaceae; genus Cupriavidus; species Cupriavidus sp. 01T418. Next base: position 134,767 of record NZ_JBFTQG010000011.1, read on the forward strand.
TCGCGTAATAGATCGAGATCGCGCCGGCATCCGCGTACCAGCGCGGTAGCAATCGCACGAGTTCGCCCCGCTCGATCGACGACAGCACGTCCGACACGGCCAGCAGCGCAACGCCCAGTCCGAGAATCGCAGCCTCGCGGATCGCTGCCGGGTCGTTGACCATCATGGTTTCGCCGAGCCGCGCGAGCATTTCGCCGCCCACGGTGTTGCGCATCGTCCGGTGGTGCACGCGGCCGGTACGGCCGGAGCGCATCACGATGCCGTCGAGGCCTGCAAGATCACCGGGATCGGTCGGCGGCACGCGGCCGGCCATGTAGGCCGGAGACGCCACCGCCACGAGGTGCGCGGGCGCCAATGTGCGCGACACGACGCCCGGCGCGAGATCGAATCCACCACCCAGCGCCGCATCGTATCCCTCTCCGATCAGGTCGACCTGTCGGTTCTCGAAGTGCCAATCCGGACGAATCATCGGATAGCGCGTGAGGAATGCCGGTAGCAGCGGCATCACGTACGTGATGCCGAAGGTCGGCGCCATGCTGACTTTCAGCACGCCAGCCGGTTCGCTGCGATCGTTCGAGACGGACGCAATCGCAGCCTGCAGCGCGTCCAGATTGCCGCCGATTTCCACAAGAAAGCGCTCACCCGCCGCGGTCAGCGTGAGCTTGCGCGTCGAGCGTTGGAATAGTCGCACGCCAAGATTGCGTTCGAGCAGCGCAACGTTCCGGCTGACCGCGGCGGGCGTCAGCGCAAGACGCCGCGCGGCTGCGGAGAAGCTGCCCGTTTCGGCGCTGCGTACGAACGATTCGAGGTTGGCGAGGGTTTCCATCCGGGAATCTTAAAGCGTTAATTGAAAATAATTCAAGCAATTCCTGGCTAATCATCGAGTAATGAAGGCGGCAATATTCACTGGCCTTACTACTTGATTCATCACCCTTCACATTCACAAGGAGAATCGCCATGAGCACTATCGGTATCATTGGAGCAGGCGCCATCGGGTCCGCGTTCGCGAGAGCGCTGGCGGGCAAAGGCGTCGAAGCCATCATTGCGAACAGCCGAGGCCCGGGCTCACTCGCAGACCTCGCGCGCGAGCTCGGCCCTTCGATCACGCCGGGAACGCGCGAACAAGCGGCCGCGCAGGACATCGTCCTTGTCGCAGTCAACTGGTCGAAGCTGCCGACTGCCCTGCACGGGCTGCCGGACTTCGGCGGACGCATCGTGATTGACGCGAACAACCCAATCGAGGCGCCACTGTTCAAACCGGCGGAATTGCATGGCCGGACGTCGAGCGACATCTTCGCGGAGCGCGTGCCGGGCGCACGCGTCGTGAAGGCGTTCAACCATCTTCCGGCGCACCTCATCTCCGATGATCCGCAGGCCGAGGGCGGACGCCGGGTGCTGTTCTTCGCGGGAGACGACGCGCATGCGAAGGCGGCAGTGAGCGGACTGATCGAGCGGCTCGGCTTCTTCGGCATCGACCTGGGTTCACTCGAAGCCGGGGGCCGGCTGGTTCAAATCCCGGGCGGCCCGTTGCCGGTGCACAATCTCGTCAAATTGGGATAGCAAAAGGAATGCGAAAGGCGCCGTATATCGCGCCTTTCGCACAAGAACCCAGACACGCCCCACGGGTGGCGGACGCTCGGCCTGCGAACGGCCCGCATCGTATCCGGGTGCCAATGCCTACGGCCGGAAGGTGCTTTCGCTTCGATGAGGCAGGAACATCGGATCCCATTTTTTGCCTACACTTTTTCCGGACTGACGCTGTATTCTTTTACAACCGCTCCGGTGGAACAGCCCGCACATTCACGGGAGCCCCTTCGATTGGCTTTCCGGTTCTCCGGTTCTCCGGTTTTCCGAGGACGTGTACGTGGTCCCCCATGTCCAAGAACTTCAAATGCTCCGAGGGCAGCGACCGAACCCTGCTGTACTTCGGTTGGCTGACCCTGTTCATCCATCTGGCAACGCCCGCCGGTTACCTGGTTGATATACAGACGTCGTACCTACTCAAGAACCAGTTGCATGCGACGGCGACGCAGATCTCGACATTCCGGCTGGTTACGGGCATACCAGCGTATTTCGCGTTCGCTTTTGGCCTCGCGCGCGACCAATGGAACCCGCTGGGAATGCGGGATCGCGGCTTCTTCCTGATGTTCGCTCCGGTGACCGCGGTGGCATTCGTCTGGATGGCGTTTTCAGGTTTCTCATACGCGGGACTGGTCATCGGGATGCTGCTGGCAATGCTGTCGTCCCGATTTGTCGCCGCGGCCTATCAGGGGTTGATCGCTCTGGTGGGCCAGGAGAAGCTCATGTCCGGGCGCCTGAGCGCTCTGTTGAACGTGGTCGGCTCCGTCCCGGTCGTTGCGGGAGCGTTCGCTTCAGGGTACATCTCCGATCATCTTGCCGCGAAGGAAACCTTCCTCCTGGTGGCGATGGTCACTTTATTGATCGCCGTGTCGGGGCTCTTGAAGCCCGTTTCCGTCTTCGGCCACATCTACGAGAAGCCGCGAGCCAAGGGCGCGGATCTCGTTGGGAATGTCAGGCGGCTGGTGAAGCATAAGGCCGTCTATCCAGCGGTTCTCATCTGCTTTCTGTGGAACTTCGCGCCAGGATCGGCCACTCCGCTGCAGTTCTATCTGACCAATGAGCTGCATGCATCGGATGCCGTTTACTCGTACTACAACGGGATCTTTGCCGCCGCGTTCATCCCGACATTTTTGCTGTATGGCTTTCTGTGCAAGAAAGTATCGCTGAACAAGCTGCTGTGGTGGGGAACGATCGTCGCAGTGCCGCAGATGATTCCGCTGGCATTCATTCACTCGGCCAATCTCGCGCTTGTATTGGCGGCACCGATAGGGCTGATGGGCGGTGTAGCCACGGCAGCATACTTCGATCTCGCGATGCGGTCGTGTCCGCCAGGCTTGCAAGGAACCTTGATGATGCTGGTGGATGGCGTTTTCGCGCTCTCGGCGCGTGCCGGCGATCTACTGGGCTCATGGATCTATAACAGCAGCCCAACGCACGGATTCACATATTGTGTGATCGCGACGACCGTGGTGTACGCACTGATCCTGCTMTTGATCCCGCTGACGCCGAAAGCATTGATTGCTACCAGGGATGGCGAATCAAACCCGGAGGTCGAGGCCGAGGTGCTGAACGAGATCCAGGAAACTGGGCGTACATAGACTCCCGTGGCCGTTCTCTCAGCCTTGCTGGTCGGCAGATGATCGGCCAACTTGCCGCAGCGGTCATTCGGCCCGGCACCACCGACCGGAATCCGGGCACACGCTGGCCCTTGCACCGTTAAGCCAGACTTGCTCTTCATTCAGTTGCAACGAGGTCGAAGGGGCGATGTCGAAGGCAACCTCAAGTGCGTGCCCGACATGGGCATTTTCGAAGGGAAGCTCCCAGGTCAGGAATAGTTGGGTGCAATCCTGGTCGGGCGGGAAGTCGGCCACATCAAAACCGCTGCTGCGGCGTTGAATTACGCCATGAGGCTGGCAAGTATCGAATATCACAGCGGTGCCGCGGGACAGGGGGATTCGATGACCCAAAGAGGGAAAATGCAAGTCCTGGCCCCTGTCCTCGCTCAGGAAGAGATTGCAGAAGGCCGCACCGCCATATTGCGTACCGTCATGGTGGTACTTCGCGCCGCGGCAGGCCATGAGGGCTACGTCACTGGAGGCAAGCACCCCAGGCAGTCCAAGCGCGCACGCCCAATCGGACACTGCCTGCACGCAGCGCGTGTAGTCCGGCCAGCGCGCTCGCGCTCGTGCCAAAGGCATTGCCTCGACATCCCCGGGTTCCAGGACCAGGCGGGACGATGTTTCCCTTGCCCAATCTGCAAGCAGACGCGCAGGGGGCTCAGGCACGTCGACCGTGCCTGACAGCACGATGTCACTCACGCGTCGACTGCGGATGGCATCGCCACTCCAGAAATAGGAAGTGAGGAGGTCTTGTACTCGGTGCTGTTGAGGGCGGTGGCTCATCTGGATCAGTGTAATGCGGCTGCCTGGGTAATGTAGCACTTCGATATCAAAAACCCGCCGCTGGATGCCGAGGTGCTCTAAAGTGGAGGCCCGCCTGGAAAAACGCCCTTCAAGGCTAAGCTCGAAGGGCGTCATGCACTAAGCGCCGCGCTCAGTGCTTCGAGATAGCGGCCTGCTCGATGAGGGCTGCGACAGCAGCGGGCTTCGACTCGTATACCGCATGGCTGCCCGAAGTTTCAACGACCGTGGCGCCGGCGCGCTTGGACATCGCGCGCTGGGCGTCCGGCGGAATCATCTTGTCGTCCTTGGTGACCAGGTACCAGCTCGGCTTCGCACGCCAGGCAGCCGAGGTGACTTCACCAGCCAGAGCGTCCACGCCCCATGGCACCTGGGCGTTCGCCAGGAAGGAGGCACGTTCGGCCTTCACGTCGCCAGCGAAGGCCGCGGCGAACTTCGTCTTGTCCAGCATCAGGAAGCCATTGACCGGCGGCAGGATGGGGGGCGCCGGCGCGCCGGGAGGGGGATTGGCGATCAGTTTTTGAACGGATTCGCCTTTGTCCGGGGCGAACGCCGCAATGTAGACCAGGCGCGAGACCTTGGGGTCGTTGCCGGCCTCCGTGATGACCACTCCCCCGTACGAATGGCCCACCAGAACCACGGGGCCTTCCTGCGCATCGACCACCGCTTTGGTGGTAGCGACATCGGTCGCAAGCGACGTCGTGGGGTTCTGAACGATGCTGACATTGAAGCCCTTGGCCTTCAGGAGCTTGTATACCAATTCCCAGCCGCCACCGTCGACGAAGCCGCCGTGGACGAGTACCACGTTGTTAACACGGTCGGCGGCAGCGGCAGTGCTTGGCGACATGGCACCGATAGCCAGGGAAGCAAAGCCCAGCACGCCAAGAACGGTGCGCCAGGAAGAGACAGGTTTGGGTTGCATCTGATACCTCGTCGACAGGATGTAATGGAAGAATGTGCTCGTCAGGCGTGACTGCCGTCGGAGGTCAATTGCACGGCGGCATTCAGATCGTGGAAGCCGTGACCGCTTCGGCGGCCGCCTCGATCAGTTCGGCCACGCCACCGGGCTGAGACACGTAGATCGCGTGGCTTCCGTCGAGTTCGACGGCGATGGAGCCCGCACGCATCGCCATGGCGCGCTGGGCGTCGGGCGGGATCATCCGGTCGTCCCTGGCGATCAGGTACCAGCTCGGCTTCGTCCTCCAGGCTGGCATGGTGGCCGCGCCATTCAGTGCGTCGGGGCCCCACGGGATCTGGGAGTCGGCCATGAAGGCCGCCTTGGCAGGGGCGAGATCCGCCGCGAAAGCCTCGGCGAATTTGTTCTGGTCCAGCAGGAGAAAGTCGTTCGGCTGCGGCCGGATCGGCGGAACAGGCGCACCTGGCGCAGGATTGGCGATCAGCGTCGCAACGGACTCGCCGGCGTCCGGTGCGAACGCCGTGATATACACCAGCCCCGCCACCTTGGCATGGTTGCCGGCTTCCGTGATGACCACGCCGCCATAGGAATGGCCGACCAGGATGACGGGCTTCTCCTGCGCGTCGATGGCGGCATGGGTTGCCGCCACGTCGCCGGCAAGCGATTCGGTGGCGTTCTGGACCACGCTGACATCGAAGCCGTTCCGCTTCAGGACCGTGTAGACGCCCTCCCAGCCGGAGCCATCCACGAAGCCGCCATGCACGAGCACGATGGCCGTCTGGTTCGCGACCGACGGCGCGGCCGATGGTAGGATTGTCATTTCGTCTGCCTCCCCTTGTAGCCTGCGGTGATTTTTCCGCGCGGCCAGGTGGACCAAAGGGCCGCCGCGTCGTGGAGCAGTATCGCGACGGCAAGCGCTGGCGTATTGAAGGGCTGCCGAATAATGTCCGAATAATTCCCGAAACTGTTGTGGCACGGAGTCATATGCAGGGACAGCGTTTCACCTTTGGTTCGTTCTTACTGAATCTCGACAACGGGACGCTGCAGCGCAAGGGGGAGCGCGTGGCGCTTGGGCGCCGGGGCATCCTGCTTCTGGCCGCTCTGCTCAGGCGGCAGGGAGAGATCGTCACCAAGGCGGAGCTCATGGATGCGGCCTGGCCCGGGACCCCCGTCGAGGAGAGCAATCTTTCGGTTCAGATCGCTTTGCTGCGAAAGGCGGTGGGCCTCGCGCCCGACGGCGAGGGGTGGATCACCACCATTCCGCGCATTGGATATTGCTTTAAGGTTTCCATTACGACTTCGCAAGAGGCTGTCGACCAGCCTTCATCCAAGCCGTCACTGGCGATCCTTGCGTTCGCCAATCTCAGCAACGATACCGATCAGGACTTCTTCGCCGACGGGCTGGCCGACGAGATCGTCACGACGTTATCGAAGATCCCGGGCCTGATCGTGATCGCCCGAAGCTCCAGCTTTGCCTACAAGGGCATGCCCATGGACGTGCGACGCATCGCCAGCGAGCTCGGCGCCCGCTACATCGTCGACGGGAGTATCCGGAAGAGCGGCGACCGCATCCGCGTGGTCGCACAATTGAGTGATGGGATAAGCGGTAGCCATTTGTGGGCCGAACGATACGACCGGGAGCTCCATGACATGTTCGCGGTGCAGGACGAGGTCGCCCGAAAGATCGTTGCCGAACTCAGCGCCGCGTTGAGCCCGGCCGAGGTCGCGCTATGGCCCGGCGTTGCATCCGGCGGAACGACGCATATGGAGGCCTACCAGTGCTTCCTGCGTGGCCGGGCGATGCAGCGGGGCGCGACGCAGAATGTTGCCGTCTTCGAGCGGACGAGCGACCTGTTCCGGCAGGCGATCGCTCTCGATCCCGGCTATCCGGCCCCCTATGCGGCGCTAGGCATGGCCCTCGCCCAGGCCCATTACAATCGCTGGACCGACGACCCCGAACGCTCGCTCGCCGAAGCCGGGGAACTGGCCGACAAAGCGATCGAGCGCGACCCGGGCGAGCCGTTCGCGCACGGCGTGGCCGCATTGGTCGCGATGTACCGGAAAGACTTTCGGCGCTGGGCTCTCGAAGTCGACGAAGCGCTCTCGCTCAACCCGAACTTCGCCCCGGCACTGTCTCTCCGGGCAACGCTGAACATCTATTCGGGTCACCCTCGGGTGGCGATTCGCGACCTGGAGCGGGCCATGCGGCTCGATCCCTATTTCACCCAGGGCTATCTGCACCATCTCGGCGTGGCCCATATCGTTGCCGGCGACTATGAGACAGCCGTAGCGATCCTGCGGGAGCGCATCCTCCTTGTCCCCCAGACAGACATGAGCCGGGCGTATCTCGCTTCGGCACTCGGGAACCTTGGTTATCTCGACGAAGCGCGTGGCATCTGGGACGAGCTCATCGCCATCAACCCGGCCTACTCGTTCGCCGACCGCATCGCCCGTATGCCCTTCAGGAATCCGGAGGATCTGGCCCGCATCGCGAAGGGTCTCGACAGAGCCGGATTGCCTACATCCTCCAGCACGCTTCCCTGAGTATCGGCTTTGCCGCGGTCGCGCGACGGCAGGCAATCGGGGGGCAAGTTCCCAGATCGCCTGGCCGTCACCTTCAGGACTTGATGAACGCCAGCAGGTCGGCATTGATCGTGTCCGCTTCCGTGGTGGGCATGCCGTGCGGGAACCCTTTGTAGGTTTTCAGCGTGCCGTTCTTCAGCAACTTGGCGCTCAGCGGCGCGGAGTCCGCGTAGGGTACGATCTGATCATCGTCGCCGTGCATCACCAGCGTCGGCACCGAGATCTTCTTCAGATCCGCGGTAAAGTCCGTCTGGGAGAAGGCGACAATGCCGTCGTAGTGCGCCTTGGCGCCCCCTTCCATGCCCTGGCGCCACCAGTTCTGGATGACCCCTTCGGCCGCTTTGGCGCCCGGCCGGTTATAGCCGTAGAACGGTCCAGCGGCGATGTCGCGGTAAAACTGCGACCGGTTGTTGGCAACCTGCGTCTGGAATCCGTCGAAGACGTCCTTGGGCAACCCTCCCGGATTCGTGGCCGTCTTGACCATCAGCGGCGGTACGGCGCTGATCAGCACCGCCTTGGCCACGCGGCTCTCGCCGTGCCGTGCCAGATAGCGCACGACCTCGCCGCCCCCGGTGGAGTGGCCAACGTGGATGGCGTGCTTCAGATCCAGATGCGCGGTAACAGCCGCGAGGTCGTCGGCATAGTGATCCATATCGTGGCCGTCGGCCGTCTGGGTCGAACGCCCGTGACCCCGGCGGTCATGCGCGATAACCCGAAAGCCGTGGTTCAGAAAGAACATCATCTGGGCGTCCCAGTCGTCGGCGCTCAGCGGCCAGCCGTGCGAGAAGACGATTGGCTGGCCCTTTCCCCAATCCTTGTAGAAGATGTCAATGCCGTCTTTGGTCTTGATCGTGTTCATCGCCTGGTCTCCAGGGTTGTGGCCGCCAGGGGCCGAAGTCTTTGTGGCGGGCCCGGCGGCAAACGTTGCGAAAGGCATCGCGGCGAACGCACCGACGGCCGCGGCGGCTTTTAAAAGCGCACGACGCGTTGCCATGAGCCGCGTTGGTAGATGCAGATTTTCCATATGGTTAGTTCTCCCTCTCTGCCATCACTGAATCACTGAACTAGTGGTGATGCGCTCTTCCTGTTCAGCCTTTCAGTTCAACCTCGAAGGTGATCATGAAAAAATGCCACCGTTCGCGCGTTTGCCTGCGACGCGGCGGCCGCGTCGTAATGCGTGCCCTGGTGCCGGGCAAATGCGTGGGAGCACCCGGGATACGTATGTATTTCAACGCCTTTCGGCGCCAATTCCTTGGCAATGGCGGCCTGTGCCGTCGTGGAGATGTACTCGTCCAGATCGCCGAAGTGCATCAGGAGTGGCCCACTCAAACGAGGACCTTCGCCGAGAAACTCTTCAGTCCTGCCGCCGTAGTAGCAGACGCCTGCATCGACGCCACCCCGCACGGCAACCAGATAGGTCAGTAAGCCACCCAGGCAGAATCCCATGACACCCACCTTGCCGGTGCACCACGTCATGGCCCTTGCGTGTTCCACGGTAGCCTGGACGTCCGCGACCGCCGTATCGAGGTTGAGCGCCCGGTAGAGCGCAAATGCTTTTGGCGAGTCGGTCGTCTCGTACAACTGGAGCATGGGTTCCTGACGCCAATAGAGATCCGGAGAAACGGCAATCAGTCCGTTCGCTGCGAGTTCATCACAGGTCGCGCGGAGGTCTGCGTTGACGCCGAACGCCTCCTGGAGGACAACCACTGCTGGTGCGGGTATGGTTTTCGGCTCCGCCATATAGGCGTAGAAACTCCCGTCCGGCGTAACGATGTCAATGCGAGAGTTCATGATGCTCATCCTGAATAGGTGATCTTGCCGACTGGCACACCCACGCTTCACGACGATAGCGCCTCGTCGTTTGTGTCACCGCGCTGTGTGATGTGAATCTATCCGCCAGCTTTCCTGGCGCTCGCCCCTGGGACGATCAGCGTCCGATTGGAAGAAAGTGTAGGTCGGAATTGGGCAAGGACGGGTCAAGCGTGGTGAATCGCGGTAAATCCCGGTAAAGTCGCGAACCCGCGCGCCGGCGGGGAGCGCAATGCGATCTCTCGCCCGTCATGCGCGTGGCCGGCCAGCAGGCAGGCCCAATTGCCTATGGCATCCATGCCCGTCAGGGCATGTTGTCCAGCATCGCCTTGGCCGCTCGCATATCCGCAGTGCCGAATCCCTCGGTAAAGCGGGCGCATGTATCCGCAAGCAGATCTTTCGCCTGTTCCTCACGGCCCTGCGTCATCTGCAACCGGGCAAGGCTTGTGGCAACACGCAATTCCCACGACAGCGCGCCTTGCTGCCGCGCTAGCGCGAAGGACTTCTGAAAGTGATTCTCGGCTTCAGGCGCCCCGTTGGAGCCGGCTTCGAGCAACAACAGTTCGCCCTTGACGCGCAGCAGTTCCGGCATGCACCACAGTTCGTCGTTACGCCTGGATTGCGCCAGCGCTTCGTTGATCGCCGCCCGCGCGCGGGCAATCTCCCCGAAGCTTCCCAGGGCCCCCGCGTAYTCACAGAGTGCCGCCGTGTGATACAGGACGAATCCTGCTTCACGGAGTTCATCCACCGCTTCGCCAAGCAGTAGCAATCCTGCCCTGCGATCGCCACTCCTGAACTTCAATATGCCACTGAAACAGCGGCCCATGCTCTGCCAGAGCGGCAGTTCATGCTGCACTGAATGTTCGAGCAGCGTTGATACGCTCCGTTGCGCTGCTGTCATATCGCCCGTGAGCAATGCAATCGGGCATGCCGCCTGCCCCAGCGCATAGCATAGTGAGAGAGAATGTCCCAGTGCTTGCGCGTCGGCAGCGCCGCCTTCGGCCTCGTGCATGGCTTGGTCAGGGAACCCTTGCAACCAAAGGATTCGAGAAAGAAACGCGCGTCCGGCGACAGACTGGTCAAACTGAAAGCGAACAATCTGTGTTCGGATACTGCCCGAGAGCGGGCGGCCAAGCATGAGATTGAAGTGGTGTCGTGCCCCCCGCTGCTCGCCCAGGAAATGCAGTGAGGTGCCGATCAATCGTTCGCTGACGAACAGGGCCACAGGATCCGTCGTCCTGGAAGCAAGAACGGCAAATTGTTTTGCAAGCGATAGCCCGCTTCGATGCTTGCCGCCCGTGACGCACACAACCCAAAGCCCCCATAGTGCGCGTAATCGATAGTCTATGTCTCCAAGCTCCTCAGCGATTTCCAAAACCCTGGTCCAGACGGTTCCGGATTCCGCTCCAGGTCCGATGGAATACAACGCCACGCCGAGCGCGGTCAAAAGCTGCATTTCCTGATACCTGCCTCCGCCCGCGCTGTGCTTCACGCTTTCGAGCGCGCGATTTACGCGCAGGCGACACTCGTTCACTAGTGACAAATGCAGCCACAACGGCACTGCCGCAATGGTAAGGCACACGCCGATGGTGGGATCGCCGCTTGGGGAAAATGCCCAGTCCAGCGCTGCGCGGACATTGTCGACATGGGCTCCATAGGCGACTGGCCAGTCCCCATTGCGCCGCAGGGCAGCTTCCACGGCCGCTCGCTCCAGCAGACCGAGATAGTATTTGGCATGACTTCGCGCCGCCTGCTCGAACTCACCGTGATTCAGCAGTTTCTTGCGCGCATAGGCGGCTGTCGTGTCGAGGAGACGATAGCGTGCGACTGTACTGCCTACATCGGCCGAGACAAGCGATTTGTCAACGAGGTCGGCGACGCCATTGAGGACGTCCGACTGCGTGACGGCACCGCTTGCAGCCACTTCGCCAGCTGCCGCCAGATCGAAATAGCCTGCGAAGATCCCCAGCCTGCGCAGGATCACACGCTCAAGTCCCGACAGATAATCGTAGCTCCAGTCGAGCGTTACCATGAGCGTCTGATGACGTGGCGGCGCGTTGCGCCAACCGCTCGTCAGCAGACGAAAGCGATCGTCAAGCTGCGTCGCTACACCTTGAAGGCCGAAGGCGTCCACGCGGGCCGCCGCCAACTCGATCGCCAGTGGGTTGCCGTCGAGCTCGCGGCAGATATCGGCGGTGACCGGCGCGTCCATGTCGGTCAGGCGGAACGCATCAAAGCGTTCGGCAGTGCGCTCCACGAACAACTGGATGGACGCAAAGGTGAGCGCCTTATCAGCCGTCAGCGCCTCCGACGAGGCAGGCGTCTTCAGCGGCGGCAGGCGCTGGACACTTTCGCCTGGCAGCCTCAGCGGTTCGCGACTGGTCGCCAGGATGTGCAAGCCAGAGGTACCTTCGAGCAACGCCGACGCGGTCACCGCCACCGCGGCAACGACATGCTCGCAACTATCGAGCACGATGAGCATCTGCTTGTCCGCAAGGAAAGCAATCAGGTTCGGGACCGGATTGCCTGAACGCACCGGGACCCCTAGCATGGTGGCTAGTGCGCTCGGCACGAGCAGGGAGTCGGCCAGCGGCGCCAGATCAACGAAGCCGCCGCCGTCCTTTTGTGTCCCGACGAGCTTGGCAGCGACCGCGAGCGCTACGGTAGTCTTGCCGATGCCGCCCGGTCCGACGATGGTCACCAGGCGGTTTTTGGACAGTTTCTCGATGATCGCCTCGACAATATCCTCGCGGCCGAGGATGCGTGTAAGCGGAGACGGTATATGGCAAGGGTGCGAGCCGGCACCAACTTGGGCAGTCGGCTGCGCCGACTGCCGAGGGTGCACGACCGGCGCGACGAATCTGTAGCCGCGGCCAGGCACATTCACCAGGTATCGATTGCCGTCCCGACCATCGCCCAACGCTTTACGCAGTGCGGCGATATGGACTTTGAGATTACCGTCTTCGACAACGGTATCCGGCCAAACTCGCGCGACCAGGTCCCTTTTACTGACCATTTCCCCTGGCTGCTCGACCAAAGCAACCAGGATTTCGAGTGCGCGACTTCCGAGGTGAACAGGCTTGTCTGCTTGCAGCAACATTTGTTGTGCCGGAAACAGGTGGAATGGCCCGAACGTGATGGCGTCGTCGACCGGAGGGATGACAGGAGACACGCGTTCCCCCGATGCTGAAAGCTTGTTTTACAAAGCATAGGCTATGTCCCAGCGATCGAACACGAACGGCCGCCGTGAATTGCCGCTTACTCGTCCCGCCTGCGTAAGCGGCGATAACAGCACCTAAACCGTCATTCAAAAAACTGCCCCCTCTTCAGGAGGGGGAATATCTCCCGACTGTTGCCGTTAATCTTTGTGCAGTCTGATTCCGAATCCATTCGCCAATTAACCAATTAACCAATTAACCAATTCGGAATGTGGCTGCCCATGCCATAGGCAGAAGGCGCGACGCGAAGACGATCGCGGCAAACAATTGAAACGGGAACGGGATGGCAGCGCAATGGCCAGGCTTGCCGACTACAGCCATGGCCTATGGGCCCATCCTTAGCGCCAACGTCCCTACGGGACAAGGGGATAGACAGTGAAATTCGCCAACATGACCATCAAGGGCAAGCTCTTGCTGAGCTTCAGCGCGTTAGCCATGATCGCGCTAGCTGTTTCCGCCTTATCGCTGCACGCACTGCATCAGACGATGGACGGTTTCTCCCGCTACCTGCAAGGCATGAACGCACGCGCCGAGATAGCCGCCAAGGTGCGCACCGCGGTCGACCGCCGCGCCATTGCTGCGCGCAACCTGGTGCTGGTCACCACACCCGAGGATCTGGCAATAGAAAAGGCCGAAGCGCTGCGTGCCCATGACGACGTACAGGCGCGCCTGGCGCGGCTCAATGAGATGATGGCCACAGCCAGCGACGCCAGCGATACCGCGCGCAACCTGGTACGCGAGATCAACCGCGTGGAGTCGCGCTATGGTCCCGTGGCAACCGACATCGTCGGGCTTGCGCTTGCCGGCAAGCGCGATGAAGCCATCCAGAAGATGAACGCGCAATGCCGGCCCTTGCTGGCCGCGCTGGTGAAGGCCACCGGTACCTATTCCGAATTCACGGCGGCCCGACAGGCCGATACCGTGCGCCAGATGGAAGCAGACTACGCCGCGCAGCGCAACCTGGTGATGGTCATGTCAATTGCCGCCGTGGTGCTGGCCGCGCTGGGCGGGCTGCTGATCACGCGCGCGATCACCGCGCCGCTGCAAATGGCCGTCGAGGTGGCGCAAACGGTGGCGCGCGGCGACCTGGGCAGCAGGATTGCCGTGGTGGCGCGGGACGAGACCGGCCGGCTGCTGTCGGCCCTGCGCGATATGAACGAGCGCCTGACCGAGATTGTTTCCCGCGTGCGCCAGAGCAGCGGCAGCATTGCCGACGCCTCGGCGGAGATTGCCGCGGGCAATGCGGACCTGAACCGCCGCACCGAAGAGCAAGCCGCGTCGCTCGAGGAAACCGCCGCCAGCATGGAGGAACTGACCGCCACGGTACGCCTGAGCAGCGAGAGTGCCAAACAGGCCAATGAACTGGCCCGGGAGGCTGCCGATATCGCGCAGGGCGGCAGCACGGCGGTGGGCCGGGTCGTCGATACGATGCAGGGCATCAGCGCCAGTTCTGCCAAGATTGCCGATATCACCGGCATGATCGAAGGGATCGCCTTCCAGACCAATATCCTGGCGCTGAACGCGGCGGTGGAGGCCGCCCGGGCCGGCGAGCAGGGCCGCGGCTTTGCCGTGGTGGCCACCGAGGTGCGCAGCCTGGCGCAGCGCTCATCCAGCGCCGCCAAGGAGATCAAGGAACTGATCGCGGGCTCGCTCCAGCAGATCAAGGACGGCGCCACGCTGGCAGGTGAAGCGGGGCAGACCATGCAATCGGTGACCAAGGCCGTGGCGCGCGTGAGCACCATCGTGGAAGACATCGCCGGCGCGTCGCTGGAGCAGAGCCGCGGCATCGAGCAGGTGAACCTGGCGATCTCGCAGATGGACCAGGTGACGCAGCAGAACGCGGCCATGGTCGAACAAGCCGCCAGCGCATCCCTCGCGCTGCAGGAGCAGGGCCGGCAACTCAACGAGGTGGTGGCGTTCTTCCGCCTGCCCGGCGCCGAGCCGACGCATGCGCTGGCGGGCGGCAGGCAGGCGCGGAGCCCCGTTTCCATCGCCGTGGCCTGATCGCGGGGCCGTTGCCACGGAGGATGCCGGCCCCGGTCGTGGGCCGTCGCCTCCGTCAGGCCACGCGCATCCGCATCCGCATCCGCATCCGCATTTGCATCCGCATGACTGAAGACGCATAGGTCCTCTGCGGCTTGATGGTGCGCGCAAATTGTCAGCCGCTCTTCATCTCAAAACCCTGCCTTATGCAGCGGACCATCCCAGCCATCCAGGAACTTTGGCAACTGATCGTCCACGTCCACCACGCGATGCCGGTAAAACAGGTGCATGGCCGGCTGCAAAGCCTCCGGCAGTTCTCCACCGGCCGCCCGCGCGAAGAGGCTGTTGGGAATGACCGACATGCCAAGGCGATTGGTGCCGAACAGCGTCTCGCCGCACTGCGGGCAAAACTGGCGCTCAAGTTGCCGGGTGCTGTGGTGGTACGTCACCAGGTATTCGGCGCCGCGCTCCACCACGACGTTGGCCGGTTCCCAGGCCGTGGCGGCAAACATCGGCGCCGCATAGTAATCCCGGCAAGCCTGGCAATGGCAATTGGCCTTGGCCACTGGCGCTCCGGCAATGCGCAGCCGGACCTTGCCGCAAAGGCACTCCAACGTAGCGGGGATCGTCATGGGCGTTGTCTCCTGTCTTTTTAACGACGAGGGGCATTCTACTTGGCGGCGCGCCACGCTGCTCGGCGCCCGCTGGCCGGTCATCCGGCGATGGCCGCGTCCAGCATGGCGCCGAACGAAGACAGGCGCCGGCATTACAATGCAGCCTTGCAGTCGTGGTCTTGACGTCAAGGCTGGCGGCTCGTTTTTTTGCCCTCCCCCGTACACCCTATGTCTTCGCTTCCTCCCTCAGACAATCGCATCTGGTTCGATGGCGCCGCCGGCCGCATCGAGGCCCTGACGGATTCGCCGCATCGTCCGCCCAAGGGCATCGCGCTGATCGCGCACCCGCATCCGCTGCTTGGCGGCAGCGCCGGGCACAAGATTCCGGTGGCGCTGGCCCGGATCTTCCAGGCGCGGGGCTATCTGGCCGTGCGGCCCAACTTCCGGGGAGTGGGCGGCACGCAAGGCAGCCACGATGCGGGGGAGGGCGAGACCGACGATCTGCTTGTGGTCGTCCGGCATCTCAGGCAGGCGCACCCGGGCCTGCCGCTGGCGCTGGCCGGATTCTCGTTCGGCGCCTATGTGCAGACGCGAGTGATCAAGCAACTGTTGGAGGACGGCGAGCAGATCGCGCGCCTGATCCTGGCTGGCATGCCGGCTGGGCCGGCGGCCGGCGGGCGCACCTACGACACGCCCGCGGTGCCTGCCGATGCCCTGGTCATCCACGGCGAACTGGACACCAACGTACCGCTGCAAGCGGTGTTCGACTGGGCGCGCCCGCAGGCGCTGCCCGTTGTGGTGGTCCCCGGCGCGAACCATTTCTTCACCGGCAAGCTGCCCGTGTTCCAGCGCGCCGTGGCGGAGTATCTCGATAGCCGCCAAAGGCTTGGCCGGGCTGCGAGCTGATATGACTCCCCGTGTCAATCGAGATTGGTTTGATTCAGTTTCACAGTTCCATGTTGTTCCTCACCCAATTTCCTGAGGGCGACGTAGCAGTAAGTCTCGACGGTGGATCACGCTGATATCCGCGGGTTGGCTACCGCATT
>NZ_JBFTQG010000012.1:0-179554 GCF_056398885.1 Cupriavidus sp. 01T418
GGCCGTCTTACGCGCCGGATGACGATAAGTCCAGGCCGCCTCGACCAACACCCGCCGCACATGGCTGTTGCCGGCCTTGGTGATGCCGCCTCGTCGTTCGCGCTTGCCGCTGGAATGCTCGCTTGGCACCAGGCCCAGATACGCCATCAGTTGCGGCGCATCGGAGAAGCGTCGCAGATCGCCAAGCTCGGCGACTACGGTTACCGCAGCAATCAGGCTGACACCCCGCAAGGCCATCAATGCCTCGATCACCGTCCAGACCGGGCAGTCTTGCACCGCGCGTTCGATCTCCTGCTCCAGGCTCGCTACACGTTGGCTGCAAGCCTTGACCGTATCCATGTATTCCTGCAAAACGATCTGCTGCACCGGTTGCGCAAACTTCACTCCTTCGAGCCAACGCCAATGCGCCTGGGTCCAGCGACACTTGCCTGCATAGCGATGGCCATGCCGCGACARGAACGACAACAATCTTTGCTTGGCCTGCCGTTGCAGATGCTTCATGTCCTCGCGCGCACGGGTGAGGTCGCGCAATGCCTCTTGCGCTTCGCCGGGTATCCAGACCGCTGTCAGCTCGCCGGCCCGATGCAGGCGGGCCAGGCTCAGGCTGTCGCGACGGTCGGTCTTGACGCGTTCGCCAGGCTTCTTCGGAATCAGTGAGGGAGCCACCACCTGACAGTCCTGATTCAGGTCGTGCAGTTGCCGATACAGCACATAGCCACCTGGTCCGGCTTCGTAGCAAAATGAAAGGCGAGCCCCGTCTCGCTTGAGCTGTGTGACTAGCTTCTTGATGGCCTCCGGAGTATTCACGATCTCCCCCACGTACCGGACTTCACCGCCTGCCTGCGCCACCGCAACGGCGATCGTTTCCTGGTGGACATCCAAGCCCACGGATGCACACATACTGCTGCTTGAGCCTGGAGCCGCATCCCTTGTGCAGCAGATTGAAGCCGACCCCCGAGTTGCTTTCCGTTGCACTGAAGATCTTCACGGGGATTGACACGAGGCCGAAGCTGAGAGAGAGGGAAGCAATGGAAGGGGCAGCCATGGCGATCACCGTACAGGTGGGGAGTACACCGATCTAGCTTAGATCGTGCCCAACGAATCGGCGGCGTTCCGCTGCCATTTTGCGGACCGACGATCACTTTTTGGAAGAACATGTGCGCGTAGTTTTTGTCGGACCTACATGGCGACCAGTGCGACTGTCGGACAGCCACTTATTGCCGCTTCCATAGGATGGAGAAATACTGCGATTACAGAAGACGAGGAAACGGAGACGGTCATGGCGAACAAGAATGTGCATGTCGTTCCACACGGCGATAAGTGGCATGTCCTGCGCGAGGGCGCCCAAGAGCCCTCTTCTGCGCATGACGACCTAGAGGACGCCATCGCGGCCGGCACGGCGGAGGCAAAGCAGGACAAGGTCGAGTTGCTGGTCCATGGGCGAGATGGGCAGATCCGCATGCGCAACAGCTACGGGGAGGATCCCCGCGGCGTGAAAGGGTAAAGCTAGCGCCGCCCGGTCTGTGAACCCAGTCAATGGCTAAGTCGGCCTCTTCCAACGCGCGCAGCCTCGAGCGATACCGTCAGAAATGTGACTTCGCTACGACGACGGAGCCGAGCGGCCAGGTGTCCGCCGCGGGCGCCGCCAGCGGCGCGCTGAACTTTGTCGTGCAGAAGCATGCGGCTCGCCGGCTCCACTACGATTTTCGTCTCGAGCTGGAGGGTACCGTCAGCTTGCATCCGTCCTTTCGCGTGTACGTGACGTTCATACGCGAGATGATGGTCCCGCTTACGTCCCAGACCTGAAGCAGTTCATGGCGAATTCCTGCGATAAGACTCATGAAGTCCTTTACGCATGCGGCGGCCTGGTCCCGGCCGGTCACGGGGGCACAGTTGGCGTAGACGAACGTGCAACCAATCGTCAGAAAGCGAGCAAAGCGTTGTTCGTCCATCGAGTCGCACGCCTCGTAGACGCGCGACGCAAAGGCATGAGCGGGATTCTGATTTGTCATCTTGTCTCCTCCGCAGGTTGTTTCATTTTCAGTCGGGAGGCGCCCCGAGCGGGGCGCCTCTTCAGAACGCTTACTTGCGCTCAGGCTTGCCGATCAGGGTGCGATACTCGTTTGCCGTCATCGGGGTGCGACCATGCAGGGCTGCAATCTCGCGGGCCATAGTGAACATCTCGAGGTTGTCCTTCAGGCGTGCGTCGCTGTTGGGGTACTTCCACGGCGTGTCTTCCGTAACCCCAACAGCGACGCATGGAAGCGATTGAGCACATTCCGGTGAACATCTTAGCTTCAGACGCCACACACGCCGACAAAGCACTTTCCATCGGGCAGAAAGAAGACGAGCCGACGAGCCAAGGCGAAGGCGAAGTCGCGCAAGGCCAAGTGCAGCAACCGCGATACATGCTGGAGTCGGTGAACAACGTACTGCGTTTGCTGCTGATGTTTCGACAGTCCAGCCAGATCCGGCTGTCCGAGGCGAAGGAGGAGCTTGGCGTAGGACACTCAACGGTTCACCGTCTGCTGGCGATGCTCGTCTACCACGGCTTTGTGACCCAAGACCCCATCTCTCGCATCTACAAACCTGGGCGCGCATTGGTAGACGTGGGTCTGGCGGCGGTGCAACGCATTGACATCAGAACCATCGCGAGACCTGTCCTCGAAGAACTGGCATCGGACACTGGTGAAACCATTCTTCTGGCCATCCTTGAAGACGGAAACGTGCGCTACATCGATGCGATCGAGAGCAACCAGGCGCTGCGCGTCTCTGTCCCTGTGGGGAACGTCTTTGCGGCATACGCCTCGAGTGTCGGCAAGGCGCTGCTCGCTGATCTGCCGCCAGAAGCTGTTCGTGCCCTCTATCCGCGAGATCCACTTCAGTCTTACACCGCCAACACGATCACTCAGCGACTCGCGCTCGATGACGCGCTGGCCGAAGTGCGAGCACAAGGCTACGCCACGAACTTCGAGGAGAGTCAGTCTGGGGTCTGCTCGGTGGCCGCTGCCGTTCGGCACCCCACGCGCGGCGCCGTAGCTGCGATCGGTATTTCCACGCCCGTAACACGTATGGACGCCCGACAGGCGCAGCGCCTTGGACATTCCGTTGTATTGGCAGCAGAGCGGATTGCGAAGAGCCTGATGGCCTGAGTAAGCCGTGACCCAAGTCCCGGCGGGCGGCACAACAGTTCTATTCCCTGGTTTCATGAACCAGCGCGGTTCACCCGCTGGCTTCGTCAAACCGTCCTTATTGCGACAAAACCTACTGACGCACCCCTCGCCCTCGCAGGAGCACCAGCAGCACCAGTGCGATCACCGGCAGCACCCCCAGCGCCCCATACGCCAGCCCGAGGCTGTCTGTCCGCTCGGCCAGATAGCCGAATCCCGGAGGCCCGACCACGACCCCAAAATAGGTGAAGAACAAGGCCCCGCCCGTCACCGCGGCCACCCGGCCGGGCGGCGCGAGCCGCGCCACCTCGCCGAGATAGACCCCGTTCCAGCCGATCGCCGTCGCCCCGAACAGCGCCGCCACCCCGCACAGCGCCACCACCGGCCAGTGGGCCGTGAACAGGCTCGTGCCGACGGCGCTGGCGGCCATCAGCGCGGAGATGCCAATCAGCACGCCGCGCGGCGATCCGGTGGCATCGGCGAGTTGGCCCCACAGCACGCGGCCGGCCATGCCTGCGCCCTGCGCGAAGGCATACACCAGCCCGGCCTGCGCCAATCCCACGCCGATCTCGCGGTGCAGGTACACCATCATGTAGCCGCTGACGGAAAGCTGGCAGGCGGAAAACAGCAGCGACACGCCGGCCAGCGAGCGCAGCGGCGGGTGAGCCAGTACCTCGGCGATGGGCCGGTACCAGCCCGAGGCCACGGCAAGGCGGCCGGTCGCGCCGTCGTCCAGTTCCGCGCGCAGGCGGTTGCTGGCCACCGCCACGAGCACGGCCAGCACCGCCAGCCCAGCCAGTCCGGCCCGCCATGAGAAAGCCGTGGCCAGCACCGGCAGGATGGCCCCACCCAGCAGGCCGCCCAGCGGCACGCCGGTCTGCTTCAGCGAGAACACCATGCCCATGCGCTCGGGCGTGGTCGTGCGCGCGAGGATCTGCGAACTGGCCGGCGTGACCGGCCCATAGCCCAGCCCGCACAACAGCGCGGCCACCATCCGGGTGGCGGGCGTGCCGATGGTCAGCAGGGCCAGGGCGACGGCCTGCAGCAGCAGTGCGGCCTGCGACGCCCGGACGGGGCCGAGGGCGTTGACCACCGGCCCGCCCAGCACGCTGCTGACCATCGCACCCAGATACACGACGGCAAGAAAGACCCCCACGGCGGACGGCTGCACGTCCGGGATGGCGGGGGCCAGCACCGCGAAAGCCAGCGTGCTGGCGGTAGCGACCACCTGGATCGCCAGCGTGCAGGCCAGCGTCACGGCCTGCGCCTGGAAGCAGTCGCCGCGCGGCACGGGAGGCGCGGCGCAGGGGTCAGGCAAGGAATTGTCCATCTGAGCTTTCCATGGGTATCCCGGCCAGCACCACGCGGCGGGCACAGGTGAAATAGAGCGCGCGCAGCGCCGGCTCGTGGGAACGGTTCGCCAGTTCGCGGCATTGTTCCAGCACGTCGAGGGGGATGACCGCCCCGCCGTGCACGGCGCAGGCCAGCAGCACCAGGCAATGACATGCCACGTCGTCCCCGCCCTCGCCCCGCAGGCACCGCTGCAGCTCGGCGCGGGCGAGTCCGTCCCCCGTCACGCGCGAGAAGATGCCGCTGCGCTCCGCGCGCCGCGTGAGTTGCTCGGTATGGCGGCGCACCTCGCCCAGCAGGCGTTGGCGGGTCAGGGGCGCGCCGGCGGGCACGGATATCGCCATGGCGTCAGGCCAGTGGCTGCTCGAGGATGCGGCGCGCCTGCTCGATCAGCGGCTTGTCGATCAGCTTGCCGTCCACCGCGATCGCGCCGTGGCCGCCGGCCTGCACTGCGGCCATCACGCGGTTCGCCCAGTCGCGCTCCTGCGCCGAGGGCAGGAAGCCCGCGTTGACCACCTCCACCTGGCGGGGATGGATGCACAGCTTGGCGCCGAAGCCCAGCGCCCGCGCCTGCCGCAGGTCGCGGCCGATCAGGTCGGCGTCGGCGATGGAGACCGAAACGCCGTCCACCGGCGCGGGCAGGCCGCCGAAGCGCGATTCCAGCGTCAGCGCGGTGCGCACGGCAAGCAGCGACCCGTCGGCGTCCTGCATGCCCGCGTCGGTGCAGAAATCGACCGAGCCGAAGGCCAGCCTGGCGACGGCGCCGGACTGGGCGATCTCGCGCAGTGCCAGGATGCCCGCCACCGATTCGACCAGCCCGATCAGCGCCTGGTCCGCGCGCATGCCGGTGCGCACGGCCTTCACCATTGCCGCGCTTTCGGTCTTGGGCAGCATGATGGCGCGCACCGCCGGCAGCGCCGCCAGAGCCAGGTCTTCGGCATGCCACGCAGTCTGCGTGCCATTGACACGCACGCACACCCCGGTGCCCGGCGCTGCCGCCTCCAGCCAGGATCGCAGTCCCGCCCGCGCCCGCTCCTTGTCCTGCGGGTTCACCGCGTCTTCCAGGTCGATGACGACCTCGTCGGCGCCACTGGCCAGCGCCTTGGCGAATCGCTCGGGCCGGTCGGCCGGCACGAACAGGTAACTGCGGGGATGACTCATGAAAACCTCTGTCTCTGTATCTCTGGTATTTATCCCGCCTGCCAGTCGCGCTGGAAGGTCTGGGAATACACGAAGCGGTCCTCGGGGTGCGTGCTGATGGCGACCTCGACGATCTGCTCCTTCCTGTTGATGTAGTGGCGCGTCACCTGCAGCGCGGGCGTGCCGGGCACGACGGACAACCGCTTTGCCATCGCGGCGGGTATCGCCACAGCGCGGATCTCCTGCACCACCTTGGCGATGTGCTCGCCGAACTGCTGCTCGATCATCATGAAGACCGGCGTATGCGAGTGGCCTTCCAGCCCGGCCAGCGAGCGGAAGGCCGGGTGGACGAAGACCTCCGTGAAACAGATCGGCGCCGGCCGGTCGGGCGTGCGGCGCACGCCGAGGGCATGGAGCCACCGCTCGCCCGGCCGTGCCTCGACCAGCGCGGCAATTTTCGGTTCCAGCTCGACCAGTTCGGTGCTCTCGATGTCCAGCTCGGTCTCGGCCGTGTACTGGCGCAGGTCGGTGACGCCGCCCATCACCTGCCGGTAGCCGCCCACCGGCGCCGTCGCCACGATGCGGGTGCCCAGTCGGGGCTGACGCGACAGCAGGCCCATCTGCACTAGCTGCTTGATCGCCTCGCGCACCGTGAAGCGGCTCATGCCGAACTGCTCGCACAACTCGAACTCGGTGGGAAGCTGCCCGCCGAGCGGATAGGTGCCGGACTGGATCTCGTTGAGCAGCGTCTGCGCGAGCTGCATGTAGCGTGGTTGCTGGCCGATCAGGGACGCCATGGGATACCGCCTATCTAGGGTGATTGCAGGGATGGGGCTACCCTCGCTGGGGCGCCGACCCGCTATTGCACCACAACCTGCTCCCGCAAGGCGGCGATGTCCGACGCGGCGTAGCCCAGCTCGTGCAGCAGCGCGTCGGTGTCCTCGCCCATGCGCGGGGCTGCGCGGGCCGGCAGGCTGGCGCCGCCCACACGCACCGGCGAGGCCACGTTCTTGATCGGACCGTGCTCCGGATGGATGAAATCGACCACCAGCTTCTGCTCCGCTACGAACTCCGACTCCAGTGCCTGCGCCACGTCATACACCGGCGCCACTGGCACCTTGCCGGCGAAGCGGCGAATCCATTCGTCGGTGTCTTCCGCCATCAGCACGCCGTCCAGCTCCCGCTGCACGCGGTCGCGGTGCTTCAGGCGCGCCTTGTAGTCGCACAGCTCCGGGTCGGTAATCCATTCCGGCTTGCCGACCACCTGCGCCAGCACGCCCCAGAACTTCTCCTTGTTGCACATGATGAAGATCCAGCCGTCGCGGGTGCGATACAGCGCGCTCGGCGTCAGCGACGGGTGGCTGGAGCGCGGCTCGCGCGTGGTGGTGTGCTTGCCGTTGAGGTACCACGTCGCCACGTAGGCGAGGTTGTGCAGCGCCACGTCGAACAGGCTCACGTCCAGGTCGCGGCCCTTGCCGCTGGTGCGCGCGCCCAGCACGCCGGCCAGCATCGCCATGGCGGCGGTGGTGCCGGTCATCAGGTCGATGATCGACAGGCCGAAGCGCGCCGGGGGGCCGTCGGGTTCGCCGGTCAGCGACAGGTAGCCCGCCTCGGCCTGCATCAGGTAGTCGTAGCCCGGCCACGCAGCGCGCGAGCCGGTGCGCCCGTAGGCCGACAGGTGCACGCAGACCACGGCGGGGTTGCACGCGTTCAGGGCGGCGTAGTCGATGCCGAGCTTTGCCGGCAGGTCGCCGCGCAGGTTGTTGAAGACAATGTCGCAACGGCCGGCCAGGTCGAGCAGGACCTTGCGGCCTTCCGGCTTCTTCAGGTCCAGCGACATGCTGCGCTTGTTGCGGTTGAACGCTTCGTAGAAGTGGCTGTCGCCGGGGCCGAAATAGTGCGGCCCCACCACGCGCCCTACGTCGCCGCCGTCGTTAGGGTTCTCGATCTTGATGACTTCGGCGCCGAGGTCGGCCAGGTGCTGGGTGGCGAAGGGGCCCGCGCCGTACTGCTCGATAGCGACGATGCGAATGCCCGCGAGAGGGAGGCTGGTGGCGGTAGTCATATCGGGTTCCTTTCGATCAGTTGGCGCGCAATGATGATGCGCTGCATTTCGTTCGTGCCTTCGCCGATCACCAGCAGCGGCGCATCGCGGTAGAGGCGTTCGATGTTGTATTCCTTGGAGTAGCCGTAGGCGCCGTGGATACGCATGGCTTCCATGCTGTTTTCCACGCCGGCCTCGGTGGCGAAGTACTTCGCCATGCCAGCCTCCATGTCGCAGCGTTCGCCGCGGTCGTAGGCCTGCGCGGCGGCGTCCACCAGCAGGCGCGCGGCCTGCACGCGGGTGGCCATCTCGCCCAGCTTGAGCTGGATGGCCTGGTGCTCGCAGATCGGCTTGCCGAAGGTCTTGCGCATCTGCGAATACGCCACCGATTCGTCCAGCGCCGCCACCGCGATGCCCAGCCCGCGCGCCGCCACGTTGATGCGGCCCAACTCCAGCCCGCCCAGGATCTGCTGCAGGCCGCGCCCTTCCTTCCCGCCGATCAGGCGGTCGGCCGGGATGCGGTAGCCCTCGAAGCGCAGCTCGCAGGTGTCGATGCCCTTGTAACCCAGCTTCTCCAGCTTGCGGCTTACTTCGAAGCCGGGGCCCTTCTCGGCGATGAACAGGCTCATCCCCTTGTGCGCCGGCTGGGTGGTCGGGTCGGTCTTGACCAGCAGCGCCACGATGTTGCCGTACAGGCTGTTGGTAATCCACGTCTTGGCGCCGTTGACGACGTATTCGTCGCCCTCGCGGCGCGCCACCGTGCGGATGGCCTGCAGGTCGGTGCCGCAGTCGGGCTCGGTCAGGGCGATGCCGCCGCGCAGTTCGCCGGTGGCGAAGCGCGGCAGCCAGGTCTGCTTCTGTTCCTCGGTGCCGTTGCGCTGCACCGCCATCGCCATGATCAGGTGCGAGTTGACGATGCCGCTGATCGACATCCACACCGCCGACATGCGCTCGATGATGCGGGCGTACACCCGCGTGCTCAGGCCGAGGCCGCCGTATTCAGGGTCGATCAGCAGGCCGAACAGGCCCATGTCCTTCATCTTCTCGACGATTTCCGTCGGGTATTCGTCGTCCTTGTCGAGTTGGCGGACGTAGGGCTTGACCTCGGTCCTGAGGAAGCGGTCGACCGTATCGAGGATGATCTGTTCCTGATCGTTGTCAGGCAGTTGGGACGTCATGTCGGGTTCTCCGGATGCAGGTAGTGTGGTGGGGCGTGGCGGGTCGGTTCAGACCGGCTCGGCCAGCAGGTCGGCCAGCGTGCGGGCATCGGCGTGGTCGAGGCCGAGCACGGCGTCGGCCACGCGCTGCGCGCGGCCGGCGTCGAGGGTGCGGGTGGCGTTCTCGCGGTACTTCGCCACGATGTCCTCGTTGGTGAGGGGACGGTCGGTGTTGCCGCGGTTCACCGCCTCGCGGTGGCGCAGCACACGGCCGTCCGCCATTTCGACTACCACCTCGCCCGTGTAGTGGCACGGGAAGGTGGAGGCCGGGTCGATCTCGTAGTCAACCTTCGCGGCGAGCGCCAGCACGTCGGGGTCAGCCAGCGCTGCGTCGTCCAGTTCGTCGAGCGTGAAACGGCCCTTGAGCAGCCCGGTCGCCGCGATGTAGGGGATGCTGAACTGCGCGTCGTAGCCATTGTCCGGGCTGCGCTTGTTCGCCACCGGCTCGCAGACGGTGGAGACCACCTGCTGCGGCACCAGCACGCGCACGCGGCGGATCCGGTTGACCTTGTCGGCAGCCGAGTCTGAGCCCAGACTGCTGGACAGCGCAATCGCGGCATCGGCAGCAGCATGGGTAAAGTGGCACGCCGGTATCGGCTTGACCGCCACCTCTTCCACCTGCCAGAGCTGGCCTAGTGCCTCGGTGGCCAGGGTTAGATCGGCTTGCGAAAAGCACTCACCAAGGTGGCTGGCATAGAGGCCAAAGCGACCTTCATAGGCGCGGCGCGGCCCGATGTACCCATGTTCGGCAAACGTGGCAGCGGTAATGCCTGCCACGCCGGCCCAGCCCGGATGCAGACGCTTGGTCCATGCACCGTCTTCAAGAAACTCAAGGCTGCCGCTGGCCATCGACAACGCGATACCCTGTGCCATCACCGTGCGCTCCTGGTCCAGCCCACGCAGTCGCGCAGCTGCGATCGTGCATCCGAAGGCGCCTGCTACGCCGGTGGGGTGGAAGCCGACTTGGTGGAAGCCGCCCTGGGCCACCATGCCTACCCGTGTTGCAATTTCCATCCCCAGGATATAAGCCGTCAGCAAATCAGCGCCCGAGGCGCCATCGCGGTCAGCCACTGCCAGGGCCGTTGGCAGCACGCTGGCCGTAGCGTGGATCACGCCTCGCGAATGGGTATCGTCGAAATCAAGGCCGTGGATCAGGATGCCGTTCATCTGCACGGCATCCCGCATGCCGAGAATGCGGCCATGCCCGATGACAGAGGCGGTTCCGCTGCCGAAGTCGCTCAACGCCTGCAGCGAGACCTTCTCATAGGGATAGCCATGGGACGCGTATGCAAGTCCGATGGCGTCCAGGATCAAGTACTTGGCGCGCTCCTTCACCGATGCAGGAATGGCATCGGCCGAAATGGTCGTTGTGAAGTTTGCAAGAGCGCCGGAAATGGTTTCAGTCGCGATATGCTGTTCTGGTGCATTCATCATTAAGTCCTGGATTGTTACGGTGTCGCAAGTGATTTAGCCGATGTGTACGGATGCACCGGGGGACTGGCGCATGGGCCCGGATGCCTCTACTTCAGGGGTAATGTCCTCAAGCGAATGCTGATTGGTCTCGACACGCAGCACCAGCAGCGCAACGATCAGCAGAGAAAGGATGCTTATCACCATCGCCAGCACGCCAGGCAGCCCAAATTGCTGGAAGAGCATCACTGCCAGATAAGGAGTGCTCATCGAGGCGGCACGACCGCACATGCCGGCGACACCGGTGCCACGCAAGCGATACTGTGTGGGGAAAAGTTCGGGAATGTACCCGTACAGGCCAAGCGTCACCACCGTATATATCGACGTAACAAGAGCAAAGCCGACAATGGTGATGCTGATGGCGTCGCGCATATTTGGGTAGATCAGTCCGAGCACGATGGTCGCGAGCGAAAAGAGGATCAGCCCGCGCCTGCGGCCGATCTTGTCACCCAGCAGGAAACCCACCAGCGCGCCACCAGGCGCACCGAAGGCCATCAGCGTTGTGAAGCCGAGCGACTGGACAACAGTAAGCCCCTGCTTGACGAAGAAGGTCGGCAACCAGGCAACAAAACCATACACGGCAATATTAATGGCGACACAGGTCAGCGATGCAACCAGCGTGCGACCAATCATTTCACGCGTGAAGAGCGCTGAAAATGGCGTCTTCCGCAGCTGGACAACCTGCACGGTCTTTACAGGTGGCAGAGGACCAGTACGGGCAGCCACATCAGCCTCGATTGCTGCCAACGTTGCCTCGGCTTCCTGCGTGCGACCCACGGATTCGAGCCAGCGAGGCGACTCGGGCATGCTCTTGCGCATCAGCCAGACCACGATGCCGCCCGTACCTGCAATTGCAAACATCCAGCGCCAGCCAAGATTCGGAATCACAAAGTAGCCGACGCTGGTTGCGATCAGCAAGCCTGAGTTAATCATTAGCCCAAGCAGCGCGATCCATCGGCCCCGATATGCCGGCGGAACAAACTCCAGAAGCGTCCCTGCGGCAACGACGAGTTCGGCACCGAGTCCGACCCCCATGACGAAACGCAAGGCAATCAGGGTCTCGATGTTTGGCGCGAAGCATGCGAGCAGCGATGCGACGCCAAACACGGCAAGGTTGGCCTGATACGAATAGCGGCGTCCGAAACGATCACCGACATAGCCAGCCAAGCCGGCGCCGATGAACATGCCGAAGAACGTCACCGAGATGAAGGCCGCGTTGCTTTGGAGCGTGGAAAACCCCTCCTTCAGCGTAGCTGCAAGCACCCCAGAAGCGAGGTACACGTCGAAAGCATCCAGCAATGCGCCGATGCTGATCAGCATCAGGATGCGCCAGTGAAAACGCGAGATCGGAAGGCGATCTAGCCGCGCGCCGGCGTTCACCGTGCTTGTGGTTCCGTTACTCATTGTTGTCTCCTCGAGCCTTGATCGGCTTTACAGTTTCCTTGATTGCTATACAGGGGATTGCTCGTGCCAGTCGGTCCTCTGCTGGTATTGGTGGCCAATACGCAGCAAAGCAGCTTCGCCAAATGGCCGGCCGACCAGTTGCACGGCACATGGCAGGCTATTGGCCGTCTTGCCGACAGGCAATGCCAGGGCGGGCAGCCCTAGATAGTTGATGCCACGGGTCCAATAGGAGAAGCCACCAAAGCGTGCTTCGATCTCGCCTTCGCTGCCCTTTGTTGTTTCCTCGATCGTTGGGACGGCATAGGGCAAGACGGGCAGGAGCAACGCATCCACATCCGGCAGGAACTGCGCCAGGAAGCGCGCCAGCATCAACGGGCGCAGCCGCAATACATCAATGTAGCGCGCCGCCGGATACAGCAGTCCACGTTCAATCCGGCGCCTGACCTGCTGACCATAGTCATCGGCACGCGACGCAAGCCACCGCTGATGGACCGATGCGGCTTCCGCACCGAGGATCAGGTTGGCGAGGGCACCGAGATCATTGAAGTCCGGCACCGGCACGCGGACAAGGGTCGCACCTGCACCCGCCAGGGTACAGGCCGATTCCTCCAGGCACTCGCGGACTTCGGTGGAGATGAGGCTGCTTTCGTCAAATGCTGGTACCGCGATCCGGACCCCATCTTGCAGGCCAACTTCGATCCCGGCCTCATAGTCCCGTTTTTCCGTTGCGACGCAGGTAGGGTCGTTGACGTCGGGCCCCGTCACGGCGCTCAGTAGCCTCGCGCAATCCCGGGCGGTCTGTGCCAGAAAGCCGACACAATCCAGGCTCGGCGAAAGTGGCATCACGCCGTAGACCGATACTAGGTTCTGCGTCGGCTTGAGACCCGTCACGCCACACACCGCGGCCGGAATTCGCACCGATCCGCCGGTGTCCGAACCCAGCGCTGCGCTCACGAGACGCGCGGCCGTCACCACGCCGCTGCCGCTGGACGAGCCGCCAGACACATGGCTGTCCGACCAGGGATTGCGACCGTGTCCGATCTGCTCGTTATAGCCTGTCGGGCTCATGGCGAACTCGGCCATATGCAATGCACCGATGTCGACAGCGCCGGCAGCCTCGAGGCGCGTGATCACCGTTGCGGTGATATCTGGCGTGAATCCATTTAGGATCGCGCTACCACATTCACTCAGTTCCCCTGCACGGTAAAACATATCCTTGTGCGCAACAGGCACGCCAGCCAGTAGTGCCTCTTGCATGGGATTGCGATCGCGCTGGGCGGCGTCGCTCAGGGCTCCGCGCTCGCGCAATCGCACAAAACCGGTACCAGTGAACCGATTGGCGGCAGCCAGGGCGCGCTCGGTCAGGTCAACGGCAGTAAGCTCTCCGGTTCGGCAGGCCTCAGCCGCATCGACTACGGTGAGCGCCTTGGCTCTCGTGGTGGACTGGGTGGTATGCAATGGCTCGCTCATTGCTTTCCTTCCATAACATCTGACCTTTTAGACAGCCGCAACATCACGCTACCAAACGGGGCAACAACGCTGTCCCATGGAAGCTGTTCTGTTGCGATACGTGCGCAGATGGACACCACGCGATGTGCCGCCGCAACCGCGTCCATAAGGTTTTGCTCAGCGAGCGCCGCCCCTGAAAATCGGGTTGCGAATATCTGCGCGCAGTGTATTTGGTCCGTCATGCTCGACTCCTCGTTCGCAGACATCAAAGATCGTCCACACCATGCCCGCGCTTCGGAATCAGCGCGCTGCGCACGAACTCCATTACCTGGACGCCATCCTGATTGAAGGCACGGGTATGGACGGTGACGATGCCCTGTGTTGGCCGCGATTTCGATTCACGTTTCTCCTGCACCTCCGATTCGGCATAGAGGGTGTCGTTACAGAAAACCGGGGCGGTCAGTTTGATCTCTTTCCAACCAAGATTTGCGATGGCCTTGCCGCTGACGTCGTTGACCGTCATGCCGAGGACAATGGCAACTGTCAGGCCGCTGTTGACCAGCAACTGGCCGAACTCGCTCTTGGCGGCGTGGGCCTTGTCGCAGTGCATCGGGTGGAAGTTCATCGTCATCAGCGAGAACTGGATGTTGTCGTTCTCGGTGATGGTGCGACCCGGGCGGTGCTCGTAGATGTCGCCGACGTTGAAGTCTTCCAGGTAGCGGCCGTAGCTGGCGCGGATGCGGTTGGTCTTGATGGCGGTAGCGGTGCTCATTTGCGATGTCCTGGTGATGACTTAGGTGTAACGGGGAAACCAATGCCGGGGGGCGTAGCGGCGGGCGCGTTGACGATTCGTCGCTTTTATCCTTATTGGCGTTTTGTACGGACAATAGTAGGTCGACACTATGTCGGGGGCAAGGATTCTTCGCCCCGTGTTTACCCGCGGCGGTTCAGGGCACCCTGCCCTTGTATTCTGTGCACAGAGTGATGGTCAGGCCTTGGATTGTTGCGGGTCTCCGCGGTGTGCCGTGCAGCAATCGCTGCATATTTTGCGTGCTCGACGCAAGCTCTCGGCGTGCAATATCAGTCGAATAAACATGCGGGTTTCCGGCGCGTCAGACAACGAACAGAACTCACAAACTATTCAAGCGCTTACGGCCTGAGTCCCACGCCAGTGCTCGATCTCCTACCGTTACTTTTTGCAGGGAAGGAAGACAAGGGGACCCCAAGAAGGAGACCGCGCCAAAGCGGGGGCTAAAATCAGCTCTACCCGTAAGAGGCCAATAAGCCACCTACAATGCGCGCATGTCCGATCACAGCTACTCACCCGAGATAGACTCATGGTAAATAGAAATGCGCACGTCGTTCCACACGGCGATAAATGGCACGTCATTCGCGAGGGCGCCAATCAACCGTCCTTCTCCCAGCATGACGACCAAGAGCAGGTGATCGCCGCCGGCACTGTCGAGGCAAAGCAAGACAAGGTCGAACTGCTCGTGCATGGGCGAGATGGGAAAATCCGGATGCGCAACAGCTACGAACACGATCCCCATGGATGAAAGGATAGGACCTCAATCCGTGGCGAAGTCGGCATCTATCAACACGCGCAGCTTGGAGCGGTATCGCCAGAAGCGTGACTTCGCCTCCACGACGGAGCCGAGCGACGAGGCCGCGCGGTCGGTGGCGGCCGCCGCCGACGACGCCTTGCGCTTTGTCGTGCAGAAGCACGCGGCTCGCCGACTCCACTACGACTTTCGTCTCGAACTGGAGGGTACCCTCAAGAGTTGGGCGGTCCCCAAGGGACCCAGCTTGGATCCTGCTGAGAAGCGGATGGCTATACATGTCGAGGATCACCCGCTGGATTATGCGAGCTTCGAAGGCGTGATCCCGCCCAAGCAGTACGGGGCCGGCACCGTCATCGTTTGGGATCGAGGGACGTGGAGCCGGTCGGCGATCCGGTGGCCGGCTACCACAGCGGCAAGCTGAAGTTCGAGCTGCAAGGGGAGAAGCTACATGATCATTGGACCTTGGTCAGGATGCACGGCCGCGGCGACGAGCGTCAGGAACCGTGGCTTTTGATCAAGGAGCGGGATGCGTTTGCGCGCTCCGCGGCGGAGTACGACATCACCGAAGCCCTGCCGGACAGCGTGCTGGCCAAGGTCAACAGCAGATCGGCTGCCGGTAGTAAAGCGAAGACCACCGTGCCGAAGCAGCGTCGCTCGAGCGCGGGGCGGGGCCGCCGGGTACTTCCCGCTGCAGCACGCCCTGCCCCCCTTCCGCTTGCGTTGGCCCCGCAACTCGCGATGCTCGCTTCAGCGGTGCCGCGCAACGCCGAACGATGGGCCTATGAGATCAAGTTCGACGGATACCGGCTGTTGACCCGCGTCGACGGCAGGGACATCCGCCTCTTTACCAGAAACGGCCATGACTGGACCGCTCGCCTCAAATCGCTCGCGACAGAAATCGGGACTCTCGACCTTGGCTCAGGTTGGCTAGATGGTGAGATTGTCATTCTGAGCGACAAGGGCGCCACGGATTTCCAGGCGCTGCAGAATGCCTTTGAAAGGGCGCGGGTGGAGGACATCCAGTATTTCGTCTTTGACCTCCCCTTCTTCCGGGGCCACGACCTTCGGCAGGTCCCTTTGGCCGAGCGCAGGGCGCTGTTAGAAGCGGTGCTGGCCATACCAGAGACCTCGTGCGTCAGGTACAGCGAGGCCTTTCAGGGTCCTCCAGATGACCTTCTTGCTGCTGCGTGCCGGATGGGCCTGGAGGGGCTGATCGGGAAGCGCGTCGACGCGCCCTACGTCTCGGCCCGAGCGCCGAGCTGGATCAAGCTCAAATGCACGAAACGACAAGAATTCGTCATCTGCGGATACACGGCACCAAAGGGAAGCCGGCATGGCCTCGGCGCGCTCCTGCTTGGCGTCCACGATGAAGCCGGAAAGCTGCGCTATGCGGGCAGCGTCGGCAGTGGTCTGGACTCGCGGATGCTCAACAAGTTGTTCGCGATGCTGACTGAACTGGAGGTGCCAACCTGCCCCTTCGAGAAGCCGCCACCTCGCTTGATTGGTCGATGGGTCCGACCGAAGTTGGTGGCTGAGGTCTCATTCGCCGAATGGACGAAAGAGGGCCGCGTCCGGCACGCCGTGTTCCACGCCCTGCGCACGGACAAGGGGGCCGCCAGCGTGACGCGGGAGCGGCCAATGGAGGTGGAACCGCCGCGGCCGCGCCCGGCTCGCTCAGTGAAAGTATCCAACGCGACACGGGTGATTGACCCCGCGACGGGACTCACGAAGGGAGACCTGGTCGGCTACTACGAAGCCATCGCGTCTCATCTGCTTCCTCATCTGCGCGAGCGCCCCGTAGCCTTGGTGCGAGGCCCCACCGGTATTGGTGGAGAGCTGTTTTTTCAGAAGCACGCTGAGGCGAGCAAGATCCCGGCCATGACGTTACTGGATCCTTCGCTTTGGGAAGGCCATCCAGCACTACTCGAGGTCCCAAGCGAAACCGCCATCGTGAGTGCGGCGCAACTCAATGTGATCGAGTTCCACACTTGGAATGCGACCAAGCGCAGCATCGATAAGCCCGATCGCATCATCTTTGATCTGGACCCCGGCGAGGGCGTGCCATGGCAACACATGCTCGATGCAGCCATGTTGACCAAAGCCATGTTGGATGAGCTGGGCCTCGTGAGCTTTCTCAAGACCAGCGGCGGCAAAGGCCTTCATATCGTCGTTCCAATCGCTCCGCGTTTGCCTTGGGACGCTGTTAAGTCCTTCTCGCAGGACGTCGTCGTTCATATTGCCCGGACTATTCCGCAGCGCTTCGTCGCCAAGAGCGGCCCGCGGAATCGGGTTGGAAAGATCTTTATCGACTACCTGCGCAACAGTCACGGCGCGACGACAGCGTCCGCCTTCTCCGCGCGTGCCCGGCCCGGCCGGGGGGTCTCGATGCCCGTTTCGTGGGAGGAACTGGGACAGTTGACAGGAGGCGATCATTGGACGATCCAGACAGCCGTGCAGCGCGTTGAAGCCGTCGGCTATGTCGATCCGTGGACGGAATATGCTGTTACTAGGAATACGCAACAACTGGGTCCCGCCGTCCGGAGGATGGCAGGCTAGCTAGGCGGAGGCACGTTCATGGCAAATCTGGGAACATTTCCTGCTGCGGAGCGCGAAGCGTTTGCCAACGCCTGCAGGCGTCACGGGTTCATTGCCGCCGACTTTAACGTCTGCGACACGACCGAAACGCAGGTCCGCTTGGTCAGCGTACTTCGGCCCGAGACAGGAGCCCTGATGCAATATGCGGCAGGCCCACGTGAGTTTTGGCCCGGAGAGTTCGAACAGGACCTGATCTCCGAGATCTTTGGCAGCGCTCCCGACTGACGAATGGAGAAATGCGCCTCTTGAGGCATATTTAATGCCGAGCGCGAATACTGTATAAATATACAGTTCACTGTTCTGAAGCTACCCACGAACCCCGGGGCTCCGCGGCCAATTCCGCAGTCTGCTACTGCCTTGGCATCACCGAAGTGGACCCGGCGCGCGGCAACCTGCTGTTCGAGCGCTTCATCAGCAAGGAGCGCGGTGAGCCGCCCGATATCGACGTCGATTTTGAGCACCAGCGGCGTGAGGAGGTCATCCAGTATCTGTACGCCAAGTATGGGCGGACCCGCGCCGCGCTGGCGGCGGCGGTGGCAACCTACCGCCCCCGCAGTGCGCTGCGTGAATCTGGCAAGGCTTTGGGCATCGACCCGGCCATCGTCGACATGGTCGCGAAGGCCCATCACTGGTTTGACGGCAAGGCGGACCTGCTCAAGCGCTTTGCGGAAAGCGGCGTCGATATCGAGAGCGAGCTGACCCAGCGGTGGGCCAACATGGCGACGCAGCTGCTGGGCTTTCCGCGGCATCTGTCGCAGCACTCGGGTGGCTTTGTGCTAGCCCGAGGAAAACTCTCGCGCCTCGTGCCGATCGAGAACGCCGCGATGCCGGATCGCAGCGTGAATCAATGGGACAAGGACGATCTGGATGCCGTGGGCCTGCTCAAGGTCGATGTGCTGGCGCTGGGCATGCTGTCCGCCATCCACCGCGCGCTAGACCTCGTCTCGGAGCAGCGCGGCGAGGTGTTCGAGCTGCAGGACGTTCCCGCCGAGGATCCTGCCACCTACGAGATGCTCTRCCACGCCGACAGCGTCGGGGTGTTCCAGGTCGAATCCCGGGCGCAAATGTCGATGCTGCCCCGGCTACAGCCACGTACCTTCTATGACCTGGTCATTGAGGTCGCCATCGTGCGGCCGGGACCGGTGCAGGGCGGCATGGTGCACCCCTACTTGCGTCGCCGGCAAGGCAAGGAACCGGTGACCTATCCCAGCCCGGAAATGGAGAAAGCCCTATCGCGCACGCTCGGCGTGCCGATTTTTCAGGAGCAGGTGATGCAGGTCGCTATGCTCGCGGCCGGCTTCTCGGCCGGCGAGGCTGACCAGTTGCGTCGGGCCATGGCCGCCTGGAAGCGTAAGGGCGGACTGGAGCGCTATTACGACCGCATCATCTCCGGCATGTTGGAGCGTGGCTACGAGCGCGAATTCGCCGATAGCATCTTCCGGCAGATCCAGGGTTTCGGGGAATATGGCTTCCCGGAAAGCCACTCGGCCAGCTTCGCACTTCTGGTCTACGCCAGTGCCTGGCTCAAACGCTATGAGCCAGCGGCTTTCCTCTGCGCCATGCTCAACAGCCAACCCATGGGCTTCTACAGCCCCTCTCAGCTCGTGCAGGAGGCCAAGCGGCATGGCGTCGAGGTCCTGCCAGCGGACATCACCGTCAGTTGCTGGGATTCGGCGCTGGAGACGCACGAGAGCGGGCCGCCGGCGGTCCGCCTTGGCCTGTCCCTGCTGCGTGGCATGCGGCAAGAAGCCGCTCTGCGCATCGAAGACGCCCGCTCGGTGCGCGCATTCACAAGCGCCACGGATCTGGCCCGCCGCGCGTCCTTGGACCGGCACGACGTCCAGGTGCTAGCCGCTGGGAACACCCTGCGCGCGCTCACGGGAGACCGGCGGCAGGCCCTGTGGCAGGCCTCCGTTGCCGTGCCCGACAAGGACCTGTTGCGCCCCGCGGATCTGATGGAGGAACCGCCCATACTCGCACCGCCGAGCGAAGGCGAGGAGATCGTGGGGGATTACCGATCCATGGGGCCGGTTCAATCCCAGCTTCTGTGCGACGTCTACGGTGTCGAGCCACCGCCCCTCGACAAGCGGCTGCCTTTGCAAAAAGAGAAGGTGTGAGACCGGCGCATCGGCGCACTAATCCATCTGGCTAATGGCTCGGTAGGTGATTGTGAGTATGATTTTTTCCGGGGACTGATTCACCGCGATTCACGCAGCAACGCGGTGAGGGGAAGGTCCCGACCGATACATCAGACTTTACGGCGTCAAGACACGTGCGGCCTGTCCGGATATCACGGTGTTTTGGCAGAGTAAGCGCGGGTTCCCATTCGAGGAGGCACGATGCATTGGATCGCGACTTTAAACGCCGGTCATGACGTTGCGAAGGGCGCCCCTTGCATACCCGGGAACATATCGGAAGCCGATTCCGGACCAAGCCGGACAATCATCCTGTTCCGGATTGTGGTCAACGGGCGCGGCACCTATTACGGTTTTTTCCAGCACGCCTGCGATGCCATTGCGGATGCGCTGGACCACGGCGCATTCAGCGTCGCGGTGGTCAGGGCCTAGCCAGGCGCGGGCGGCACGCCAGCCGCCTGCCCGCGCGACAGACTGCGCGGCCAGAAGACACTGAGAGCCTACTCAAAAGGCAGCTATCGCGTGCCAGAAGCAATGCCTATCCTGATATATGCAGGCGCATTGGGCGATTGGAACCGAGCTCAGCCGCACGCCCGGCACGGCGAAGGGACAGGAGGAAAGCATGGATTACTACGTCTTTAAGTCGCCTCAAGATAACCATGCGGCGGTTGCGCGTATGGGGGAGGGCGGCACTGCAGGCTGGCCCGCTATTTATGGCCCAGCTACTTTTCAGCAATGTTGGGACTGGATTCGCGCAAACTGTGCTGGCGGTCCCACCTACATATGTCCATAGCGGGCGAAGCGCCTGATTGCGATCTGGATACAGACGTTTGGGCCGCGCGTTAATGGCGCTTCGGGCTCGGAGTTCGGCGCCATATCGAGACCGCGTTCAGCAATCCGGATTTGTGTCGGAGTGGGACGGAGATAGTGAGCGCACGTATCGCAATGTCCGCGGCGACGCTTGGCCGGGACGAGGCGTTCT
This sequence comes from Cupriavidus sp. 01T418, assembly GCF_056398885.1. Taxonomy (NCBI): domain Bacteria; kingdom Pseudomonadati; phylum Pseudomonadota; class Betaproteobacteria; order Burkholderiales; family Burkholderiaceae; genus Cupriavidus; species Cupriavidus sp. 01T418. The sequence goes on from NZ_JBFTQG010000012.1 coordinate 20,519, forward strand.
GTGGTTCGCTCGTGAAGTCGGCGGTGCGCGGTCAGGCCAATTCATCCGGAAAAACTTAGCACTATTCCCGACGCAGGCAAGCCACCGCTCACAACGGCCCGCGAAGTGCCTTCAGGCCGATCCAGAGCACGCCGATGACTACATTGACCGGCACGCTGAGCACACTGGGCACATAGAAGAGCGCGGACAGGCATGGCGCGCGCAGCATCAGTTCGACCACGCCACCTAAGGCATAGAAGAGCAATCCGCACCAGAACCAGCGCCACATATAGGTCAGCAGCCAGTGCGCGTGTGCCTGTTGAAACGCCAAGCGGCAGACCGTTCGACCAGATCGCCCCGGCTCGCGTCCCTGAACAGCCAGCCGAAAAAGAAGTAGCGATACAGCATGAGGGTTGGCCGCTATTCGCAAAAAATCCGCCACATCTCCGCTAAGGAATTGCTGATCAATAACAGTCGCGCTGGAGGTCGGCGGCTGTTTGGCGTCTGATTTTCACCATGCGGAAGACGGGAGGGCTCTGAGCCCGATTTCGAGCCGCATGCCCCCCATCTCGCGCCCTTTCGGGCTCGATTTGCGTTTTCAAGACGGACTGCTCCCCTGAAACGCCAGCAACGGCTTTTTGGCGATCACCAGATTTGCCAGACCGAACAGGCTGAACATCTGTGCCGTGTTCTTGGCCAAGCCCTTGTAGGGGGTCTTCTTGTGGCCAAACAAATTCTTCACCACGTGAAAGGGATGTTCCACCCGCGCACGAATCTGGGCCTTTTTGCGTTCCACTGCCTTCGTCAGGTCCTTCCACCGACCTGCCGGCATCTTTTCAATCGTGCTGCGCTTTGCCGCTACGTTCCAGCTCACGTCAGCGCGGATTGTCCCTTGCCCTTGGGCTTGTTTGATCTCATCCCTGCGCTCCACACCCGTGTAACCCGCATCAAGATGCACTCGACTTTCCTCACCATGCAGCAGGTGATGGGTGTGAGCAATATCGCTTTCGTTCGCCGCCGTCGTGTGCAAGCTGTGCACCAGTCCCGAATCGGCATCGGCACCAATGTGCACCTTCATCCCAAAATGCCACTCGTTTCCCTTCTTCGTCTGGTGCATCTCCGGATCACGCGATTTGCCTTTGTTCTTGGTCGAGCTCGGTGCCGCGATCAGCGTCGCATCCACCATCGTGTCCTCTCGCATCAGCAGACCGCGTTCACTGAGCACCGCCTTGACCTCGTCGAACATCGCGGCAGTCAACGCGTGCTTCTCGAGCAGCCGGCGAAACTTGAGCAGCGTGGTCGCATCCGGCGCCGACTCCTGCGACAGATCCACCCCCACGAATTGACGCAACGCCTGGCTGTCGTAGAGCGCGTCTTCCACGGCCTCATCACTAAGACTGAGCCACTGTTGCAGACAGTACATCCGCAACATCCTCTCTACGCCAATCGGCTGCCGCCCAACACGGCCGCTCGTCGGATACAGTGGCTCGATCAACGCGGTCCACCGTGCCCACGGCACGATCCGATCCATCTCCCCGAGAAACTTCTCGCGCCGTGTCACGCGCTTCTTCTTCGCGAACTCAACATCGGCAAAGCTCGTTTGTTTCATGCTTGTACTTTGTTTCCCATCCCTTCACCCTTCAACGCGCCACACTTTCCGTCGGATGACTTGTGGGTGAATTGATCAGCATTTCCCTAAATGGCTGATCTAAATACAAAATCTACCGTGCGCGCTAATTTCACGGCACTCGTGGCGAGTGAAGTCAGAGCGAGCGCGGCGGCGGCAATCAGAACGGCATGTCCTCGAATTCAGGTACCGGCGGTCGGTACCGCAAGTTCTTCAGCCACGCCTTGAACTTCTTGATGTCGTCGAACACGAGCAAATCTTCTTCAAGGTCGCGTACGCTCTGTTGGAGGCCGACGATTTCACTGGCAAGATTGCGCATGATTGTGCTGGGCGACAGTTCAACGAAAGGAGGAATGCCATAACTGAGCCGGAAGTCGGTTTCGACATGTCCAATTTCGTGGTCCAGTTCGCGCAGTTGCCCCTTCAGGATCTTGTTATAGTGCCTGAGCCGGTCTTCACTGATGCTATTGATCGCGCTCTGGTCGATGTGCTCCAGTTCCAGTTGTAGCTCTAGCAGTTGCAACAGGTTGTTCTTGCTGTAGGCCTGATTGACACGCTGCATCAGCGCGGTTTTCCGGTCCCGCTCCAGCGGATCCGTTTCGCGATCAGGATGCAGGGCGCTGGCCAGTTTGCGGTAGATTTCGCGGATGGAAAGGCTGATCTGGGCTTGTTCCGCGTGCGCCCGCGCTTCCGCCGCGATCTGCCTGGGTGACTTTTTCCGTTCGGTGCGACGTTCTTCCCGCGCCCGGTGATCGGCGTCTTCTTTCGCCTGCCTCTGTTGTACCTGCGCTTGGGCGCGCTGCAGCACCTCTTCTGGTGAGCTCATGTCCAGGTTGTCGCCCAGTTCGACACCGAGCATGGCTTCCAGCGCCGATTTCATGTCCTCAAGCTCGGCGGCCGCTTCGCTGTCGTAGTCGGACTGGCTGTATCTGTTGTGGATCGCCTTCAACTCTGTATCGTCACGCTCGGCTACCAGGTCACCAGCCAACTCGGGAATGAGGCGTGCGATCTTGTGTCGCTCCGACTTGGTCAATCCCTTCTGGCCGTGGACCTGGTCCAGACAATGCACCATTCTGATTTGCAAGTCCGTATAGGTTTGTTCGAGAGGCAGCAATGTGCTGTTGTATTTTTGCTGGAAAGCGGGGGTCACTGCTTCCCAGGCGCCCAGCCGCGCGCGTCGCTTTTCGAGTTGCTTGATTAGCGCATTGAACGCCTTCTGTCCTTTCGACAGGATCGGCCTGTTGAGGCCGGGGGCAATGCTGACGGACTTGAGGTTTGTCCTGGTCATGGGATGCGTGTCCTATGAATGAGGCGGGAAACGTAGGCAGAGGGTATTTTAGCGGATGCGCGGCACGCATCCATGTCCGGCAAACGTCTGCGCACCGCGCATGCTCATGCTCCACATGAATGCGGTGGCAAGCAGTTTGCACCAACGCGTATCGTTTACATTGGCCCTATATCGATAACCGGTCTTAGCGATATGGGCACATTTTTCTGGCAAACTGCCGTCTTGCGATTTGCCTCAACTGCAGCACGCCGCTTGACCACCGTCAGATAGGACTTATCGCGCGCCAATCGACGCTCGATGCCAGACTCTTCCATCCCATCCGATTTCCCCGACACAACTTCCCTGGCCGCTCTGCGTGCCTGGTACGCAGGTGCATCATCGCGGCAGGCGGTCGAACGGTACTTTCCCGATGCGCCCGGACCAGGCCGCACGTCGCGCAGCGTGATCGGCGATATCCGCCGTCAGCTTGCGGAGTTCGCCCGACGCCGGCGGCGCGAAGACCTAGCGGCACTGTTCGGCTGTGCCCCGGCGAATCGCGCCGGTCGCCGTGTGCCGCGCTGCCGAATAGCTCCAACGCGACAATAGCGCTTAGACGTCCGGATTTGATCGATGCCGCGAGCCGCAGCAAGCCATCCCGAACCGAGTTCTGCAAAAGTCGGGACGTTCGCTGCTACCGGCTGCGGCGCCGCGCTGCTCAGCCTCGCTCCACTTCACAGGTTCGGGGGAAACCGGGATGGTTTGCGGTGACGGCGGTCAGGTCGTGCGATATAACCGGCAATTGTGTCCAACCCAGCGGTAGGGAGAATCAGGAGCCGGAAGCCGTGAGGGCCTCTCAGACCCCACTCAGACCTCGGCATGGCCGCAGTGTCGCGCCGTCGCCTGACCGCGCTAGCCGTTCGATGTCCAATCGTCGTTGGTTGGCGCGAGGCCAATTCGATTGGCCGTCAGATAGGGACCCAATCCGGGAAAGTCGAACAGCTGAGTTGGCATACCTGCTGGTACCAGTTGGGCACGGTCATCGAAGATAGCGACGCTAGGCTCCCGCTAGGCGTGACTGAAAATACAAGCCGTCGATCCGAGGAAATTCCGCATGCAGCGCCGAACTCCACAGGTTCGGGCCAAGGTAATCAGTGACCGAAAACACGCGAGCGTCCATGCCAACGGTAGTCAGCGGACCGGTAAGGTCAGCGAGCACTAAAGGTCGACGATCGGTCACGGCCAGCCGGCAGATGCATCGGCTGCTCAGTTCATGCTCATCGAGCAGTAGCGGCAGGTGAGGTCTCGAAGGCTGGGCTTGTAACGCAGGTACCAACGCGCGCACAGGACGATGACTTCGCGATCGAAGTGTCGCCCGTTGAACAGCCAGTCGATGGCTCTCAGCGTACTCATTGCGGGCTCGCGCTTGTCAAAAACAAGAGCGTAACCCATCGGCTCCTCTGATTTGCACCAGAGCCCTCGCCGCGCCCGCCTCAATGCGGCACGACATTGCGCTGCGCCATGGCTTCCGCGACAAAGGCCTCCAGCAACCGCTGTGCCGGCACCGTCAGCGGCGTGTCGGCCCGATACAGGGCGTGGATGGTGGTGCTTGGCAGCGCGTCCGCAATCGGCAGTTCGATCAGGTCCATGGCCGGCGCGTAGCGGTCGAAAAAGCCCCTTGGCATGATTCCGATCACGTCCAGCCGGGGCATCAGAGCCAGCAGCGTGGCGAAGGACTCGCATTCGAGCCGTACTTGCGGAGTGCGATCCTCCGCAGGGTCGAAACGCAGGTTGCGCGGATCGCCGGGTCCACCCGCGGGGCCGGTCAGGACCCAGTCGGCGTCAACCAGCCGCGCGAGCTTCTTCACGCGTGCAAGCGGATGGCTGCGCCGCGCGGCAATGACTATCTGGCTGTCAAAGAGCGGCTGTACCAGCAGATCGCGCCCCGCACCCGCGGTTGGCAGCGGCCCCAGGGCCAGGTCCAGTTCGCCGGCGCGGATCTGCTCCAGTGCACGCGGGTACAGGGTATCGCGCACACGCAGCCTGACCTGCGGCCACCTGGCGCCGAAGCGCGCCACCGCGCCCGGCGCAAGCAGGATCGCCGCCACCGGCGACACCCCCACGGTCACCTGCGCCTCGGCATGCCGCAGGTGCCATGCCACTTCTTCCCGCGCACGCTCCAGCTCGCGCACCGCCGTGCCGGCCCGCGCCGCGAGGAGCTCTCCGGCAGGCGTCAGACGCACGCCCTTGGGGGTGCGCAGCACGAGTGCGGCGCCAAACTCATCTTCCAGTTGCCGCAGGGCCTTGGTCAGGGCCGGCTGCGAGACGTTCAGGACCTGCGCCGAAGCGCGCAGGCTGCCGGTCTGGGCGATGGCCAGCAGCAGGTGCAAGTGTTGCAGGCGCACAGGCGCTCTCCGTGGGGGCGATAACCCATGGTAATCGACTTAGCAAAATGTGAAGCGATTTTTGGCTGGCGGCCATCTACGATCTGTCGAACCCGGCATCGTCGGCAACCAGCCACGCTGTCCCAGTGGCGCGACAGCCGCCGATGCCATCATTCCTCTCACCTCGGGAGCGTCAATTGCAAAAGCGAGTGAAGAATATCCTCTTCATCATGTGCGACCAGTTGCGCGCCGACCACCTGTCCTGCTTCGGCCATCCTGCGCTGAAGACTCCGAACCTGGACGGCCTGGCCGCGCGCGGCGTGATCTTCGACCGTGCCTATGTCCAGTCACCGGTGTGCGGTCCTTCGCGCATGAGCTACTACACCGGCCGCTATGTGCATGCGCACGGCGCGAGCTGGAACTTCGTGCCGCTCAAGGCCGGCGAGATAACGATCGGCGACCACCTGCGGCCGCTGGGCGTGCGTTCGGTGCTGGTGGGCAAGACTCATATGCGTGCCGACCTGGCCGGCATGTCGCGCCTGGGCATCGACCCCGCGTCGCAGATCGGCGTGCGTATTGCCGAATGCGGCTTCGACCCGTACGAGCGCGACGATGGCATCCACCCGTATTCGGGCCACGATCCTGACCCGGCCTACAGCGCCTATCTGCGCGAGCAGGGCTTCGAGGGCGATAACCCCTGGGAAAACTGGGCCAACTCGACCGTCGACGACGACGGCACCCTCCGCTCGGGCTGGTTCCTCAAGTATTCAAACCGGCCGGCGCGCGTGCCCGACGAGCACTCCGAAACCCCCTATATCACCCGGCGCGCAATGGATTTTATCCGCGATGCCGACGACCAGCCGTGGTGCCTGCACCTGTCCTATATCAAGCCGCACTGGCCCTACATCGTTCCCGAGCCCTATGCCAGCATGTACCAGCCGGAGGATGCGCTGCCGGTGGTCCGCTCGGAAGCCGAGCGCCACAAGCCGCACCCGGTCTATGCGGCCATGATGGACCACCGGGTGTCGCGCACCTTCTCGCAGGACGGCGTGCGCGACGCAGTGATGCCGGGCTACATGGGCCTGATCAAGCAGATCGACGACCAGTTGGGCGTCCTGTTCGCCTTTCTCGAAGCGCGCGGCCTGATGGACTCGACCATGATCGTCTTCACCAGCGACCACGGCGACTACCTGGGCGACCACTGGATGGGCGAAAAAGACCTGTTCCACGAACCCGTCATCCGCGCCCCGCTGATCATCTACGACCCCGACACCCGCGCCGATGCCACACGCGGCACACGCTGCGGCGCACTGGTCGAGGCAGTCGACCTGGCCCCAACCTTCCTCGACGTCTACGGTGGCGAGGCGGTGCCGCACGTCATCGACGGCCGTTCGCTGCGCCCGCTGCTGTTCGGTCAGCACCCTGCCGACTGGCGCGAGCATGTCGTCTGCGAATACGACTTCGCATTCCAGGACTCGCGCATCGCGCTCGGCACCAGGCCGCGCGATGCATGGATGCGCATGATCTCCGACGGCCGCTGGAAGTACGTGCTGTTCGAGCACTACCGGCCGATGCTGTTCGACCTGGCCACCGACCCGAACGAGTTCGACGATCTCGGCGCATCCGACCACCCGGAGCACGCAGCCGTGCGCGCGCGGCTGCACGAGGCCCTGTTCCGCTGGGCACGGCAGCCGCGTCAGCGCGTCACCATCGCCGACGGCACCATCGAATCCACCGAGATCCAGCCGCGCATCTCCGAAGGCGGCATCCTGATCGGTTACTGGGACGAAGCAGACCTTGCACAGGCACGCCAGTCCTTCAAGCCGCGCTTCGCATCCACCAACCCGCTGGTCAAGCCCACGCTGGACCGGCTGACGCATCCCCAAGGAGTCGAAAATGATGACTGAAACGCCCGACGTCACGCGCACCCAGACGGGTATCGACGGTGTATCGTGGAATATCCTCGGACAGGTCTACGTGCCCAAGCAAGTGAGCGACGACAGCATTGCCTGGCACGCCACCTTTCCGGTGGAGACTTTCGTGCCCCCGCACGTGCATCCGCACCAGGATGAATACATTTTCGTGCTCGACGGGCAGATCGACCTGCTGCTCGGCGACAGCAAGACTTCGGCCAGCACAGGCGACCTGGTACGCATGCCACGCGGCGTTCCACACGCATTCTTCAACAACTCAGGCAAACCCGTCACGGCCCTGTTCTGGGCCGCGCCTGCCGGCAAGCTGCTTGAACTCTACCGCCGCATCCACAACATGTCGAGCCCGGTAGAGGTGATGCGGGTCGCGCGCGATTACGATGTCGTGTTCTTCCCCCCGGTCTCGGCCGCGGCCTAGCACGCCAACCCACGCAGCAGGTATGGACGTCACCCAGGCTTGATAACCAGAGGTTCGATGCGATGAATACCTTGGCAAATAACGGTGTCGCGGTTGGCACGATAAATATGGCAGCCGCGACGCGGCGCAAGGCCTGGGGCGTCACGGCGATGCTCACGCTCTTCATGGTGCTGAACTTCGCCGACAAGGCCGTGCTTGGCCTGGTAGCCAGGCCAGCGATGGCCGAGCTGGGACTGACGCCGGTCGAGTTCGGGTTCATCGGCAGCAGCTTCTTCTTCCTGTTCAGCCTGAGTGCGATCGTGGTCGGCTTCCTGGCCAACCGCGTGTCGAGCCGCTGGCTGATCCTGGCGCTGACGCTGATCTGGGCCGCAGTCCAGTTCCCGATCGTGGCCGGCGGCAGCGTCACCGTGCTGCTCGTCTGCCGGATCATCCTGGGTGCCGGCGAGGGGCCCGCGCTGCCGGTTGCCTTGCACGCCACACACAGCTGGTTCCCCGCCGAAGACCGCGCCCTGCCCAGCAACCTGATCGCCATCGGGCCGACCATCGGTGCCGCCATCGCCGCGCCGGTGCTGTCCTGGGTCATCGCCTCGCCGGCGCTGGGCTGGCGCTGGGCCTTCGGCTTGCTCGGCATCGCCGGCATCGCATGGGGCATCGGCTGGGCCTGCATCGGCAAGGACGGTCCTTACCGGAGCGGCCACGGCGCCAGCGAGGGCGGACATGTGGCAAGCTCGGCCACCGAGAAGCTCAAGTCCGTGCCGCTGCGGCGCGTGTTCGGCGGCAGGATGTGGCTGGCTGCCACGCTGGCGGGGTTTTCCTGCTTCTGGGCGCAGGGTGCCATGACCACCTGGGTGCCGCAGTATATCGGCAGCGTGCTCGGCGTCGAAGCGTCACGGGTCGGCCTGGTGTACGCCCTGCCCTGGCTGTTCGGCACCATCCTGCTCGTGGTACTGGGATTTGCCGGCCGCCACCTCATGCGCAGCGGCGGCTCTGCCCGGGTGGCCGTGGCCGGCCTGTTCGGCGCCTCGCTGGCGGTGTCCGGCGCATGCCTGCTCTGGCTGCCGCATACGTCCGGGCCGCTCGCGATGGCGTTGACGACGGTCGGCTGGGGTGCATTCCTGGTGTTTCCGATGGCCCCGACGGCGGTTGCCTATGCCGTGAATCCTGGCCAGCGGGCTGCCGTCATCTCCACCATGGTCGGCGTCGCCTCGATCGGCGGCGTGCTGTCGCCCGCCGTGTTCGGCTGGCTGGTGCAGAGGGCCGGCTATGTCGCATCCCGGGGCGGCACGGGTGACACGACGCTGCTTGCGCAAGGCCTGAACAGTGCATTCTCGCTCACCGGACTGCTGCTGCTCGCTACCGGTCTTGCGGCTATGATGCTGATCAATCCGGAGCGCACGGCTACCCTGTTGCAACAGCACGCGACTGAGTCATCGCAGCAGCACTAAACCATCACCCTCATGACCGACGCTGATTTCCAGTATGTGGCCGGACAATCCCGGCCAACCTTTGCCGCGCTGCTCGCCGGATTCGAGGCACGCAGCGCGGCAGCCATCCATACCGGGAACTGCCGGCTCGACCTCGCCTATGGGCCTGCGCCACGCCAGACATTCGACTTCTTTACCGCGCCAGGCCAGCCGAGAGGGACACTCGCCTACTTCCATGCCGGCTATTGGCAGTCGAGGGACAAGGCATCGTTCCGCTTCATCGCGCCGGCCTTCAACCGGCTCGGGCTGAACGTAGCGCTGATCAACTATCCGCTGTGCCCAGGTGTTTCACTTGGCGCGCTGGTTGAAGCCGCCAGCGCATCGATCGGGCCAATCGTCGCTCACGCCACCCCCGTTCGGCGTGCGCTGCCGCTGGTGTTGTCCGGGCATTCGGCCGGTGGCCATATCGCAGTCGAACTGGCACTGGCACAAGCAGATGGGGCACAGACGCATGCGCCCGCCATCGCGGGCGTCGTGGCACTCAGCGGCATCTATGACCTCGTCCCGCTGGTCGGCACCTCGCTGAACCGGAACTTGCTGCTGGACGCCGCAAGCGCGGCGAAGCACTCGCCACTGCACCGGCTGAAGCCGGGCTGTCCTGCGGCCTTGTTTGCCGTAGGCGCGGACGAGACGCCGGCATTCATCGAACAGAGCCGGCGCATGTGCGAGGGCTGGCAGCAGGCCGGCAATGATGCTGCACTGGAGATCGCACAGGGTGCCGACCATTTCAGCCTGCTGCAGCAGTTCACGGAACCAGACAGCGCCTTGTTCAGCAGGGTCACTGATCTGTTCGAGAAGGTGATTTTTTGAGCTGAATGGAATCCTGAATGCAGGAAAGACGTCGAACGAAACAATTGCCGGCTCTGGTGCAAATCAGAGGAGCCGATGGGTTACGCTCTTGTTTTTGACAAGCGCGAGCCCGCAATGAGTACGCTGAGAGCCATCGACTGGCTGTTCAACGGGCGACACTTCGATCGCGAAGTCATCGTCCTGTGCGTGCGTTGGTACCGGCGTTACAAGCTCAGCCTTCGAGACCTCGTTGAAATGATGGCCGAGCGCGGCCTGTCGCTAGCGCACACGACGATCATGCGCTGGGTCAAACGCTTCACGCCGGAGTTCGTGAAGCGCTGGGATCGGTTTGCGAGATCCGCTGGTCGTTCATGGCGGGTCGACGAGACAGCGCCAAGCGCGATGTCGCTGCAGCCAAGGCCTTCTTCGCGAAGGCGATCAAGAGTCAAGGGCTCGCTCCGAAAACCATCACGCTGGACGGCTACGCGGCGTCTCGCCGCGCGGTGCGCGAAATGAAGACGGACGAGTTGCTGCCCGAGGACACGACGTTGCGATCGTCGAAGTACTTGAACAACTTGATCGAGCAGGATCATCGCAACATCAAGTCCAGGATCAATGCGATGCTCGGCTTCAAACGCTTCAGGAATGCGGTCTTTACGATCTCCGGCATCGAGCTGATGCATCGCATTCGAAAAGGGCAGTTCAACCTCACAAAGTTGCGCCTCAAAGATACCACTGCGCCTGCTGTTTGGAAGGCAGTCCTTTCAGCACGATGATGTAACGGCGAATACGCCGTTTTTCGCTCGCGCCCGTAATTTGCACCAGAGCCGAACAGTGGCCCAGGAACGCAAAACGCCCTAGGGGTCGGCGCGTCCAGGATGGTTGGGACGGCTTACTGCCAAGGGCGGGATAGGTAATTGTCGTACGGGAGTAGTCACTATGTCAACAAGCGACTGATCTCTACGAATCGACGAGGAAATGTTCCACCGTCTGCCCGGCGTGGATCGCCCGCTGCAGCCAGTCCGGCATGGTGCCGCGCCCGTCCCAGCCCTGCCCGTGCGCATTGCGGTAGCGCACCGCTCCTGGCGTTGGGGTTGGCGGCGGCTCGGCAAAGCAGCCGCCGGCTTGCAGGTCGGCCAGGGTCAGCCCGTGCTGGGCCATCTGGATGCGGATCCAGGTAATCGCTTGCGAGCGCTCGATTTCGATCGACATGGTGTAGGTGAATGGAATTTGGGGCGGCGCCGGATCCCGCGTGGTGCCGTCTGGTAGGGAGTGTTGGACTTCAGGTTGTTCCAGGTGGTGGTTGCTGTGAGAATCAGCGCCGACAGGACGACGTGGCCACCCTCTCTGCTTAAATTTTAATCAAAACCGCAGAGGCCGTCGGCTGTCTGCCCCCGCGCGGCTTGTCCACAGGCTTGTCCCCGCGTGCGGTGGACAAATCCTCGCCCCCTCCCCTCCTCAGGCCGGCCCCGCCTTGAACTTCAACTTGGTCTTGGTCGCTGGCACCTGGCGCCTGGTCGTTGCCAAACGGCGCGACGCGGTGGCTTCGACTTGTGCGCGCTCGGCCTGCCGCAGCGCCGCTTCCAATTCGGCCCGCAGCCCGTCTTGTGCCGCCAGCCCTCGGCCGAGCGCCTGCTCGGCCGCCGCCAGTTGCAGGCTAAGCGTATCGCGCTCGGCCTGCAGTCGCACCCGCGCCTCCGCGGCGGCCACGGCGGCGTCTTGCGCCCTCGCCTGCATGGCCGCCAGCACGGTGCGCTGGTCCGCGACCGCCTGCTCGGCCTTCTGCCGCAGCGTGCGCTCCTGGTCGATTTCGCGCAGCGCGCGGCGCTCGGTGGCGCTGGCGCGCTCCTGTGCCACCACCACCTGCTCGCGGGTGCGTTCCAGGTCCGCCGAGAACTGCGTATGCATCTCGCCCAGTTGCCGCTCCAGCGCCTCGATCTGGCACAGACCCTCCTCCTGGCGCGCCCGCGCGGCGACGTGGGCCTGGCGCTCCGCTTCCAGTTCCCGGGGTCTGAGGTGCAATGGAACGGAAAAACCGGGTTAAGTCATTGTCACTAATTCGGCAGACTTGTACACGCAAAAACCTGCGGAACAAGGGGAAATCGGCGAAAATAATCCGAAATTTTTACCGACCGCAAACGACCCACTTCGGCCCTTCGCCTCCTCGCGCGATCAACGGCCACTTGCAACGTGCGGTCACTGGAACAGCCGCCTCGGCCGGTAAGTTGTCGGCCGTCCCGGCCGTCCACCGTTGCCGACCTTGAGTCCGTCGCTTTGGATGGACCTCAGCTTGGCCTGCCGGGGGCGCCGTCCGGCTAGCGCGGAGCGCGGCCTGTGGCCGGCGGAAACTTGGGGGTCCCTGCAGATAGTACGAGAGAAACTGCTCACGGGCTACGAGCAGGATGACGGGCTTGCACACCAGTCCGGAGTGCTCCGGCGAGTACGTCCAGGTGGAGCGGTGTTGCTGGTAAGCAATGCAAGGCCAGATACCCGTACCCAAACAAACGCCCAACGAAATGAAACGGCACCATGTCCCAACCGTATGCCGCCTCACTAAATCATGTCTATCGCGGTGGATGCGAACAGGATCCGACCGCCGCCGTCGAGGTTGATCTCTGATCAGCCCTTCCACACCTTCATGCGTGGTCGGCACACCCATGCGGGCAGCGCGCGCCAGACCGTCGGAGGCCGGATCAATGCCGACCATCGCGCCCATTTCGAGGTGCTTGCCATGGCGCAGGATCTTGATCATCAGGTCCGTGCCGATATTGCCCGATCCGATGATCGCGACCTTGAGTTTTCTTGTCACCAATTGAGCCTCCTTGGCTGGCGCATTGCTGCCGGCCCTTACTTCGGCGCGAATGCCGCCGGCAAACCGGTCGTCGCCGCCTTCGATTGGCTGCGGGCCAACATGATGCGGAAGAAGCCCAGCAACGACGCTCCGCTCGACGTCGTCGGCAAGTCCTGGCAGCGACATGTTCTCCGAGACGATGGCGCCGTCGGTCTTCGCGCCTATACCTTCTGCATACTGGAGGAACTACAGACCGCGCTGAAACGGCGCGACGTGTTCGTGGCGCCGAGTTGGCGCTATGCCGATCCTCGCAGCGGCTTGCTCGACGGTCCCGAATGGGAAGCCAACCGCCCGATCATCTGCCGGACGCTGGGACTATCGGCCAACCCCGAACCGACGCTGACCGCCATGGCCGCCGAGCTGGACCGCACTTATCGCGCCGTAGCAGCTAGGCTGCCCGACAACCCAGCGGTTCGCTTCGAGATAACCGGCGACAAGCACGAGCTTGTGCTCAGTCCGTTCGACAAGCTTGAGGAACCGGCCTCGCTGGTCGCATTGCGTGAAAAGGTGGCTGGCATGCTGCCACGCGTAAACCTGCCGGGGCTGATCCTGGAGATTGCCGCGCGTACCGGCTTCACCGACGCCTTCTCCCACATCTCCGAGCGTACCGCTCGCGCTGCCGACTTGCATGTCAGCCTGTGCGCGGTACTAATGGCGGAAGCTTGCAATACCGGGTTGGAACCGCTGATTCGCGGTGATATGTCGGCGCTCAAGCGCGACCGGCTGTCCTGGGTGGACCAGAACTACCTCCGTCCCGCGCCTCGCCGATGTGGGCGGCACGCGCTTCTGGCGGATCGATCCACAGGCCGACTACGGCCAGCTCAATCCAATCTCGGCGCACCACCTCAGCTTGCAAAAAATTGTGCCTCATTGGGATGACATGCTGCGGCTGGTCGGTTCGCTCAAGCTTGGCCGCGTATCGGCCGCCGGCATCATGCGTACGCTCCAGGTGGGAGACCGGCCGACGCGGCTGGCTCAAGCCATTGCTGAGTATGGCCGCATCGACAAGACAGTGCACACGCTGACCTACATCGACGACGAGGCCAAGCGCCGGGGTACGTTGACCCAGCTCAACCGGGGTGAAGGGCGCCACAGCGTCGCCCGCGCCGTGTTCCACGGCAAGCGTGGCGAGCTGCGGCAGCATTATCGGGAGGGCCAGGAAGACCAATTGGCGCGCTCGACCTGGTGCTCAACATGATCGTGTTGTGGAACATCATCTACATGGAGGCGGTCTTGAATCAACTGCGAGCGGAAGGTTATCCGGTGAATGACGAAGATGTGGCGCGGCTCTCGCCGCTACTGCACGAGCACATTAATATGCTGGGGCGGTATTCGTTCTCGGTGCCGGAAGCGGTGGCTAAGGGTGAGTTGCGGCCCTTGCGCGATCCGGCAGACAGCGACTCATGATGAATGCTTAACCCGGTTTTCCGTTCCATTGCGCCTCAGACCCCAATTCCGGCAGCCGCATCGGCAACTGGTCACTTCCCACATAGCGAAATCCCAAGCCCGGCATCTCTTGCCCCCATCGAGATGGCGCGATCTGAATCGCGGGCAGATATGTTACGCCCTCCTCTCATTCGCAGCGACCAGCAGGTGTGGGCTTGCCGGAAAACCTTGCCGACAAAGGCTTTCAGGGAAACCGCCAGATTTTGCACGAAAAGTACGATTACCCCGGCTTCCAGTCGGCGCACGTGCGCCGCCACGATCTCGCGCGGGTCGCAGCCGAGTGTGGCCTGACTCTGGCAGACAGCCAGGTGATGATCGGTGCGGTACACGCCATCGGCGGCTGTAGGCCTAAATTAAGGCTCGACAGCCTATCGATTTGGCGTCACCGAAGCTGAGGCGCTTCCGCGCCACGCGAGCCATGTCGACGCGTAAGCGACTCCACCAGAAGATGGCTCTTAAAATGCGCGAGTAACCGGTCCTTCTGCTGCTCGGTGAGCAACGACTCGGCAATCATCAGGGGCCATTTCTCGACCGCGTTGGCCACAGTGTCGCGAACGACCTTGGATGCTGGTTTTTCCGGGATGCCCAGTTCCCCGCAGAACGTGCGAATGATTGCGGGGCTGATGCTCGGCTTGGCTGCCCGCCCGTGTGCCTCATCCTTCTTGGGTTTCGCCATTAGTTCCGGCGGCAGGATGTGCAACGCATGCCCGATGCGCTTGTTGTAGGCGGCGTACGCGACGATGTCGTAGGCCGGTGGCAGTTCCGGCGTGATGCCGTCCCGGTACCAGAGACCGATGTTCTTCAGATGCATGTCCGGGTTGCCCAGCATCTCGTTGATGACCAATCGACGAAGCAGTTCGTGCACCGTTACCTCGCCGAGCGATGGGGCGGCCATCAGGACGGAGGCGACATCCAGGTAGGTAGCACCCACGTACTTCTGCTCCGGGGCTACGCCGAGAACTTGGGCAAAATCTTCGCTGTGGATGCGCATTTTGCCGGGAGCCCGGTCGTATCGAATCACGGCAAGGAAGTTGGTCTTCTTGTCGGCGTCTCCCAAATCGTAGCCGTGCTCTACCGCTAGCTTTTCCAGTGGCTCCAGGCGAGCCTCTGTAACTGACGCCCCTGCCGCGGCAGCGAGCCGCAGCGAAAGGTCTTCGAGCTCGGGCAGCATAGGTTGCGCAACCACCGGCAATTTCGCGATGATGTGCGTGGCATCCATCTTTGTACGGCCTACATAGCGGCCACCTTCGTAAATGACACCGACCTTCGGCTGAACGCCAGATAGAGACACGCCATCTTCCATCGGCTCGGCCGTCACTGACATCTCGAGGGAGTCGGCATCTTGCGTGACGTAGTGCGCGAGTTCATCGCGCGTCAGCTCGAGCGGGCGTGCGTAGACATTTCCCGGCAGGTCGAGCCCGCAGGCCGCTAGCAACTCGAAATGGTCCTTGGGATCGCATTTGCGTTGCTCTGCGACATGGTCGCGGAATACCCCTTCGGGGAGCAGATTCTGGAAGAAAGCGGGCAACAGCCAGCCGTTGGCTGGGCTGTATACACCGTTGAATAGGGTCGAGCCGATGTCTGCCCAGAGAGCCTTCTGCGTGGCGGGGTCGGCGGCTCTCATCGACAGGGAGAGAGTCGGTGCATGCGCAAAAGCGCTAAATGCATCATCTGCTACAAATCGATTGACGACTTGCGAATCGCCCAACGTGTACTGGAACAGCACGCCAACGCGCCGCTCCTGTCCAATGAAAATGCCGAGTGCTCTAACGTTCATTGTCGGCCTTTCGCGATTTGGCGATTTTCCAAGCAGAGACACCACGAGCAATACGATTCTTCTCTTCCATGTTCATTAGCCTGTTACGGGCCGCCTGAACGACAGTTTCCACAGTAGGTTTGGTCGGAGTGAAGGAGGCCTCGACCGAGAGCCCTGCAGCTGCACCCTTGGGTACGATGGCCAATTCGTATCCGAGGCGGTCGAGCACCGACATCAGAGTAGTGACCTTGTAGTCATTTTCCCCGCTAAGCACGCCCGTGAGCGTGCGCCGAGCCAATCCAGCTTGCTCGCCGAGCTCGCGCTGCGTCAGATTGTTCGTCTTGAGCCTCTCTCGTAGGAAAGAGGCGATTTCCAACAGGCTTTTCATGGCAACAAAGTAGGGATTCGTCAATTCATCATACTTTACTGCTCTGGCAAGTCAAGATGAATAGCGCAACGAAGTAGGATAACTTGTATTTATCCTACTTTAGTTCTCATTTTTGCCTTGCACAAAGTTTGAGCAGCAAAGTAGGTGAGACTGCCCGGCACCTACTTTGGTGCTCACTATAGTCGACATTTTCGACGAGAGTCTCACTAGTGCCGCACCACAAAATGCTAAATAAGGCATATTTATATGCCTTTGTCTTCTACCCAGAATGGCGCCATCGGGGAAAACCTCTTAATCATTGCCATCATGAAACGCATCATTGACGGCGTTGATCTGGTCTACATTCAGATTCATTGAGGCTGCGCTCATGAACCCACCTGGCTGGACCTGCGTGTCGGTCACCTTCAGGTAACCGCAAGCACCTTTTTACAGTATGCAAAGGGGGCCTGTTACCCAGAGCGTTGACGATACAGCGCAGCCGGGAGGCTCAATCAGAGCTGCAAAACACGGCCACCGCTGAAACACGCGACGTTCGGTCGCAACCCTACGGATTGCCAACGTTTATGAATCCTGGCTGCCCATCATTTGGGGGCAACATGCACAAAAATGTGCCGTATAGATAACCAAATGCCACTTTGTAGTGTGCCATTCATCATGTTATGGTTGTCACGTAACAATACATGTAAACAATTAGGCGCTTTGATCTGATTGATTGGGTTGTCGCGCGATGGGTGCTAAGCACAACTGTGCAGCAATTTGCTGCACAAATTGCCACTCGTTAAAGGGAGCCAGCTTCTCCTCGCCGGGGCAGCGGCCCTGTCCGATCAGCCAGCGAACACGAGCACCCACGTGGCGGTGCCTCCGATTCTCGCGCATTACCCAAAGTGCTACAGCCGCGACAAGACACCGCCTGGCGCTCCGCCGAGGCCATCCGACTGACAGACCCGGGTTCTGAGCACCGGGCGGCATTGTCTTTCCTCGGCACGCCTCGCTTCGCCACACTTTCGTTTGTGTGAGCGAAGTACCTTTTCCGCCATCGCCTCCATGGCGCCTAGGAGCGCCTTCCGCTGCGCTGCCTCCTCGGCCCCTCCTTGCCGCGCCATCGCCGCATTGCACGTCCGTCAAGAAAACCCCACAGCGCGAGGGCATCACTTCGCGGCATTTGAGAATTTAAATGCTAATCATTAGTATTTGTTTCTAGGAATTTTCGGAACCTGTTGAAGGACGGAGATCGCCGGCCCACGATCGGAAGCCATGCGCGCATTGTAGGTGCATCATTGGCCTCTCGGCAGCGATCCGGTCGTCTGCCCCCGCTTTGGTGCGCCCTCCGCCAACTGCGGGCCGGCATTGAGAAGGCCAACGCGCGGCTCGGATGGATCTACTGGATGAGCGCTGGTACCTTGCTGGCGGCGGCTTGGCGTCACCTCTGACGTCTCGCGTTCTACCCCCAGGGGAGCGGTTCTGCTCGGATGACCAAGTCTCGGTACTCCTCCAAAACGTCGAGCAGCGTCTGGGTCGGGGAGACCCCGGCGGCCATACGGGCCTGCATCAGGAGCAGCTCGCGGTCCACGTCCGGCCGCGCCAGCTGGATCTGCTTCAGGATCGCGTCGCCGCGGACGGCGACGTCGATCTGGGCCTGCGTCAGAGCAATCACCGCCGGCCGCTCTTGATCATCTCAGCACGCAGGATGGCATTCATGCGGGTCTGGTAGCCATCGCCCTGCCCCTTCAGCCAGGCCAGGATGTCGGAGTCGAGCCGAACCGTGAGCTGCTGCTTGATCGGGCGATAGAACTTGCCCCGCTCCGCGTCCAGCCACTGCGCGGAGGTCGTCTCCGGCATGTCGGAGAGGTCGATCTCGGCCTCAGGCTTTGCAGCCAACGCGGCGAGCTCCTTGCGAACTTTTTCAGGCACCTTGCTCATAGATTTTCCTTTCCAACTTGGTGGCGCGTCGCGCCGATATGATGCGGATGTGCTCCTCTCCGCTATCGTCCTGTGACCAGGTGTGGGCCACCAGCAGCAGCACCACACCTTCGACCATGCCGAGCGTCTGCCAGCGCTCTTCGCCGTTCTCGATCCGATTCTGATGGCTAAGATGGTAGGGATCCTCGAACACGAGCTGCGCAACTTCGAAGCTCACCCCGTGTTTGGCTAGGTTGGTCGCGGCCTTATTGTGATCCCAAGAATACAAAACTGTCACCCCATCTCTGTAGTTACAGAATTGTAGTTCACTTCTACATGCAGGTCAAAGTTGCTGGTGTTCCAGCTAGCCTCAATACTGTTAACAAATTCGAATTTGTGTTAACTTTCAAGCCTCTGCAACAACAAGAAGAGCTTGAAGGATGGCAAGAACGGAGGCAACGCTGCCCGGCGGTGCGAGGCTCGCGGACCATCTGGCGGTGGGGTATTTGGCGCTGAACTGCTCCCTGGGGCAGGTCAAGGAGGCGCTCGTGAAGTGCGGTGTGCAGACGCGTCTGCGCCGGGATATGCCGCGGGAAGTGCTGGTGTATTTCGTGATGGCGATGTGCCTGTATCCGCGCGTGGCCTATGAGGAAGTGTTTCGGCTGGTGATCGAGGGGCTGCGGCGCATCTACGGCGATCAGGTGCGCGATGCGCAGGTCAGCAAGGCGGCGATCTCGCAGGGGCGGACACGGCTGGGCTGGCAGGTGATGCGCGAGCTGTTCGCCAGACAGGCAGCGCAACGCCCACGAACTGCAGGCGGCGACTATGCGGGCTATCGGGTCATGAGCGTGGATGGCTCGACGCTGGATGTGCCCGATGAACAGGTCAATGCGCAGGCGTTCGGGTATGCCCAGGGCGGGCGCGGCGAAGGCGCGTATCCGCAGATCCGCTTTGTGGCGCTGGCCGAATGTGCGACGCGCGCTGTGTGAGGTGCAGATGGGCGGGGTACGCGAGGACAGCGAACAGGCGCTCACGCGGCAGCTGTTTCCGGCGTTTTCGAGCGAGATGCTGGTGCTGGCCGATCGCCTGTTCTACGGCTATGACATGTGGCGCGAGGCGGTAGCGACCGGAGCGAAGCTGCTGTGGCGCGTGAAGTCGAATGTGCGACTGCCGTGCGAAGTGCCGCTGGCAGACGGTTCGTACCTGAGCACCGTCTATGCCAGCGACACCGACCGGCGACACCAGCGCAACGGCATGCGGGTGCGGGTCATCGAGTATCGCCTGGAAGGCGTGCCTGACGCTGAGCCGCAGTATCGCCTGATCACCAATCTGCTGGACCCGGCGCTGGCACCTGCCATCGAGCTGGCGGCGCTGTACCATCGGCGCTGGAAGATCGAGGAGATGTTCGACGAGATCAAGACACATCTGTGCGATGGAAAGAAGGTGCTGCGCAGCAAGACGCCTGATCTGGTACGTCAGGAGTTCTATGCACTAATGCTCACGCACGCGGCGATTCGTCGACTGATGTACGAAGCGGCACAGGACAGCGGGCAGCGACCCGAAGACTTATCCTTTGTTCATGCCGTGCGTGTGCTCAACCGACGCCTGCCCGAGGCGGCGGCTATTTCCCCCTGAGCAGTGGCAAAGCTGGAAACAAAGCCTGCTGCGCGAACTCGCCAGCGGCCGCGCGGTGCAAAGCCGCGGCAAGCGCAATCCCCGCGGTGTGAAACGAAAGATGTCGAATTTCCGAATCCGGCAGCGATCCGAGCCGCTGAATCAGCGAATCGTCACCAAAATGGTTGTGAAGTGAACAGTATTGGGCCTAAGCCATAGTGCATGGTTTCAAGCCGGTATCAGCCGATCTCGAAATGCAGGGTCTGCGATTCCAGGAACTCGTCGATGCCGTGGTGTGAACCTTCGCGGCCCAGCCCCGATTCCTTGACGCCGCCGAATGGTGCCACCGCCGAGGAGATCACACCGGTATTGATGCCTGCGTGTCAGCGCCCGAAGCGGATCGGGTCGTACGGGAGGGGATCGATATAGGGCGCTTCGCCCTCGACCAGTTCAGCGATCAGCCGCGCCGTGACGGGGCCAAGCGTGAAGCCTTGATGGGCGTGCCCGAAGTTGAACCACAGCCCGCGATGGCGTGGCGCCCTGCCGACGATGGGCTTCATGTCGGTGACGCACGGCCGGGCGCCGAGCCAGGGGGTGTTCTCCACCGGCGCGCCCAGCCGCACCAACTCGCGGGCGTAGTGTTCGGCACGCTGCAACTGAATGGGCGTCGGCGGCGCTTCGTGGTGCGCGAACTCAGCACCCGTGGTCAGGCGCAAGCCGCGCGTCATCGGTGCCAGCATAAGGCCGTTCTCGGCATCCAGCAGCGGCAGGTTCGGCATCGATTCGACCGCATAGTGGCGGTGGTATCCGCGCTTCACGAAAAGCGGAAAACGATAGCCGAGCGGCTTCGTCACAGCCGGTGCCCACGGGCCTAGCGCAATCACGGCATGCGCCGCCGTGAGCGGGCCGTCTTCCGTTGCCACGGTCCAGCCGGTGCCGGCTGGCTTGAGCGTGGTGGCGTCGCCGCGGCGGATGATGCCGCCTTCTTTCTCGAAGA
Organism: Cupriavidus sp. 01T418; assembly: GCF_056398885.1. Classification (NCBI taxonomy): domain Bacteria; kingdom Pseudomonadati; phylum Pseudomonadota; class Betaproteobacteria; order Burkholderiales; family Burkholderiaceae; genus Cupriavidus; species Cupriavidus sp. 01T418. Next base: position 41,346 of record NZ_JBFTQG010000012.1, read on the forward strand.
GCGTGACGTAGCGGTTCACCAGCTCACCGGGGTCGGCAATGGTCCAGGGATCACGCCAGTGGATCGCACCGGCCATCGTCCCGTGCAGCGCTGGTTCGGCAGCGGCAAGCCCGGCCCGGTCGAGGATCCGGCAATCGAGTCCGTGCTCGCGCGCGACCGCGCTCGCGGCGCGCGCCGCATGGTCGAATGGCGAGCTGCTGCGATAAGCCTGCAGCCACCCCGACTTGCGCACGAGGTCCTGCGCGCCGGCCAGCGCGATCAGCCGGTCGTGCTCGGTGAGGCAGTGGCGAATCAGCGCGCTGTAGGCTGTCACCGTGCCCGCATACCGCTTGGGCGCCGACTCGCGCCAGTAGCGGGCCAGCGTCGGCAGCAGGCCCGCGAGCGCGCCAGGGTGGTAGTGGACATCGTTGCCCTGGCGGCTGATCACGCGAAGGACGGCCATCCATTCGCGTGGAAAAGCATAGGGTTGAACCGCTTCGCGCTGGATGATGCCCGCGTTGCCATACGACGTTTCCCTGCCGGGCGCCTGCCGGTCGACCAGCACGACCGCATGCCCGCGCTGGCGCAGCGCGACTGCCGTGCACACGCCGACCATGCCGGCGCCAAGTACCACGATGTCCGTTGTCATGCCGGTAGTCCGTGGTTCAGGAGCGGATCGCGGCGACCACCGAGATTTCGAGGCGGGCCGGCAGCACCAGGTCGCAGCAGACCGTGGTGCGGACCGGCAGTGGATCCTGGAAATGCTCGCGATACGCCTGGTTGAACCCCGCGAAATCCGTCTTGTCGGTGAGATAGACCGTTGCCGAGACCACATCGCCGAGCGTCAGGCCGGCCTCTTCAAGCGTGGCCGCGATCCGCGCGAGCACCAGGTGCGTCTGGGCCTCGATGCCCTCGGGAATGCTGCCGTTGGCCTCGAGCGGCAACTCGCCGGAGAGGAAGGCGAGGCCGTTGCTGATGCGGATTTTGGAAAAGGGCAGGTTTGCGATCTGGGTCATGGCGAGCCGGAAGGGTAGCAGGAGGGAGAGAATCCCTGCCCCCGATTCTCCACGCTGGCCCGGCTAAACGGAATATGCCTCGCGAGCAATTAATCGAATAAATGATTGCCGATAAGGCAATCATTCATCGCTCACGCCGTGATGGCCTCCGCCAGGTGCTGGACGAAGGCCCGCCCTGCCGGCGGCAGGTTTCGCTTGGCCAGGGTCTGGATCTCGATATAGCGCTCGTTCAGCTCCCGGTCGCGCAACGGCACGGCGGCGACGGTGCCGGCCTTCAGGCGGCCCCGCACGGAAAGTTCGCCGTAGAAAGTGATGACACCGCCCCCCGCTACCGCGAATCCGGCCAGTGAGTCCAGATGGTTGCTGGAAAAGACGGTCTGGTAGCGCAGGCCCTGGCGACTGCAGCTGGTGTCGAGCAACTGCCGCAGCGAGCTGTCCTTGGGCGGCAGCGCTAGCGGATATTCGACGACCTGCGACAGCGAAATCTGGCGCTGTCCAGCCAGCGGATGGTCGGGCGCCATGATGGCGAGCACGGGGGCCGGATGACGCAGTTCCACTTCGATCTCCGGCTCGGGAAGCCCGCTCAGCGTGATACCCACGTCGGCCTCGCCGTCGCGGATACGCCGGGCAATGTCGCCTTGCGGGCAGACGTCGAGGTCGAAGCGGATCCCGACGTACTTTTCCCTGAAGCTCGCCGCCAGCATCGGAATGAATTCGTGCGCGATGCCCTCCACGCTCGCCAGCCGCACCCGCCCCACGCGCAAGCCGCGCAGCGCCTGGATATCGCCCGCCACGCGGTCGATGTCCTGTTGCGTGCGCTTGGCGTGTGCCGCCAGCAGCTCTCCTGCCGCATTGGGGACCAGCCCCCTCGCCCGCCGGTCGAACAGCAGGGTATCGAGCTCGCTTTCTAGCTTGGCGATTTGCCGGCTCACCGCCGACGGCGCGACGTTCAGCTTCAGGGCAGCGTCCTTGACCGTGCCGGTGCGCACCACCTCGAGAAAGTAACGCACGGCGGTTTCCTGCAGGATGCGGTAGGACATGGGGGCGCCTCGGCGCAAATGAACGGGGATGCGGTCAATTCTACGGATTGCCGATTTGGCAATCAATAGTTCTAAACATTGCTACGATTTCATTCCGACTTGATCGTACGATGAAGGTGTTACTCGACGCACCACTGTCGCGCGTCGCTTACCCATCCTGCCGGAGCATCAATATGCGATCCCCTGCCCGCCACGTCTTGTCCCTCCTCATGGCCTGCAGCCTTGCCGCCGGGGCTGGCCTGGCGCCAGCCCTCGCCGCCGCGCAGGGAAGCTACCCGTCGAAACCGATCCAGCTTGTCCTGCCGTTTCCGCCAGGCGGCGCCACCGATGTCGTTGGCCGCGTGGTCGGCCAGAAACTGGGAGAACGGCTTGGCCAGACCGTGATAGTCGACAACCGTCCCGGCGCCGGCACCGTCGTCGGCGCGAGTTATGTCGCAAAGTCCGCGCCGGACGGCTACACGCTGATGGCGACTTCCGGCACCACGTTCACGGTCAACCCCGCTGTCTACCCGCGGCTCCCCTATGACCCGCAGAAGAGCTTCGAGCCGATCGGCCTGATCGGCTCGACTGGCCTGATACTGCTCGCGAACCACGACGTTCCCGTCAACACCCTCAAGGAGTTCGTCGCCGCGGCAAAGGCAGACCCCGGCAAGTACTCCTACGGCTCGTTCGGCGCCGGCACGACCGCGCATTTCGCCGGCGAAGCGCTCCTGAACCTCACCGGCATCAAGATGCTCCATGTGCCCTACAAGGGCAGCTCTCCGGCCATGACCGACCTGATCGGCGGCCAGATCCCCTTCAGCGTGGACACCGTGGCCGCGGCCATCCCGCAACTCAAATCCGGCAAGATCAAGGCTATCGCAGTCACCACGGCCAAGCGCTCGTCGCTGCTGCCGAACGTGCCGACCGTGGCGGAAAGTGGCTATCCCGGCATGGACACCAGCACCTGGATCGCGCTCGTCGCGCCGCGAGGCCTGCCGCCCGAAGTCAAGGCAAAGCTGGAGAAGGCGCTGGCCGAGGCCATCGCCGATCCGGCTACGCGCAAGAAACTGGCTGACAACGGCATCGAGCCCTTCTACGCGCCGGGCAAGCAAGTCACCAGCATGATCGAAAAGGAAATGCCGCAGATGCGCGCCATCGCGCAACGCGCCAATATCAAGCTCGATTGACCTTCCAGACGCGGGCCGCCGGTTCCAGGACGAAACGGCCCGAGGAGACCCCTACTTCATGAACGAGCAAGACAAGCTGACCTCGGCTTCCGCAGTCGAACTTCGCCGCCTGATCGGCACCAAGGAAATCTCGCCGGTCGAATTGCTGGACGCGTGCATTTCCCGCATCGAAACCTACAACCCGGCCATCAACGCGATCACGGGGACCTGCTACGAGCGGGCACGCACGGAAGCCCGGGCCGCCGAGCAGGGGGTCATGCGCGGCGAATCACTCGGCCTGCTGCACGGACTGCCGCTTGGCGTCAAGGACCTGGAGGCAACCGCGGGGCTGCTCACCACCTACGGCTCGCCGCTGTTTCGCGGGCATCTACCCACCGAGGACAACGTGCTGGTAGCACGGCTGCGGTCGGCCGGCGCCATCGTCGTTGCCAAGACCAACATCCCGGAAATGGGCGCCGGCGCGAACTCCCGCAACGCCGTCTGGGGCGCGACCGGCAACCCCTTCAACCCGAACCTCAATGCGGGCGGGTCCTCCGGCGGCTCGGCCGCCGCGCTGGCGGCCGATTTCCTGCCGGTCTGCACCGGCTCCGACACCGGTGGCTCGCTGCGCATTCCCGCGTCCAAGTGCGGCGTGGTCGGCTTCCGGCCCTCGCCAGGCATCGTACCCAACTCGCGCAAGCTGCTGGGCTGGACCCCGATCTCCGTGGTCGGCCCAATGGGCCGCACAGTCGCCGATGCCTGCCTGCAGCTCGCGGCTTCTGCGGGTGTATCGGTCACCGATCCGCTGAGCTACGAGGTAAATCCGGCCGCTTTCCTCTCGCCGGCACGCGTGGACCTGTCGGCCTTGCGGGTCGGCTGGACGGAGGACTTCGGCTGCTGCGCGGTGGACGACGGTATCCGCCGCGTGTTCCGCGCGAAGATTGCTGCGATGCGGCATTTGTTCAAGCAGTGCGATGAGGTGACCTTTGACCTGGGCGATGTGCACCGCTGCTTCGACGTGCTGCGCGCCGAGAGCTTCGTCGCCGGCATGCACGAGGCCTACCAGCGCGATCCCGCCAGCCTCGGCCCCAACACCCGTGCGAACTACGAGATGGGCGCGAAGATGTCGCTGGCCGATAGCGCGTGGGCGCAGGCCGAGCAGAACCGCATCCTGCAGCGCTTCCAGCAGGCCTATCGGGACTACGACGTCATCCTGTCGCCCACCACGCCGGTCTCGCCGTTCCCGTGGACCAGTCTGTACGCGGATACCATCAACGGCGAGAAACAGGAGAACTACTACCGCTGGCTGGCCCTGACGTATGTCGTGACCCTGACTACGCACCCTGCCATCTCGCTGCCCTGCGGCACCGACGACCTCGGCATGCCGTTCGGCCTGCAGGTGACCGGCCGGTTCCGGGGCGACGGTGAAACCCTGGGCGTGGCCCAGGCGATGGAAACGGCGTTTGCCGCATCGGCAGCATTGCGCCGTCCCGTTCCCGACCTCGCCGCGCTCAGGCCTGCCGAGCCCGCGCTTCGTTCTATCGTCACTGCGCCGCCGATCTTCGGCGCAGCGACGCAAGCGAGCGGCGTCTCAGCGGTGTAAGCGGCAACCTCCCCTCACCCCGACCGCCGCGTGCGATCACGGAACGCGGTCGGCCTTCACAGGCAGGTCTTTTCGCGAACGCGGCACAAGGTCTGCGGGGAAAGCGAACCGCAGCACATATAGTCAGGATGAATCAGATTGACTCCCTCGCTTCTGTCCCGCCTCGATGCCGCGCTTAGCCTGTTCGACGCGTGACTGCACCTCGCTGTCACTGGCGAACTCCGTCTGCGAGGCAAGCGGTTCGATAGCTTCCAGCGCCTGTTAGGGGTGCCCGGCACTCAGTTCGCTGTCGGCCCATGCCAGGCGCAGATTTCGGACTTCGGTACTGTTCCATCCGCCAAGCCGCAGCGCTTTGGCAAACGGTTCGGACGCGATTGTGAACTCCTGCTGGCGCTGGCCGCGCGGGGCGACCCTATCTATGACGCCGGCGTGCAGCTAGGCAAGCTGCTGCGCACCGCGTTCCTTGCCGACTACTTCGTCGATGCCGGGTTCCGGCGTGAGCTGTTACGCGCGCTTAATCGCGGCGAGGCGGTCAACTCGCTAAAGCGGGCGATCTATACAGGCCGAGTCGCACCCACGCAGGCTAGGCGCGCCGACGACGCCGACGCGCTAAGCTTGCTGGCTAACATCGTGATGGCGTGGAATACCGCTCAGATGCAGACAGTGCTCGATCGGCAAGTGAGCCGACGGCAGCCCGTGCCACCCGAGTCGTTCGGGCGAATCGCCCCAACACGGCTAGAGGGCATCAATCTCCGGGGCGTCTTCCGCTTCTCAGTGGAGCGCTACGTCGGACAACTACTGCCGTCACAAACTGCACCCAAAACAAGCGCTGCGGGCTGAAATCGAGCTCGCAATGACGCCGTTTGCGGTTGATCGATGGCCCAACAGAAATCCTCTATTAATCAACAGCTTACGAGAAACCGTCCGCGCTGATGCTGGGCTTGCGAACCGTCGCAAGTCGAGTAGCGCAAGGGAATCGCACCCTCACGCCCTCACAGATCCGGACATGAACCTCTCGATTCATCCGGCTCCTATTGTCCAACCGTGGTTTCCATGGCCCAGTGCGCAAATAAGCCTGGCTGCCGAGACTTGACGTCTTTCAGCCATGCCGCTGCACGCACCTTCCGAGCGCGGAGGTGTTTGTATTTCCTTTGGGCCCAGCGGACCAGCGCGGCATCGACCGCAAGCAGCACTTGCCCCAGCGCAGACCGATAAAATCGACCGTAGTACTGAATCCAACCCAGCAATGTCGGACGTGTTCGGTCCGCCAACTCAGTCAGACTCAGGTCATGGCGGTGCAACACACTGCGGCGACGCAACTCCTGCCGCATCGCCTTCGCAGCCTTGTTGCTGACCGCAGGCAAGAAGCCGACCGACAACTTGCCCGCCCGATTCCTGACACTTCGCGGTCTGAACGTATAGCCCAGAAAGTCGAACCGACAGATCGGATAGCTTGCCTGCCGGTTGGCCTGCTTGCAGTACACGATTTTGGTCTTTTCCGGATGCGGATCCAGCTTGCATTCGGCCAGCCGCATCTCAAGCCCCTGCTGAAGCCGTCGCGCCTGCGCTTCGCTCTTGCAATGACAGATGACGTCATCAGCATAACGCTCGAATGGCACGTCCGGGTGATGCTTCCGCATCCACCGGTCGAACGCATAGTGGAGAAACAGGTTAGCCAGCACCGGACTGACGACACCGCCTTGCGGCGTGCCCTTGTCCGGGTGCACCACAGTCCCGTCAGGCATTTGCACGGGCGCCTTGAGCCAGCGCTCGATATACAGCAGCACCCACGCGCAATCCGTGTGGCGACGCACCGCTCGCATCATCAATTCCCAATCGATACTGCCGAAGAAGTTCTTGATGTCGAGGTCGAGCACCCACTCGTACTCCCAGCATCGCTGCCGAGCCACGTTGAGCGCCTGATGCGCCGACCGTCCGGGACGATAGCCGTATGAGTCGCGGTGAAACACGGGTTCCACGAGCGGCTCCAGATATCGCTTGACCACCGTCTGCGCGATGCGATCAGAGATCGTGGGTATCCCCAACGGCCTCGTACCCGCACCTCCCGCTTTGGGTATGTCAACCCGCAGCACCGGCGGCGGCATGTAGCTGCCAGAGGACATCCGATTCCAGATCCGATACAGATTGTTCTTCAAATCCGCCTCGAATTCCTTCATCGACTGCCCATCCGCGCCCGCCGCCCCACGGTTGGCCCTCACCTGCTGATACGCTTCCCACACCTCACGTTTGGAAATACAAAACGGTTTTGCCTTATCCATGCGGGTCCTCCCCTTGCGGGTTGCCCGCAGCATAAAGCCAGACGATGACGCCCCTTCGGTCCAGCCCCATTACAGGACCTTCAACCCTACTACGGACGTCTCCGCCCCTGTGCCCCGCATCGGTACTCTCATCCTTGCGGAGGCCTTCCGCTTGGATTTCTCCCTTCGCATCGGGACGACAGGTTCCCAAGTTCCTTATCGAAGCCTGAATCAAAGTCACGCCACCTTTATGCCGGATGCCGATTGGGCCGTCAGCAGGCATCGCCCAAACTTGTCCCGGAGCGTGCAATCCCCCCGGTTTTGACATCGATTATGATTTTTACGACACGTCATCAGCGGTTCACTCGCGTTCGTCTCTTTGACTCCCACCTGCCGGGGTTGCCCCCGACTTTTCCAACAACGCTCACCACGACGGCTCTTTACCCACGCAGCTTGTGGCGGTTTGAAGCCTGCTCCCGCAAGCCGACTTCGAGGGGCCGTCCCTCATCTTCGATAAAGCATCGCAGGCATCGGTCATCTGATGCTCACGTTCTTGGCACACATTGCACCGAAATCAAAGCTACCCCAATCTCCTGAAGCGCTGCCCGGGCCGCCGCATCGCCGCGCTTCGCTGCTTTTCGCAGAAGCGAAAATCCGTGATTGGCATCGGCGGCGGAGTGTCGCCCATGCAGATGCAGGAGAGCCAGTCGCGCCGTCGCGTGAACAATCCCGCCGGCCGCAACGAGGCCATAGAAATGGGCCGCCTTAATTAGTCGACCGGTGGCAAATTCTCCCTGCTCTGTCCGGGATAATCGTCCCACGCCACTGCTGCGTTCATCGCGGCCGATGAAATCCCCTGGCCCGCGGCTTCCTCATGGAGTACCAGCGCGCGGTAGCGATCCACATGGGCGCCGCGTCCCAGCATTAGACTGTCCCCGAGACCGCAGACGGACCTGCGCGGGCGCGCCCGGAATGGAGAGGATCCTCTCGAAAAGGCGATTGGGGTACGCGGGATCACAATTCCCACCGGCGCTATTCGGGCAGGCGATGGCCAGGTTGGCGAGTGCGTCGGGAAATGGCGAAGGCCCCTCGGAAAGTGTTTCCCAAAGTCCGCGTGCCACCGCCTCCCCGACTGGATTCGCGGAGTCCAGGAGCTGGCAGGCGAGCCCGTTGACAACCTGGGGTGCGATGACGCCCGCCGCTAACTCCCAGGCAAGGTATTCGGTCGCGCGTGTGGCGTCGACGTCGAAATCGCCTTCCATTAGTCGCCCGAGCGCTACAACATCCGATTCCAATTCCATCCTTTGCTCCGCTGCGCAGAGCAAGGAAGTCTAGCAGCATCGATCCGCCCCCTGGCAGCATTCCCTCGACCTGTTCTGGTCGGTTCAGCCGGCTAAGTGCGGGAGGAAAACGTCGCAGAATTCCTCATGCGCGCGTATTGGCGAGTATTCCTTGCCAAATGGAAGGTACCCATCCATGTCCGACAGGAATTTCCGCGAGGTCATCCGCCGCGCGAGTTCAGCGCGCACGTCCTCGGGGCTGAACGTACTGCCCTCCTGGTTCATGTAGAACCGAAAGGCCGCGCCCACCCGGGCCGGGTCGACTTTGGACGTTGAGCCCGGCGACTGGCTGCAGGACCACGCCCACCACAGGTCGAACAGGTCACGGCCATGCTCGCGCTGCAGGAGCGCTCGCAATTTAGTGCCGAGCATCTCATCGAGATCGTAGGACACAACATCGACCTGCCTGATGCCCTGCTCGGTGGGCACGGCTATCTGGATAGGCACCAGATCAAAGAAGCTCTTGTTTTCGTTGAAATTGACTTCGAGCTTTAGTTGCGCGAGCACGGCTTCGGTGCTTGCCGGGTCGTAGGTATAGACCATTCGTATGATCTTCGACTTCGCAACGAGATTGCGCACGGCAAGCTGGATGCTTGCAATGACCGACTCCGTCGGCTCCCCGAGGATTGGCGCGACGACGCGGGCGAGCGCCTTCTGGATGTGCCGGACCGGGCGATCACCTACCAACACCAGGTCGATGTCCTCCGAGTAGCGGCTGGCTGGCGCCAGATGCCCCTTGTGGAGGACCGTGCCGCCGCGCATGGCAACCTGCCCTGACAGAAACTTGTCTTCAAAAATCGCCGCTACGACCTGGCTGATCAGGTAGTCCTGCTCGACCATCAGGTCGTTGCTCCACGGCGCCTGCGTGCGCCACTGTGCAAGCTCTCGCGCGGAGATCATTGAAGTTCCTTGAAGAGTGCCATTTGATCTGTGGTGTATTCGACGGCCCATCTCGGATCCTGCATGAGCGCGTGCTTCATGCGATCGACGGGGCCCGTCTCAAGTAGTTGAACTGCGCGGCGCCGGCCGTCCAACCAGGCGGCCACGCTCTTCGCGGCCCTGGTCTGGCCAAGGCGGTCTAAGACGAAACCGAGGCGCTGTGCCGCGGCGACCTGCCCCAGCGCATCCAATGCCAGAGTCAAACCGTCGAGGTCGAGATCCTTCGCGAAGTCCCTCGCAATCCGAGCCACCGCTTCAATTCCCCCAATCGCGGTCTGGTGTCGGACCAGGTCCAGGAGTGTGGCCTCTCGCGTGCTCACGCGCCAGCGTGAAACGTGCGTTCGCACTCGAGTTACCGGGGTTTCCGCAAGCCGTTCTTTCACATAGAAGTCGACCCGGATGCGACCTACTGCAAGTGAGGATCGCGGCTTGCCTATCATCACCTGGGTCGTCTGCACGGCGTAGTGCGATGAGCCCCAGTGGCGAGCGGCTGAGAGCAGCGCCACATAGTAGTTGGGCTCCTGGTCGCTCAGGCAGTCGTCCAGCCACCAGTCCACCGGCGGCGCGCCGTAGTGAGATTGCTCGGGCGGAATGATGAGCCACCGCGCCGGCCTTTTGGTCGCATTGACCACGTGCCCCTGCCGCGCGAGACGTTGGAGGGCCATTCTGACGGCGGCGCTACCCGGCTCCCGACCGGTCGCGCGGGCGAATTCTTGGGGTGTGAAGAGGTAACGTGCCTGCGCCTGGATAGCGCGCAACGCAACCTGACTCCGATCGGGCCCTAGCGCAGACATGCCTTATCGTGCATACAAGATCATTTGCCGAGTGTAACGCGATTCCTTACTTTGAGCAAACGAGTTTGCAACCTCTATGTGCCCTATACGATGCAGCAGGTCTGAGCATTATTCAAATCACCCGGTCTGCTTGACGCGGAAATGTTCCACCGTCTGCCCGAGCGCGCAGCGCGCGCCGCTCGCTGGCTTCGGCGCGTTCCTGGGCGATGCTCACCTGCTCGCGCGCCCGTTCCAGTTCGGTCGAGAATTAGGTACGTAGCTCCAGCAGCTGACGACCAGCTACCGCCTGCCCGGCCTCCAGCCGCGCCTGGGTTGCGGCATGCGCTTGCCGCTCGGCATGACACGCCTCTGATGTTCACCTTGTCGCCCCACTGCGGTAAGCGCCCTTGGGGAGGATATGCGCCAAGGCTGGGCGCGTGCGAGGGGCGCTTGCGGGGAGGTTCCAGCCGCATGCCAGCCACATGCGCGCCGACCGTGATTCCGGAGTTGAATGGAACCAGGGCTGGCGCGCGGGACGGTCCATTAGCGTCACACACGGAGCTTGAACTGCAGACCGCTTAGGTTCGCTGCGAGCTCAGGACTCCATACACCGGGCACGCGGCCCCTCGTCAGCATCCGCAGCGTCTTCGGAAATATGCCGACTCTGCAGGCGGCTGTGCATGGCATCGCATCGGATCAACATCATTGCCGCGGGATCCTCTTCACCGCCGGCAATGCCAGCCTCAGCAGCGACCCGCAGATATAGTTGCCGGGAGGCAACGGCGACGATCACAAGGATGGCGCCGACGCCGACGGCTCGGACTGCAATTTGTAGGTATTGCGCCATAGCGAACTTGCACCGTATAACAGAAGGTAATTGGCAGTGAGGCTACACGAGGATGTCTCGGGACGGCGCCACGCCGTTGCGGGATTGACACAATCCGGTTCGCCGCGGCGGGTCGGATCGCGCGTTGCGTGACAACGCATGGCGGTACTGAAAAGAATGTCCCGAAAAGCGATCGAGGCCTTACCGACCGGCCGCTACTGGGCCACGCCACGCGCGCCCTTCCCGCTGGACGGTCCCAATGGCCATGATGAGGTCTTCCCCGGCGCCTACTGCATCAGCGACGGCAAATGGGTCACCTTCTATAAGGACGGGGAAGAAGTATGGGCGTGCAATGCAGTGTATGCCGCCGCCCATTTCGACTTTGCACCGGTTCCAACCAACCGCTCGCCGACGGACATTACAACTTTGCCGCTACATCCATTTTTCGCGGACCGTTTATTATGTTGAATCATGGACGCCCGCGACTTACGCGGTTACGTCGCGGTAACTTCGTGCGCCGGGTTGGCCGGCAGATCATGCCGCAGCTGCTTGGCCTGATCGGCCCTCGCCCCAGTCGATGGGAAAGGCGCAGCAAAAATGTGCCGTTTAAACGATAATTTAGAAACGGGAGTTTTTTTAAACGCCTGCCTGGCCGATTAAACGACTGGAGCGCACTTTGACAGCAGAATGGATCGGGTACAAATGGCTCTCGGAGCACTACGACGTTGCCCCAGTACAGGATTTTCAGATTGCCAGCGAGATCGGCGCCGCTAGGCGCTCCGTGGTAACCTATGGTCGAACGCTCGAAACCTACCCCGCTGCTTCTCGCCCGGCGCCAACGCTGCAGGCCCACCTGACTTACGCGCTCCGACAGGAAGGGGTCCATCTAGAGTTCCTGGCGCGACTCTTCGATGTACTTCCGCAGGCGGAGTTATCCGCCTGGCTGAATCGGGAGCGCACAGGCCAGTATGCCAGACGGATTGGCTTTCTATATGAATGGCTAACCGGCCGCCAGATCGAAGGCATCGATGCCGTGACCGGGGGCAACTACGTCGACGCGATCGACCCTGGGGCCTATTTCGTCGCGACGGCGCCAACTCGAAATACACGTTGGCGCGTGAGAGACAACCTGCCCGGCAATCGGGATTTCTGCCCGCTGGTTCGAAAGACCCCGGACGTTCGCGCGGCACAGGACTACGACTGCGCGGCCCGGCTCGACGAGCTCAACGCGGAGTTCGGCGGCAACGTCTTGATGCGCAGTGCCGTCTGGCTAACTATCAAGGAATCCAAGTCGTCGTTTGCGATCGAACACGAGCAGGACCAGATGGACCGAATTCGCCGATTCGCGGCAGTGATGGAACGCCGGATCGGTGAGTATCCCGCGCTGCTGTCCCCTGACACGCTAGCCGAATTGCAGCGAGAGATCGTGAGCGAACGCAGCACCATTTCCCGTTTCGGGTTGCGCGCATCGCCTGTGTTCGTCGGCGAAACGCATCGATTTGAGCATATCGTCCACTATGTCGCCCCGCATTGGGATCGGCTGCATGACATGCTACGCGGGCTCGAGGTCTTTCTCGAGCGTACAGCCGGGCAATCTTCGGTAATTCGCGCTGGAGCGGCCGCGTTCGCGTTCGTGTTCATCCACCCGCTGGCCGACGGCAATGGGCGTATCCACCGCTTCATCATTAACGACGTCCTTCGAAGAGATGGCGCCGTTCCGCGGCCATTTATCCTGCCGATCTCGGCTGTCATCACAGAGAAACCGCAGAACATCGCGCGCTACGACCAAATCCTCGAACGCTTCTCGAAGCCGTTAATGCTCACATATGGCAAATTTTGCGAGTTCGCGCCAACTCGCATGCTTTATCCAGATGGCGTCCAATCGAACTTTGAGTTCGCCGGTTACGACGCCGCATTGCCGGCTTGGCGTTACCCTGACCTGACTGTGCAGGTAGAGTACATGGCCGACGTCATCGACCGAACCATCAGGCAAGAAATGAGGACGGAGGCCGGGATTCTGCAGGAATGGACCACCGCTCGACGGATGGTGAAGGACATCATCGACGGCCCTGACGCCGATATCGATCGGATCATCCGGTCGGTCAGGGACAACCAGGGAGTAGTCTCGAACAAGCTCCGAAAGGAATTCCCTGTTCTCCAAAACGTGGAGATCGTGGCAGATCTGGTCAGTGTACTGAAAAATGCCTTCATGAATTTCGATAGTGGAAGCAATCTGTGATTCAATCTATTGATCTATATCAGCACTGTCTGTGGATTGAAGAGTGTATTGTTTTGAATGAGKGACTTGAGTTCGATATGGCTTCGAATGCAACCTGAACTYAACCCGTTTCCGGATCACCCACAAGAGAACTGCCTTAAGAGCGAGTTTGCATAGCCTGAGTCTGTGCGGTTCGGTCGCGCTGGTCCCGCTCGACAAGCTAGCCTGCCGACGTCCCTGGAAGGGCACGACGGGTTGTACCGGCTTCCCGAGGCCAGATGGCTGCTGTCCGCCCGCAACGACGTGCGGCCACGCCGGTCAACGAAGAACCGAGCAAATACAAGCCACTGCCAACTGATCGGCGAAGGGGTTCCCGCCGCGGGCGATTTTGATTCGCTCTAGCGTGACCGCTCAAAAGTACTGGGCTTCGCCCTCTTCCATGTGGGTGCCATCCGCCCTCATTGCGAGCTGGGAGGCTTTGGCCGCGTGGGTCGCGGCCTGCTCGAGCAGGGGCGCGTGCGCCTTTGGGACAACGAGCATCGTCAATCCCAGTCCTTCCAGCGCGCGTAGTGCGTGCTCCAGATTCACCCCTTTGCCGTTCTCCAGCTTGGACAGCATGCCGACGGAAACGCCGCAATGCCTGGCCGCCTGGTCAATTGGCATCCCCTCGGCAACCCGCGTCGCCCGAATGCGATCACCCAGTTGGTCGATGGTGCGGATGGCAGCCCGCGATGGTGGCGCGGCATCGGCTAGCGGTCGTGGCATTGGGGGAGGTCCGGAGATTTGGGAGACTGGGAGATCCAGCACTGGGGCTGCTCTCCCGGTTATTTCACTATCGTGAAAGTATATCAAACGCCGCGCCCTCGCCTGCACTGCCGCCAGCTCAGCGCGCAATTCCCGCGAGCGCCTGCTCGGCATTCTGGCTGGTCGATCTCCCGCAGTGCGCGGCGCTCGGTGGCGCTGGCCCGCTCCTGCGCGACGGCCACCTGCTCGCCGCGCGCCGTCGAGTTCGGCTTGCACTGCCGCCGTCTCCTGCTCAGCGACCACCACCGCGGGGCGCGCCTGGTCGCGCTGGGCCTCCGCCTCGCTCGCCTGCAGCCGCGCTTTGGCGTGGTCTCCTTCCGGGAGAGTATCGAGGTGCCGGCGGAGAAGGCGCCCGTGGTCGGGCGGGAGGTGGTTAAGCGGAGTGGGGGTAAGCGTCAGGGGTAGCGGCCGGCCTACGTCACACGGCTCTTCGCCCAGAGCCACTAGCGAACTGGAGAGCGCGCCAAGGCGGGCGCCAAGATCGGGCCGCGCGTGATGCCATGAATGTGTCCGGCAACGCGCCTGACCTCATGCTCATAACGGTGCAACATACTGCGGCGACGCATTTCCCGCCGCATCGATTTTGCAACCTTGTTGCTGACCGCCGGCACGAAACCCACCGACCGGCCCGATTCCTGACACTTCGCGGCCTGAACGTGTAGCACAGAAAGTCGAACTGAGGTTACCCCGCTTCGTCGGACAGCAAGGCGCGGCCCCGCAGCGTAGGCATTGCGCCCGCTCAGTCCAGCTTGGCCCCGGTTGATTTCAGCAATTTATTCCAGCGTTGCGCCTCGGCTGCAATCTTCTTGCCAAAATCCTCCGGGCCAAGTTCGGCAGGGAGTGCGCCGGCGGATTCGAGGTTCTTCAGCATAGCGGCATTTTTCAGCATCTCCCTCACCTTCGCATGTAGGCTTTTTTGCACGTCCACGGGTGTGCCGCGCGGCGCCGTGAGGCCAAACCAGTTGCTCACCTTGAACTCCGGCACACCTGATTCGGCCGAGGACGGCACCGATGGCATCATCGGAATACGCTTGTCGCTTGCCACGGCAATGGCGCGTAGCTTGCCTGACTCGATGAAGCCGGCCACAGTCGGCGCGGCGGTAATCAGGATGTCGATCTGCCCTCCAAGCAGGTCATTCAAAGCCGGCCCGGAGCCTTTGTAGGGGACATGGCTGATGTCGATTCTTGCCACGGACTTGAGCAGTTCCCCGGCGACATGGGGACCGCTGCCTGGCCCGCCTGAACCGAACGTCACCTTGCCGGGCTTTTGCCTCGCGTACTCGATCAGCTCCTTCAGGTTATGCGCGGGCACTTTCGGATTCACCACGAGCACATAGGGCGCCTCGGCGAATTGCGCGATCGGCATGAAGTCGCGCAACGGATCGAACGACAGCTTCGGGAACAGGGCGGGAACGATCGTGGTCGTCATTTCGGTGGCCATCAGCGTATAGCCGTTCGGCTCCGCCTTGGCCACATAGGCCATGGCGATCGTGCCGCTTGCGCCCGGCTTGTTCTCGACGAGAAACGGCTGCTGGTACGCCTCACCCATGTAGCGCGCGACGGCCCGCGTGACGTAGTCGGTGGAGCCGCCCGGCGCATAAGGCACGGCGATTGTCACCGCCTTGTTCGGATAGGCTTCGGCAGCCTGGGCGCCGACAGCGTGGACAGCGCAGACCGCGCTGAACAGCAGGCCGAGAATGGATAGGGTCTTCATTGCTTGTCTCCTGGGGCTTCGCGAACTGACGCCGCTTTGATGAGTGAGAAGCCGCTACGGCGACGGCTTCCGTGCCCGTGCTGGTTTTCTGGGCACAGCTGCCCTGCCGGATCGAGGCGGGCGCGAGGGCGACCGCATGTCAGGGCAGGTAGGTGAAAAGAGGGCGGCGCTTGCAACCGCCCAACGCTTCGGTGCGCTTATTGATCAACTACGAAGCCGTCGAGATGTGGGCGCATCGAGATCGGCTTGGACAGCGGCGGCCGGATCTTCTGCGCATCCGGCACCAGGTTCATGCCGAGTCCCGGGCCGGTGGGGATGTCGACGAAGCCGTTGAGCGGCAGCGGAACCCGGTCCACGATGTTGGTGCCAAGGTGTTCCGGCCGCGATTCGAAGATGCCGGCCTCGAAGCCCGTGGCGTATTCCTGGATCGCAAAGTTGGGAATGGCGGCGTCCAACTGGAGGCAAGCGGCGAGCCCGATCGGCGAGAGCGGGTTGTGCGGCACCACCTGCACATGATGGGCCTCCGCCATGGCGGCCACCTTGCGCGCGCCGGTGATGCCGCCGCAGACGCAGGGATCCACCCGCGCGTATTCGACGCTATTGCGGCTGAGCAGGGCCTGAAACTCATAGATAGAGGTAAAGCGCTCGCCGGTCGCGATGGGAATATGGATCTTCTCGGCGACGCGCGTCATACCATCCGGGCCTTCGGGCCGAATCGGATCTTCGATAAACATTGGATGCGTGTCTTCGATGCCGCGCGCGAACACCACTGCCTCCGCCGGAGTCAGGCGGCGATGCAGTTCGATCAGCAGGTCCACGCGGTCGCCGACAACCTCCCGCATACGGTGCACGTTGTCGATGGCATCGCGCATCTTCTTGATATGCGTCTTGAAGTAGATCTGGTCGTTGCCTTCATCAAGGAAGGGGTTGAGGTGGCCAAACGCGGTGAAGCCCGCTTCCATCTTGGCTTTGCATTCCACTAGGATCTTTTCGATGCTGCTCTCGTAGATATGCCCGTAGATGCGTGCCTTGGTGCGCACCGGCCCGCCCAGCAACTGGTAGATGGGCACATTCAGCGCCTTGCCCTTGATGTCCCACAGGGCGATGTCGATCGCGGAGATGGCCGAGTTGATGGCGATGCCTTGGAAGTACCCGAACCGGTGCATCACGTTCCAGTGGTGCTCGATCTCGAACGGATCCCTCCCTTCCAGGTATTCCGCAAAGCGCCGGATGGCCGCGGCCGAGGCATCAAGCTGGCCCCAGGCGCCGGATTCGCCGACGCCGACAATACCTTCGTCCGTACTGACGCGGGCAAACATGAACTGCCCGACATGCAGGGCCTCGACTTTGGTGATCCTCATTCTGATCCTTTCAATTGCTGAATTGCCGATCCGACGCTTTGGAGAGGGCGGATCTGTGGTGCCAACGGCCTGACAGCCTCGCGCTGTAGTTTATGAGATTGGAAACGTTTCCGGAAACGTTTCCAAAGAATAGATGGCATACTTCGGTGCGTCAAGAGCAGAGTTGAAAAATCGCCCCAATGAGCAACAAGCCAACTTCTTCCGAAACCAGGCGCGCCGGCATTAAGGAGGTTGCCGAACGCGCTGGTGTCGGTATCGCTTCCGTGTCGCGTGTGCTTTCCGGCCAGCCGGGATCCAGCCCACAGTTGACTGAGAGGGTGATGCAGGCGGCGCGCGAACTCGGCTACATGCCGAACCTCATGGCGCAAAACCTGCGCCGGCGGACCACCAAGTCAATTGGATTCGTCGGGTCAGACATCACCAATCCCCTATTGGCGTCGATCGTCGGGGGCGCGGAAAGTGTGCTGAGCGCGGCGGGCTATTCCATCCTCCTGACCAATTCGGGCGGGGCGCCAGACGTGGATGCGCAGCGCATAGAAGTGCTGCTGCAGCGGCAGGTCGACGGCTTGATCGTCCTGCCCGCACTGGAAGACAATGCCGCAACACTTGCGGCACTTGCCAGCGCCACCGCTCCGGTGGTAGTCATCGACCGCGCCATGGCCGGCGATCTCGATGTGCACTATGTGCTCTCCGATCATTACCTCGGCATGGGAGAAGCCACGCGGTACTTGCTGCGGCAAGGGCACCGGCGCATCGGGTTGGCGGTCGGCCAGAATGTGCGCCCGTCCCGTGAACGGATCCGCGCAGTGGAAGACACCTTTCGAGCGGAGGGGTTGTTGCCTGATGTGATGGTCGACTCCGGCAGCCTGTCGCCCGAGCATGGGGAGAATGCGATGGAAGGCTTTCTGGCGGACGCCAATCCGCCCACTGCGGTGATTCTCGGTGGCAACCAGTTGCTGGAAGGGGCCTTGCGTGCCGTGCGCAAGCGCGGCTTGCGCTTGGGCGATCAGTTGTCGCTGGTGTGCTGCGACGACGTCGCCTTGTCGCGGATGTACGATCCGCCGATCGCGACCGTGCTGCGTGATACCGCACTGCTGGGCCAACGTGCCGCCGAGGTGTTGATCGATCAAATCAAAGACCCGCACCAGACTACCCCGGTCTTGCTGCCTACCAGCTTCGAGCCGCGCGAAAGCTGTGGCCCCGTTGCGACGCAGAAGACAAGACCATCGCGTCGCCCGGGCTAGCCGACGGCCTCAGGCACTGGAGGCGTTGGCGGCCCGGTAAAGCGGCCAGCGGCCTGTAAGTGGGCCACGGTCAGGCGTTGCTGGGCTATCTGGATTTACCACTGACACGGTAAACCCCCTACCACTTTCAGCACTCGGTGGGACAGAAGCGGTACAGGCAAGCGCCAAGATGCCCTGCCTGTACCTGTTCACGAAGCCCTGCACGATCGAGGAATCAGGCCGCCATGACGCGGCGCTCGTCTTCACTGAGATCGGGACCGTCGAGTGTTACGCGTGAATGGTCCGTGCGGAACTTGTTGATAATGGGTTTCAGTTCTTCCTTGACGTGCTCTTCACTGTAGCCGTTAAAGAGGTGGCCGAGCAAGCCGCGGCGCAAGTCCGTGGTGTCCATGAACCAGTCGGCGATCGGGAACGTCAGATTCATGTTGTACTTCATCATGATGCCCATGTTGTGATGCGCAGTGTGGTGGCGGCGGATGGTGTTGATGAAGGGCATGTTTCGCACGAACCAGTTGTCATGCACGTGGCAGCAGTAGTGGAACGTTTCGTAGATGAGGTATTGAGCGACCATTGTCAGAAAGACAATGTAGCCCGCATTGGTGTTGATCACGAGCGAAGTCAGGTAGCCAAGGCCGCCGCCGCCTACGCCGAGGGTGGTCAGCACACGCCAGGGAAAGAACACGATACGAAACTCACGCGTGGTGTCGATCGTGGCGTCTTGGTCGGTGAAGTACTGATGATGTTGCCGGGTATGGCGGTCGTAGATCGCGCGGAGCGCGAACACATCGATTTTCCGATGCATTACATAGCGGTGCATATACCATTCGACGAAGTTGCCTGCCAGGAAAACCGGCAAGACCAACGCCCACTCCCACCTGGCACCTTGAAGATGCGTGAGCGCGTAGTACAGCGCCGTGATACCGACGCCATAGATCACGGTGATGTGCAGCAGCCCGTTATATAGCGGGCTGATGTCGGCCTTGTACTGTTCTCGGAATTTTCGTTGGCGTTCGGTCATCATGGTTGGTCTCCTTCGTCCTCAGGGGCAATCGTTGCGCTTCTGCTCAGCTAATACATAACTAACATATTAGTGGGATATAGAAAAAAGTCAAAGGCAAAATCGGCATATGCAACGCAGTGACAGCAGCGTTGCAACGGCCCATAAAAAAGCCCCCGGCAAGCCAGGGGCGGCTCCCCGCAGTTGCTCAGGGCGGCTAGTGGGAGACGTCTTCGAGTGCCCGCCCTTTCGTTTCCACACCCAATACGAGGACCGCCAGCGCCGCTACGACGAAGGAGAGCGCACCCAGTGTGAATACACCCCCCTGCCCGGCCAAAGGCAGCAGCACGCCAACGAGGTATGGTCCGGCTAAGGAGCCAATGCGACCGATGGATGACGCGAAGCCGGAGCCGGTGGCACGCGAGCGCGTGGGATAGAGTTCCGGGGTGTAGGCGTACAAGACTGACCACATGCCGAACAGGAAGAACTGCATGCAAAGACCAGCCGCAATGAGTTGCTCCACTGGAACGCGATGCACGGCCGCCTGGCCGTAGAGGAACGCGGCGCCAGCGCTGCCCAGCAACATGAGAGCGCAGGTTGGCTTGCGCCCCCACTTCTCCAGCAGCCATGCGGAAAACATGAATCCAGGAATGCCGGCGAGGGAAATATAGACCGTATAGAGCACCGACTTGGTCACGGCATAACCGGCCTGTTGCAGCAGTGCTCCCAGCCAGGTAGTCAGTCCGTAATAGCCAAGTAGCGCGAAGAACCAGACGGACCACAGCATGATGGTGCGGCGCGCGTAAGGTCCCTGCCAGATTTCCACAAAGCGTGCCTTGCGGTTGGACACTTGCGGAGGTGGCGCGTAGATGTCCGAGACAGCCGGCAACGGGCGTCCCCATGCACGTTGGACGTGAGCTTCAATGCCTGCCATGACAGCATTGGCTTCGCTGCGGCGACCGACATCTTCCAGCCAGCGCGGAGACTCGGGAACACGGCGGCGCACCACGAATACAAAGACCGCAGGCACCGATAGTGCAATGAAGATTCCACGCCAGCCGACGATGGGCAGAAAAATGAAAGTAAGCGCGCCGGCTGCAATGAAGCCGATGGGCCAGAACCCTTCCAGAATGGCCACGTACTTACCGCGACTCTTCGCCGGCACGATCTCGGAGACCATCGATAAGCCAATCGGGAACTCCATGCCCATGCCAAAGCCAAGCAGTACCCGACAGAGCATCAGCGCCGTTACGCTATCGGCGAACCCGCACATCAGACTGCCGAGCCCCCAGAAGACCATACTTACCTGGAAGACGGGCTTGCGACCGAAGCGGTCGGCCAGCAGGCCCGCGATTGCGGCACCAAGAAACATACCGAGGAAACTCGAACTGGCCAGCAGGCCGGCCTGGGCAGCGGTGAGCGCGAATTCCGCCTTCATCGAGCCGAGGACAAACGTCATCAGGCCCAAATCCATTGAATCAAAAAACCACGCGGTGGCGATGATGCCGAATAGCGAACGCTGATATCCGGTCATCGGTAAGCGTTCGAGGCGAGCAGCGATGCCCGCCTCTATCTTGAGGGCGCCTGCTGACATATCCATGTCTGTCTCCTTGGGTACGACGGCCTCCTGGCGTGCCGCCTTATCTAATATATTAGATGGATTGTAGTAGCATTCAAATAATAAACGTACTTGCTAGGGAAACTACGTAGGTACCAGAGTTGCGGGACGTGGCAACAGGAGATGCGTTAAACCGCGCGTAGCGCGCCGCCCGCAGCAGCTTGAGAGGGACAGAACGAACTGGAAAACTCGCCGCGCCAGGCACCGCGGATAATGCTGGCGTAGCGTGAGGATACGTCGGCAACCGGGAATGCCTTGGCCAGGCGGGTCACGGCGAGCGCGTCCGCCGCCAGTGCGACAAGCTGTGACTCCGGAATGCCGAACGAGGCCAGGTCACCGGGGATCCCCACAGCTTCTACCATCGCCCGGATGACGTGTGGCAGCCGGGCGATGGCCTCGGTTTCGTCCGTCTCCTCGATGCCGAACATTCTTGCGATCTCCAGCAGTTCCGCCGCGCGCTCATGCTGGAGGGCATCCAGGACATACGGCAGCACTACCGCGTTAGTGCTGCCGTGGGACTTGTGCGTGATTCCGGCAACGCCGTATGCAATGCCATGCACGGCATTCAATCCCGCACTTCCGTACGAAAAGGCGGCATAGAGACTTGCGTAGCACATCCCTACGCGTGCCTCAGTGTCCTTGCCGTCTTGATAGGCGCGCAGTAAGTACATGGCGCACAGCCGGATCGATTCTCGCGCAAACAGCATCGTCAACGCGTTGCGGCCACTGTAGCCCGGGTCAGGGTGACCACCGCGATTGAACTTTGCCGAATCCAGGGTGAGAAAGGATTCAATGGCATGCGTCATCGCATCGATGCCCGCATCTGCAGTGACGCGCGGTGGGCAGCTATAGGTAAATTCGGGATCGATGAGAGCGATGCCGGGGCGCAAGCGGTTGTCCATCACTGCGACTTTGGTGGCATTGTCCGGGTCCACCAGGATCGCACCGGGCGTTGCCTCGGAACCAGTACCTGCCGTAGTGGGCAGTGCGATCAGAGGTAGCACTGCGGTCGCGCTGTCGATTGCGGTGACAAAATCGCCGATCGGCCGACCGGCGGGCAGGGTCAGGCAAAGTGCCTTGGCCAAGTCGATGTTGCTGCCGCCGCCCAGCGCAATGATATGGTCAAGTTGGCGGCCGCCCAGTCGGCGGCGGACATCGGCAGTGGCCGCATCGCACAGCGTGGTCGTGGGGTCCGCCATGCCACCGTCATAAACAAGAGTCTCGACGCCTCGCGCGCGGGCCGCTTCTACATATTCGCTCACCCACGGCATATGTGTAGTGAAGTAGGTGTCCGTGACTAGCAGCCCGGTACGATAGCCCAGGTGCTGGAGCAACTCCGGCAGCTGGGCCCGTGTGCCGGCCCCCATGATCAGTCGTGACGGTGCACAGAAATAGACAAGATCTTCAACTCTCATGGCAACTCCAGTGGGGAAACGGATGAGGGCCTGGCAGGCCAACGCGTTAGTCGATCCAACTGCTTTCGAATCGCGTCGGCAACCTGGGCCGTGTTTTGGGTAAGCAAGCCATGGCCGCCGCCATCGAGCATCGTCAATTCCGCATTGGGCAAGCCGTTTGCGAGGTTAAAGGCATGCGCGACAGGACAGTCATCGTCATGGCTGCCATGCACCACGACGGCCGGTATATCGATTGCACCAAGACTTGGGCGTTGGTCCGTGGCACGCAGAGCCTGCCAGGTCCACGCCACCGTCGTGTGGTCTGCAGCTTCCGTCAGGCCCAGCCTGCGCTCTCGAGCGGCAATCTCTTCCATCAGCGAATCCGGCGCAAACGACTCGAACCACGACACTGCATTCAGTTGCGACGTACCGGAAAGCAGGATCAGTCCACACGGTGCGGGTGTGTCAGGATTGGCGTGTCCCCCATAGAGGTATTCCAATGCCACCGATACGCCCATACTCCAGCCGGCGAGGATAAAAGGACGACCCGATGCATGCACTTGAATGGTCCGTTGGAGCTCCCGGGCATACGCCGCCAAGGTGCAGTCTGCAGGGGAACAAGGCCTGGGAGCGCGCCCGCGCCCAGGCAGGTTCGGTAGCACAAAGGTGCAGGTGTCCTGCAGTTCACGCGCAAGCGGCAGCCACGCTGCGCGTGTGCCCTGTATGCCATGCACGGCGATCACCAAGGCCGGACCCGCGCCTACCCAAATGACATCCATGCCCACTCCACACAGCTAATATATTAGATGAATCATAGCAGTCGATCAGAGAAACGCAAGCGCTCGGTGGTTGATGCGTACGACTCATATACAATTGGTATCTCGCGAACTCGAATGAGCAGCAATGACTGGCAAGACTGCATCTCGCACCAAGGCCGCCGCGCCCCCAGAGCCGGATGACACGACCGACAACGTTGCGGGACAACGCGGCCGGCTGACTGATCTGGCCTACGAACAGATCGAGGAAGCAATTGTCACGTTGCGGTTGGCACCCGGTACGTCAATCTCCGAACTGCAGCTCAGCGAGCTGACAGGCATAGGGCGCACTCCCATTCGAGAGGCCATCCAGCGCCTTGCCCGAGAGCATCTGATCATCGTGCTGCCGCAGCGCGGATTGTTGATTCCAACAATCGATGTCGGAAAGCAATTGCGTTTATTGGAGACACGGCGCGAAGTGGAGCGCCTGATTTGCCGAAGCGCAGCGCGCCGGGCCACGCCGGAGCAGCGCGAGCACTTCACGCGTTTAGCCCGAGAGTTTGCCCAGTCAGCAAGAGTCGGCGATGATGTCTCATTTGTGCGCGCGGATCGCGAGTTCAATGAGCTGTGCCTCGTGGCCGCCCGCAATGAGTTCGCCGAAGGCGCCATGCGCTTGATGCACGGCCTATCCCGGCGTTTCTGGTATTTGCACTACAAGGAAGCGGCCGATTTACCGATGATGGCTAAGCTGCATGCCAACGTTGCCGGCGCTATCGCCAAGGGAGATGTCGATGGAGCCGGCAAAGCCCTTGATGCGCTGCTGGATAATATCGAAGATTTCACGCGCGCTACTGTTCTCGGGGACAGGCGCTAATCCCATTCAAACCTTTACTTCGAACAAGCATCCGGACTGTGGCGCCTTGGCCAGCGTTTCCAGCGGCACCTGTTGCCGTGAGGTGGTGATGTAGAGGATGTCCATATTGGCGCCACCAATGGCAACGTCGCTGGGACAGGGCACTGGCATGCCGACCACGCGGTCGAGCGTGCCGTCGCGCGTAAAGCGCACCACGCTCCAGCCTTCGCATAGCGCCGTCCAGATGCCGCCATTGCTGTCCAGCGCGAGCCCGCTCAGCTTGCCCGCCCCGGGCGGCATGCTGGCAAGGCGACGCACCGCCGTTGAGCCAGGCTGCAGCATCAGGATGGCGCCGGAGGTCGGCGTGGTGGCATAGAGGGTTTCGTCCGCCGCGCTCCAGCATAGCGCCTGCACGGCTTCGCCAATATGCCAGTGCGCGTCGAGGCTGCCGTCGGCTCGCAGTAGACCCACCGCAGAGCCACCCTCGGCGGACTCCGTCGCAGCCCACACCGCGTTGGCCTGCTCGCCATAGCCTCTGCCCTCGCCCCCCTCGCCCCCCTCGCAGCAAGCCTGCAACGGCTCGCGGGACCAGCCTTCCAGCGGACGTCGGGTGCCGTCGCTCGCGATAGCCGCCGCGCCGCCCTCATGCATGGCCCACACTTCGTCGCCACGCAGCAGCAACCCGGTCACCGGCGCTTCCAGGCGCACCAGTTGCTCATCGCGCGCGGGTTCCTGCGTGGTGTCGAGCACGCGCACTGACGGCGCCAGCACATCGGCCCAGTACAGCCGCTGACGCCGCGCGCACCACAGCGGATGCGCGCCCTGGAATGCCCACGGCCCAGGCACCGCCGTTACCGAAGCATCGCCGGCGGGCAGGCGCACGCCTTCGAGTTGCGCGCCGATGCGGCGGGCGGCCTGCGCCACCTCGGGCCCGAGCAGCTCCAGCCGCGCGCGTGTCAACCGGTAGGCCGGGCCGGCCACGCTGATCGCGCCACGGACCACGCCCTCCGGATCGACGATGGGCGCACCCACGCAGCGCACGCCCAGCACGATCTCTTCGTCGTCGATGGAGTAGCCACGCGCGGCGGTGATATTGAGTTCCGCGTTGAGGCGGCGCCGGTCTGTAATAGTGAGCGGCGTGAGCGCCTTAAGCGTGAGTTCACGCACGATGGCGTCGCGCGCCGGGCCCGCCATGGCCGAAAGGATGGCTTTGCCCTGGCTGGTGCAGTGAACCGGCTTGCGCTGGCCCAGCACCGCCGCGGAGCGCTCGCTGTGCGCGCCGTCGCAGCGTTCCAGCGAGATCACCTCCAGCCCATCAAGCGTGGCGAGGTAGCAGGTCTCGCCGGTCAGGTCGCGCAGGCCGCGCATCTCATGCGAGGCGGCGGCCACCAGGTCCGGCATGGTATAGGCCTGTCGCGCCATCTCGAAGCAGCGAAAGCCGAGCCGGTACACCTTGCGCAGCGGATCGCGCCGCAGCATACCGCGGGCCACCAGCGTGGCCAGCAGACGGTACACCGTGGTTCGCGGCAGCGCGAGTTGCGCTGTCAGGTCGGACTGGCTGATGCCGCCGGGGTTGGCACCCACGGCTTCGAGCACGTCGATAGCCTTCTCAATTGCGCCGGTACCGTCACCGGGATTAACTGACATGGTGGCTTGTCTCAATATATGGAAAAAACGAAGCAGTCTGGCGAGGCCGCCCCTCTGCGAAGCATTTTAAGTTGCCGGGAAGTTCAATACCATGCAATCAGCCAGCACAGCTGACACGCAGCCAGATTTGTCCCACTGATTGGGACGATGGCCGCCCCGACCATTTGCAACCTGGACAGCACGCATCATGAGCACCAACCCCACCTTCGCGCCTCCCCCGCCCCTTGCCACCATCCCCCAGCGCGCACCCGCGCCGCACGTGCCGGATTCGGTACTCGACCGCCTGGCCAAGGTGACCAGCGGCTCGCTGACCACGCAGCTCTACATCAAAGGCTTCCGCCAGCCGGTATTGCACGGGCTGACACCGCTCAACCCCAAGGTCAAGCCTTTTGCCGGGCGCGCGTACACCATGCGCTTCATCCCGGCGCGCGAGGACATCGACGTCTACGGCAACCTCACCACCGAGCCTTCCGCCGACAACCTGCAATGGGTGGGCGTGGAGCAGATCGAGCCGGGCCATGTGCTGGTGATCGACAGCAACCGCGACGGCCGCGCCGCGTCGATGGGCAATATGCTGATCACGCGGATGATGATGCGCGGCGCCCGCGCGGTCATCACCGATGGCAGCTTCCGAGACGGCACGGAGCTGAGTCAGATGGATTTCCCGGTATGGAGCACGGGCGTGACCGCCACCACGCGGCTGTCCTATCACCATGTGGCGGACCTGCAAGTGCCGATCGGCTGCGCCGGCGTGGCGATCTATCCAGGCGACGTGATCCACGGCGACGGCGACAATATCACCGTGATCCCCGCCCACCTGGCCGAGGAAATGGCCAACCTGTGCGAGAAGCGCGACGACATCGAAGCCTACCTGGCATTGCGCGTGCAGGCCGGCGAAGCGCTGTGGGGCCTGTACCCGCCGAGCGAAGCCACGCGCGCGCAGCATCGCGAATGGGTCGCCGCCGGCCGCCCGCCGATCCCGGCCGCCAAGCCCGCCGGCAGCCGCTGAATCCGCCCAACCGGACACAAGACCAAGATGACCGCCATATTCACTCCCGAACAACACGCCGCGCTGATCCGCCGCTACTTCGACGCCTGCAACGCGGCCGACTACGACGCGCTGGTGGACTGCTTCACGCCCGACGCCGTGCACTACTTCCCTGCCGGCCTGCCCGAAGTACCCTGGCGCACCGCCGACACCATCGCCAAAAAATGGATCTGGTGCGTGGAAACGCTCGGCTCGCAATGGACGATCGAGCGCCTCATTGTCAGCCATGACAGCCCGGAGGCGATGATCGAATGGACGCACTGGAAAAACAAGAGCGGCACCGCGCTGCGCGGCGCCGAGTGGTACGACTTTGATCCGCAGACCGGCAAGATCGCCGAGATCCGCGCCTACTACGCCTCGCCCGCCGACAAGGCAACGCCCATCAACGAACTGGTGGCATTCGACTACGCGGGCCGCGGCTATCACCTGAAGAGCGTATGACCATGTCCTCCCTGCTGCAATCCATCGACGCGCGCAGTGGCCAGCCCACCGGCGCAAGCTGGCCGGCCTCCACGCCGGCGCAGATCGATGCCGCTGTCGCCGCAGCCGCCGCCGTGGCCGGCCAATGGGGCGCCAGCCCCGCCGCGCAACGCGCCGCCCTGCTGCGCGCGCTGGCCGCCGCGCTCGAAGCCGATCGCGAAACCCTGGTGCCACTGGCCGACCGCGAGAGCGCGCTCGGCCTGCCGCGCCTGAATGGCGAACTGGACCGCACCGCCTTCCAGCTGCGCGGCTTTGCCGATGTACTGGAACGCGGCGATGCGCACGCCAGCCTCGACGACCCCGCCGTAGCCGGCGCGCCGCCCGCCGGGCGTCCGCGCTTGACGCGCGTGCGCGTGCCCGTGGGCCCGGTGGCGATGTTCTCCGCCAGCAATTTCCCGTTTGCGTTCTCGGTGCTCGGTGGCGACACCGCCGCGGCGCTCGCGGCGGGCTGCCCGGTGGTAGTGAAGGCGCATCCGGCGCATCCGGAACTGTCGCGCAAGACCGCTGCGCTGGCGCAACGCGTGGTGGCCGGGCAAGGCCTGCCCGCCGGCATCTTCGGCTTTGTCGAAGGCGCTGCCATCGAGACCGGCGTGCGCCTGGTGCAGGCGGAGGCGATCGCGGCCGTGGCGTTCACCGGCTCGTTCAAGGGCGGCAGCGCGCTGGCCAAGGTGGCCGCCGAGCGCCCCCATCCGATTCCCTTCTACGGCGAACTCGGCTCTGTCAATCCGCTGGTGGTGCTGCCGGCCGCGCTGCGCGGCAACAGCGCGGAGCTGGCGCAAAATCTGGCCAGCTCGATCTGCCTGGGCAGCGGCCAGTTCTGCACCAGCCCCGGCGTGATCGTGGTCAGCAAGGACGCCGCTGGCGACGCCTTCGTCGGCGCGCTGGCCGGTGCCCTGCACGCGCTCGCGCCGCACGCCATGCTCAGTGCCGGCATTCGCACCGCCTTTGACCAGGGCGTGGCGCGCTGGCGCGCGTCCGACAAGCTCAAGCCGCTGCTCGGTGAAGTGGCGCGCGCGGACGCCGGCGGCCTGCCGCGCCCCTACCTGGCCGAGGTCGACGCCGCGGACTTTATCGCCGACCACAGCCTGCACGAGGAAGTCTTCGGCGCCGCCGCGCTGGTGGTGCGGATCGACTCACCCGGGCAAGCACAGCAAGTGCTGCGCGCCGTAGGCGGCTCGCTCACCGTGACGCTGTGGGGCGTGGATGCCGGCAGCGAAACGCCGGATGCCACCACGCTGGACATCGTGCGCGTCGCTACCCAGGTAGCCGGGCGCGTGCTGTTTGCGGGCGTGCCCACCGGCGTGGCCGTGACCGCCGCCCAGCACCACGGCGGCCCCTTCCCCGCGTCGACGCAACCCTTCACCACCTCGGTGGGTTACGCCGCGCTCGATCGCTTCCTGCGCCCGGTGGCGCTGCAAGATGCACCGGCCTGGCTGATTGCACGCGCGGGGGTGCCATGCTGAAGACAAGAATGCGGCATATCGTGTTGTTCCGGCGCAAGCCAGAGGTACCCAAGAACGCCACCCTGGAAGCCGCGCTCATCGAGCGCATGGCGGCCCTCGGCGCGCTGATCCCGGCCATACGGGGCTGGCGCTTGGCCGCAAACGAGCTGGATCGTGCGATCTGCTGGGACTATGTGCTGGAGTCCGAGGTGGATGACAAAGAGGCGCTGGATGCTTATCTGTTCCATCCCCTGCACCAGGCGCTGGTGGTGGATCTGAAGCCTTACTTTGAGTGGGCTGCGGTGGACTACACGGTTTGAGGTGGCGGGTTTTTCCCGCGCATCGGGCACGACCGTCCCATTTGCTGGCAGTGCGCTGTCGATCCCGCCCCGTGAGCACCGCCAGCGCGTGCAAAGCTTCCTATTGTGTTTATTCCCGCAAGATCAAGACAAAGGCGCCCGGGTATGGAGACACAAGCCGATTCGCCGCAGCGTCGCGGCTTCCGGCTGTTCATGGCCAGCAGCCTTCCATCTACGCGCTGTACGTCAATACGCGTGGCGCTGGCGCTTCCTGACGCGAGGCGGGCGTTAAACCCAACCGGCGCGCTCTGGAGCGTGCCGGTTGCGGATGGCTTAGTGCGCTATCGCTAACGACTGCCTACGGCCGCACCCCGAACTCCACCTTGTCCGCCGTCCACGCCACCGCCTGCTCGCTCAAGCTGAACCCAAGACCCGGGCGGCTGGGCACGATCATCCTGCCGTCGCGCAACTCCAGCCGTTCGTTGAACATCGGCTCCAGCCATTCGAAGTGCTCCAGCCACGGTTCCTGCGGATAGGCGGCAGCCAGGTGCAAGTGGATCTCCATGGCGAAGTGCGGCGCCAGCTTCAGCCCCTTGAAGTCCGCCAGGCTCATGATCTGCAGGAAGGGGGTGATGCCACCCACGCGCGGTGCGTCGGGCTGCACGAAATCGCTGGCATGCGCGGTGATGAGCTGCGCGTGCTCGCCGAAGCTGGTGAGCATTTCGCCGGTGGCGATGGGGGTATCCAACGAGGCGGCGAGCGCGGCGTGGCCTTCGATGTCGTAGGCGTCCAGGGGCTCCTCGATCCACACCAGGTTGAACTGCTCCAGCACGCGGCCGAAACGCTGCGCGGTGGTGCGGTCCCATTGCTGGTTGGCGTCTACCATGAAGGGAAAGTCTTCGCCCAGCAGTTCACGCACGGCTTTGACGCGCTTCAGGTCGGTGGCGGTATCAGGCTGGCCGACCTTGATCTTGATGCCGCCGATGCCGTTGGCGCGCGACTTCTCGATGTTTTTGAGCACCTGATCCAACGGCATCGACAGGTAGCCGCCCGAGGTGTTGTAGCAGCGTACCGAGTCGCGATGGGCGCCCAGCAGCTTGGCCAGCGGCAACCCGGCACGCTTGGCCTTCAGGTCCCACAGCGCGATATCGAACGGGGCAATCGCCTGCGTGGTCAGCCCGCTGCGGCCCATCGATGCGCCGGCCCACAGCAGCTTGTTCCAGATGCGGGCAATATCGTTCGGGTCTTCGCCGATCAGCTCCGGCGCGATCTCCTTGGCGTGGGCGTACATGCCGGGGCCGCCGGCACGCTTGGAGTATCCGAAGCCGATGCCCTCATGCCCGTCGCGGGTGCGGATCTCGGCAAAGATAAAGGCGATCTCGGTCAGCGGGCGCTGGCGGCCGGTCAGCACCTTGGCGTCGCTGATCGGCGCGGCCAGCGGGAGGTAGACCAGCGACACCTTGACCCATTCGATGCGGTCGCCGGCGGACTGGGCCGTGGGCTGCAGCGTGGCAGCGGCTTGCTGTGAAGCGAAGGAGGTGTTGGATGTGGTGGTGTTGCTCATGATTGGTCCTTGGTTGCTCGAAGTCTGTTTGTTGCCCACGGCCGGCATCGGCGCAGGGGGGGCAGCGCGTGCCCTTATTCCGGCTTGATGCCCGCCTCCTTGATCACCTTGCTCCAGCGCTCTGTCTCGGACTGCAGGAAGCGCGAGTATTCCTGGGAGCTGGACGCCACCACCACAAAGCCATTGGCCTCCAGCTTGGCGCGCACGTCCGGCTGGCGGAACGCCTTCACCATCTCCGCCTCGAGCTTGTCGACGATGGGCTTGGGCGTGCCCTTGGGTGCCGACAGCCCTACCCACGATACGGCAGAAAAGCCGGGATAGCCGGATTCCGCCACCGTCGGCACATCCGGGAACAAGGCGTTGCGCTGCGCGCTGGTCACCGCCAGCGCCCGTAACTTGCCAGCCTTTACATAGGGCAGCACGGCGTCCTGATTTACGAACATGGTGGGGATCTGGTTGGCCAGCACATCGGTCAGGGCCGGGCCGCCGCCACGGTACGGAATGCCGACCATGTTCAGACCCGCCGTCTGCTTGAGGAGCTCCATTGCCAGGTGGCCGGACGACGCATTGGTCACGCCGTAGTTGACCTTCCCTGGATTCGCCTTGACGTAGGCGACGAACTCCTTGAAGGTCTTCGCCGGGAATGCCGGATTGACTACCAGCACATTGGCTCCGGCAATCAGCTGCGAGATCTGGATGAAATCGCGGCTGGAATCGTAGTTGGGCTTGGGCGTCATGCCATGCGCGATGGCATTGCTGCCGATGCCGGACAGCAGCAGCGTGTAACCGTCCGCCAGCGCCTTGGCGGCCTGCTCGGCACCGATGGTGCCACCCGCCCCGCCCTTGTTCTCGACGATAAAGGGCTGCTTGAGCGCCTTGCCCAGCTGCTCCGCAATCAGGCGGCCCATGATGTCGCTGGTACCGCCGGCGGGAAATGGCACGATCATGCGCACCGGCTTGCTGGGCCATGCGTCGCCCTGCGCAAAGGCGGCGCCGGATACGATGCCAGCGAGCGCCAGTGCACAGCCGGCGAGAAAGGTTCGTTTGCTGCGGTGGGTCATGTGCTGTCTCCTGGATTTTTTTGTGAAAGGCTAGTAAAGGGCGCCAAAACAAGGGGTCAGAGATTCAATCGACCACCCCGATCGGCCAAGGCACGAACTCGTTCAGCCCCACGCCGAGCGCTTCGCTGCAGGTCTTCTCGCCGGAGGCGTGGCGCAGGATCTGCGCGAAGATCTGCTGGCCCATCTGCTCGATGGTGGCCTCGCCGTCGATCACCACCCCGCAGTTGATGTCCATGTCCTTGACCATGCGCTGGTACATCGGCGTGTTGCTGGCCAGCTTGATGGTGGGCGCCGGCACCGAGCCGAAGCAGGAGCCGCGTCCGGTGGTGAAGCAGATCAGATTGGCGCCGCCGGCGATCTGCCCGGTGGCGGAGACCGGGTCATAGCCCGGCGTGTCCATGAACACCAAACCGTGCTGCGTAACCGGCTCGGCGTACTTGTAGACTTCCATCAAGGGCGCGTTGCCGCCCTTTTTGGCACCCCCCAGGCTTTTTTCCAGCACATTGGCCAAGCCGCCGGCGTTGTTGCCGGGGCTGACGCGGCCATTGATCTGCGTGTCGCGGCCCTTGTTGTACTCGAGCCACCAGTTGATCCGGTCGACAAGTTTCTGGCCGACTTCCGGCGTGACCGCGCGCGCGGTCAGGGTCTGCTCCACGCCGAAGATCTCTGAGGTCTCGGACAGGATCGCGGTGCCGCCGTGGCGCACCAGGATCTCCATCGCCGCGCCTAGTGCCGGGTTGGCCGACAAGCCGGAGAATCCATCGGAGCCGCCACATTGCAGGCCAACCGTGATGTGCTTGGCCGACACCGGCTCGCGCTTCACGGCATTGGCCGTGGCCAGCATCTGCGCCACCAGCCCGATACCGGCCGCGATCGCCTTGCGCGTGCCGCCGGCCTCTTCGATCACCAGCGTCTTCAGCATGGGGCCGGGTTGCAGGCCCTGGTCGGCCAGGAAGGCCGGCAGCGCGTTGTGTTCGTGTCCGAGCGCGATCACCAGCGCACCGGCCGTATTGGGATGGCGGATATAGCCGCCGAGGGTGCGGCGCAGCAGGTCCATCGGCTCGCCGCTCATCTCCATGCCACTGCCCTGCTCGTGCACATAGGGCACCACGCCATCGACGTTCGGAAAATCAAGCAGGCGCTCCTCGCCAAACGCGTTGGCGATCTTGCGCGCCACGGTGGCACCGCTATGGCCCACCAGGAACACGCCGATGTAGTTGCGCGTGGCCACGCGGCCATCGGGGCGCACGATGCCCATGAACCGGGCACGCTGTTCGGGAGGC
Source organism: Cupriavidus sp. 01T418 (assembly GCF_056398885.1). Lineage (NCBI taxonomy): Bacteria > Pseudomonadati > Pseudomonadota > Betaproteobacteria > Burkholderiales > Burkholderiaceae > Cupriavidus > Cupriavidus sp. 01T418. The sequence continues at coordinate 74,050 of NZ_JBFTQG010000012.1, forward strand.
AAGAAATCGGTAGGCTTGTAGTCCTGGCCGTGGCGGTAGTCCTTCACCAGGTCGCCGAAGGCGATATTGTGGCTGTGCATCCAGGTGCCGGGCGGCAAATCCTCGGCTGCGAAGCCGATCACCGTGTTGTACTTGAGCACCGGCTCGCCCTTGGCGATAAAGCGGGCCGCGACCTTGTGGCCGGAAGGCACGAGCTGCAGCGTCACAAGGCCCTCGCTCGGCACGGCGGTGCCTGCCGGCACTTCCATGCGCGCCACCACCACATTGTCTTGCGGGTCGAGGCGGATAAAGGGATTGCGTGCTACGTCTTGCGTGTTGGAATTCATCGTTGTCGTCATGGCATTGTCCTTTGCGGTCCGGCGATCCGGCTTAAGCCAGCACGCCAATGGGCCAGGGCACGAACTCGTTCTCGCCCACGCCCAGCGCTTCGCTGCAAGTCTTCTCGCCGGACGCATGGCGCAGCATCTGCGCGAAAATGCGTTGCCCCATTTCCGCTACGGTGGCCTCGCCATCCAGCACCAGGCCGCAATCGATATCGAGGTCATCCTCCATGCGCTGGAAGGTCGGCGTATTGGAGGCCAGCTTGATGGTCGGCGCCGGCAACGCGCCAAATCCCGATCCCGTGCCGGTGGACAGGCAGATCAGGTTGGCGCCGCCCGCGATCTGGCCTGTGGCGGATACCGCCTCATAGCTGGGCGCGTCCATGAACACCAGGCCGCGCGCGGTGACGGGATTGGCGTACGCATAGACCGCCGTCACCGGTGAACTGCCCGCACGCTGCACGCCACTGGCGGCCTTCTCCAATGCGTTGCTGAGGCCGCTGGCACCACCGTCGGCTCGCTGGCGACGGTTCAGTTGGGTGTCGCGTCCTGCGTGGTACTGCTCCCACCAGCCGATGCGTTGCGCGAGTTCGCCCGCAACCTCCGGTGTGGCGGCGCGCGCGATGAAGCGGTGCCCCAGGCTCACCTGGTCCACGGTTTCCGACAGGATCGCGGTTCCTCCCTGCGCCACCAGCAGATCCACCGCCGCGCCCAGCGCCGGGTTGGCCGATACCGCGGAAAAGCCATCGGCGCCGGCCGATTGCAGGCCTACCACCAGGTGTTCCGCAGATACCGGCTGGCGCGAGCAGGCGTTGGCCGCCGGCAGCATGTCCTTGATGATGGCGATGCCCGCCTCGATGGTGTTTGCGGTGCCGCCGATTTCCTGCATCACGAGCGTCTTGAGCGCGGGCCCCACAGCAAGCTTCTCCTGCTCCAGGAAGCCGTAGATATTGTTGCGCTCGCAACCCAGCGCGATCACCAGTGCGCCGGCGATGTTGGGGTTGCGGATGGTGCCGGACAGCGTGCGGCGCAGCAGGTCCATCGGCTCGCCGGTCATCTCCATGCCGCAGCCGATCTCATGCACGAAGGGCACCACGCCATCGACGTTGGGATAGGCCGCCAGGCGCGACTCGGTGAACCAGTCGGCCACCTTGCGTGCGGCGGTGGCGCCACAATTCCCCACCACGAACACGCCGATGTAGTTGCGGGTGGCTACGCGGCCGTCCGCCCGCACGAAGCCCTGGAAGGTCGCGCGCTGTCCGGCGGCGACGACTAGCGGCTGCGAAGCCGCGGGCGCGCCCGCATCACGCCGCGCCGTGGCGGTGTCGTCGGCAACGAGGTTATGCGAATGCACCCAGGCGCCCGCCGGCAGGTCTTCGGAGGCAAGGCCGATGGCGAATCCGCCCTTGATCACCGCTTCGCCCTTCCGAACGGGACGTGCGGCGAGCTTGTGGCCGGCGGGGATGTCCCGCGCCGCGATGGCGTCGCCGATGTCGGTGCCGGTGGCAATCCGGGCACGCGCCAGTACGACATTGTCGGACTCGGCCAGGCGGATGGTGAGATGGGATAGAGGCTGGTTCATGGTGTCTCGGTGAGGCCCGGCGCCGGCGTTTTTCCAAGGGAGGAATCGGTTGCCGCGCGCTCTTATGGATGCGCTTCCATTTTTCGGGATCGTCATCGACAATACAAGCCAGTCGCTCACCGCCCGCCCCGTGCATTCCCATGATCTGGGACAAAGCTGCAGGTGGCCGCTGGCATAAGTGACCCGCGCGGAGCAAATCAGGGAAAACGAGCAGGCAAGCCGGGCCGGCGTTGAGCCCGCCTGACGTCGGCAACACCAACATCGAGCCAATGCATACAGACCACCCGAACCAGCCGGATAGCGCCGGCAGCAGCACACCGGGCAGCGGCCGCATGGTGGACGTAGCGCGTATGGCGGGGGTGTCGCGCGTGACGGTGTCGCGAGCAATCAGCCATCCGCACCTGGTCTCGCCAGCCACGTTGGCCGCGGTGCAACAGGCCATTGCGCAACTGGGCTATGTGCCTAACCTTAATGCCGGCAGCCTGGCGACGAGGCGTTCGCGCATCGTCGGCGCCATCGTGCCAACGCTCTCCAACGCCTGGTTTGCGGAAACCATGGACGGGCTGGGTGAAGTGCTGGAGAGCGGCGGCTACCAGTTGCTGCTGGGTCAGACGCGCTACCGGCAAAGGCAGGAAGAAATCCTGATCGACGCCTTTATAGGCCGCCAGGTGGACGCGGTAGTGCTCACGGGCGTCAGCCATGCGCCTGCCGTGCGTGCCAAGCTGCGCCGCTGCGGCATTCCGGTGGTAGAGACCTGGGACCTCACCGACGACCCCATCGATATGGTAGCCGGCTTCTCCAACCGCGCTGCGGGCGCTGCAGTGGCCGAACACTTGCTGGCGCGCGGGTACCGCTACCTCGGCTTTATCGGCGCGAAGGAGGATCGCGCGCTGAAACGCCTGGCAGGATACCGCGAGGCAATCGCCGCACGCGCGCTGCCGGACGTGGTGGCGCGCACGGTAGAGCCGCCCTCCTCCATCGCCGACGGCGCGTACGCACTGGCCGAACTGGTGCGGCAACACCCGCGGTTGCAGGCGGTGTACTGCAGCAACGATACCCTTGGCGTGGGTGCGCTGCAGGCTTGCCGCGAGCAGGGCTGGCAGGTGCCCGAGCGGATGGGGGTGGTGGGCTTTTCCGATCTGGCTATCGCTGCGGCCAGCGTGCCCGCGCTGAGCAGCGTCAGGGTGCAATCGCGTGAGATGGGCAAGCGTGCCGGAGAAATGCTGCTGGCCCGGCTTGGCGCGGCGGACGCAGCGGGCAATGTCGGGGAACGGATTGTCGATCTCGGCTTCAGCGTGGTCGCTCGCACCAGTAGCTGATGCCGGCACCGAAAATCGAGGACTGAACTGAACACTGCGAACTGCACCCACCCATGAAAGCCACCAAGACCGCCGACATGCCAGCGCAGGCGCGCAAGGGCCCGGTGCGCATGCTGGATGTGGCCCGTGCCGCCGGCGTCGCCAGCGTGACCGTATCCCGCGTGATCAACCATCCAGAGACGGTGGCGCAGGCAAAGCGCGAACTGGTGCAGGCCACGATCCGGCAGCTCGGCTATGTGCCCGATCTCACCGCTGGCAGCCTGGCGTCCACGCGCTCGCGCATTGTCGGTGCCATTGTCCCCACGCTGTCAAATGCCTGGTTCGCGGACACCATGGACGGCCTGGCCGCGGCGCTGGCGCCGCAGGGCTACCAACTCATGCTTGCGCAGTCTAGCTACCACCCGCGCGAAGAGGCCGGCCTGGTCGACGCCTTCCTCGGCCGGCGCGTGGATGCGATCGTGCTCACCGGCGTGAGCCATGAAAAAAGCGTGCGCGACAAGCTGCGCCGCCTCCGCCTGCCGGTGGTGGAAACGTGGGACCTGACCGACGATCCCATCGATATGGCGGTGGGGTTCTCCAATGCCGGCGTGGGCGCAGCGGTGGCGCAATACCTGCGCGAGCGCGGGCACAGGCGCATCGGCTTTGTCGGCGCCGACGAAGTCCGTGCGCGAAAGCGGCTGGATGGCTTGCAAGCGCAACTGGCCGAGCTTGGCATGGCACCGGCCGAAGCGGAGCTGCTGCCGCCGCCCTCCACGATCGATGCCGGCGCGCAGGCATTCACGCGGCTGCTGGAGCGTGCCCCGCACATCCAGGCTGTGTTTTGCAGCAACGATATCCTCGGTGTGGGCGCACTGCTGGCATGCCGGCAACACGGCTGGGCGGTGCCCGGCCGCATTGCCGTGGTGGGCTTCTCGGACCTGGCCATGGCCGCGGCAAGTTACCCGACCTTGACCACGGTGCAGGTACAGCCGCGCGAACTCGGACGCCAGGCTGGCGAGGTGCTGCTGCGCAGGTTGCAGGGGCAGGCGCGGCCGGGCAGGCGGGCGCAACGGGTGATCGACATGGGCTTTCGTATCGTGCCAAGGGAGAGTGCCTGAGGAGGGCGGCGAGCGCGTCCCAGTCCCTTGTGGATCCAGGAACAATCCCACGATTTGACCCCGACCATTGGCATGCCTGCAAACAGGATCGACAGTCCTCAAAAAATGTCAGGCTCCCTCGTCGCCTCAGTACCCCGCAACAGCGCGAAATCGCACCCCTCGTCTGCCTGCGTCACCTGCTGGGCGAAGATCGCGCCATAGCCGCGCTGGTAGCGCGGCGGCGGTGGCGTCCATGCGGCGCGGCGGCGTTGCAGCTCGGCTTCGTCGACGAGCAGTTCCAGCTTGCGTGCGGGGATATCGAGCTCGATCAGGTCGCCTGTCCGCACCAGCGCCAGCGGGCCACCCACGAAGGATTCCGGGGCCACGTGTAGCACGCAGGCGCCAAAGCTGGTGCCGCTCATGCGCGCATCGCTGATGCGCACCATGTCGCGCACGCCCTGCTGCAGCAGCTTCTTCGGAATCGGCAACTGGCCCCACTCGGGCATGCCCGGTCCGCCCAGCGGTCCGGCATTGCGCAGCACCAGTACGCTATTGGCGTCGACCTCCAGTTCGGGCACGTCGATGCCGGCGTTGAGGGCGTCATAGCTGTCGAAGACCACGGCGCGGCCCGTATGCCGGTGCAGGTTCGGCGCGGCGGCGGCAGGCTTGATGACGGCGCCGTTGGGCGCGAGGTTGCCGCGCAGCACGGCAAGGCTGCCGCCGCTGACCAGCGCACGCTCCAGGGGCAGGATCACGTTGTCGTCATGCACCGGGGCGCCGGCGATATTGTTACCAAGGGTGCGGCCGTTTACCGTGAGCGCATCCACATACAGCAGCGGGCGTAGTCGCTCGAGCAGCCCGCGCAAGCCGCCTGCATAGAAAAAATCTTCCATGGGGTACTTGCCCGCCGGCCTCAGGTTGGCGATCAGCGGCGTGGTCGCGGCCAACTCGTCGAAGCGCTGGAGATCCAGTGCCACGCCGGCGCGCCGCGCCATGGCGACCAGGTGCACCAGCGCATTGGTCGAGCCGCCCAATGCGAGCACGCATACCACGGCATTGTCGATCGCCTGGGCGCTGAGCACCCTGGATGGCGTCAGGTCTTCCCACACCATCTCAACAACGCGCCGCCCGGTTTGTACCGCCATCTGCGCGTGGCGCGAGTCCGGCGCAGGGATGGAGGCCGCGCCCGGTAGCGTCAAACCCATGGCCGCGGCGGCGCTGGTCATGGTGGAGGCGGTGCCCATCGTCATGCAGTGGCCGGGGGAGCGGGCGATTCCGCCCAGTACCTCCTCCCAGTCGTCATGGGTGATGGTGCCCGCGCGCAGCTCGGCCCAGTTCTTGAACATGTCCGAACCCGATCCCAGCGTCTTGCCGCCCGCATTGCCACGCAGCATCGGCCCGGCCGGCATGAAGATGGCCGGCAGGTTCATCGACGTCGCGCCCATGATCAGGCCGGGCGTGGTCTTGTCACAGCCGCCCATCAGTACCACGCCGTCAACAGGATAAGAGCGCAGCAGCTCTTCGGCTTCCATCGCCAGCAGGTTGCGGTACAGCAGCGCGCTGGGCTTCTGGAACGGCTCGGCCAGCGACATGGCCGGCATTTCCAGCGGAAAGCCGCCGGCCTGCCAAATGCCCCGCTTGACCTCTTCCGCGCGCGCCTTGAAATGCGTGTGGCAGGGATTTATCTCGCTCCACGTATTGAGGATGGCGATGACCGGCTTGCCGCGATATTCCTCCGCGCCAAAGCCGATCTGCGCCATGCGCGAGCGGTGGTTGAAGGTGCGCATGGACTCCTTGCCGAACCAGCGGTGCGAGCGCAAATTCTCGGGCGTCTTGCGGGTTGTCTGCTGTGCGTCTGTCATGTCTGGCCGCCGCGGTGCTTAACCGCGCACCGGCGTGGACCACACGCCGGCCGCCTGCAGCAACCCGCGCGTGTAGCCCAGCGCGAAGGACATGAAGCGTTCGCGGTTCTCGTCAAGATCCGACACCGGCACGTGGTCCGGGCACAGCGGCCCCTCGTAGCCACCGCGCTGGTAGGCCTTGATGGCCTGGAACATATCGACGTCGCCTTCGTCCGGGAAGACCTCCTGGAAGTCGAGATAGCCACCCCGGATATTGCGGAAGTGGACCATGAAGATGCGGCCGGTAGCGGCGAACTCCTCGATCACCGGGATCATGGCGCGGCCCGGCTCCTTGAACATCTCGGCCACCGTGCCCTGGCAGAAGTTCAGGCCGTGGTTGGCGCTCGGGCTGAGGGAGAGGAACTTGCGGATGCCATCGGCGGAGCCCACCACGTGCTCGATGCCGTTGAGTCCGCCTACCGGGTACGCCGGGTCGTGCGGATGGCAAGCCAGGCGCACGCCGGCGCGGTCGGCGGCGGGCACCAGGCCTTCCACCAGGAATTCGATGGCGTCCCAACCGGCCTTTTCGGTAACGGGCGGCACATCCCGCGCCATTTTCTGCCCGCACAGCATGGCGGTCTCCGCGTCGCCTTCATCCTGGTTGGTGGGATAGCCCACGCCCCAGTAGGAATGCTTGCGATCGTCATCCGCCGAATACTCGGCATAGACAAAACCGGAGTTCTGCGCGCCGCCGCGCCCGGGCTTGAGGCCGGTACGGGTGATGCCCACCATCTGCACGTTGTACTTGAGGCAGGTAATGCCGGCGTCGGCCGCCTTCTGGATATTCCGCGCCAGGACGTCGCGCTGCTTGCGCGCGCCTTCCAGGTCCACCAGCGAATCCAGCAGGATGGAGCCCACATCCAGTGCGAACACATCGAGCTTGAGGCCGAAACTCTCCACCCACTTGCGATAGGTGGTGAGCTTGCCGGCATCCCAGGCACTGACGCCGCCGCTTGCCGATACCAGCTCGGTGCCACGGTTATCCAGCACCACGCTCTCTACCCCGAGTTGGGCGGAAAGGCGCAGACGGCGCTCGTCCGGGTTGAGTAGCTGTTCGCTGATGTACATAGTGCGTCTCCTGGATACTGAAATGCTTGGATGAGGATGTTGTATGTGGTGCGGGGGCTTGGCCGCCACGACGCTCAGTGCTGGTGCCGCGGCATGTCCACCCGCAATGAACACGTGTTCATTTTTCTGTAAGCGGGATATGGCGGCAAGCGCGGAATGCGGGGAAGACTGGCAAACCTTCCGCGCCGTCCCAGGATATGGAAAAAATCGTGCATTGAACCGTCCTAGTGTGCCGCTTACGACGAAAACCCGGCATAGCCCATGGAGCCTGGCAGCCGCCACAGCTCCTTGTGGCCAGTGCTCTTCCTCGACTGCCACATCGTGACGCGGGTCGCGCGCACAGCGGCGATTTGCCACCCCAAGCCGCACATCTGCGCCAGATTTCCCAAGGAATGGGATACAGGCTACCCCTGCCACCCTCTGTCGCTATCTTCTTCCGATCGTCTTCTCTAGCATGCAGGCCATACGCCCCGGCAGCACCCAGCCGCGGGATGCGCCGGCACATAGAGCCTGGCGCCATTGCCATCAAACAAGATTGGAGACCGCCATGTCAGTCGTCATGACATCCGCCCCCACGACCCCGGCGGCACCTGCGTCCGCCACCGCACTCACCTCCCCTGTACAACCGACGGTCGCCGCCGTTGCCAGCGGACGCTACCGCTACCTGATGTTGGCCCTGATCACCATCGTGTTGGCGCTGAGCACCGGTGACCGCGCGACGCTATCGGTGGCAGGCCCGCATATGAGCAAGGACCTGGGGCTGGACGCCGTGCAGATGGGCTGGTTGTTTTCTTCGTTTGCATGGGCTTATGTGCTGAGCCAGGTGCCGGCCGGCTGGCTGGTGGACAAGATCGGCGCCAAGCAGGCCATCGGCCTGGGGCTGGTGCTGTGGTCGCTCACCACGCTGCTGATGAGTATGGTGCATTGGTTTGCCTTTGCCTTCATGGCACTGCTGGTGCTGCGCTTCCTGCTGGGGGCGATGGAGTCGCCGGTGGGCCCTTCGTCCGGGCGCGTGATCGCGGCATGGTTTCCATCCACGGAACGCGGCGTGGCCGGCGCGATCTTCAACAGTGCGCAGTACCTGTCGCTGGTGGTGTTCACACCGCTGATGGGCTGGCTCGATCACCGCTTCGGCTGGCAGCATATCTTCTCGGTAATGGGCGCGCTGGGGCTGCTGCTCGCATGGGCGTGGTGTCGCCTTTATCACGCCCCCGCCGCGCATCCGCGCGTGACGCAGGCGGAGATCGACTACATCGAGCAAGGCGGAGCGCTGGTGCATCTCGGCGGCAAGAGCGCCAAGGGCAGCAAGGGCCCGACGCTGGCGCAGCTCGGCCAGCTGTTCCGGAGCCGCATGCTGGTGGGCATCTTCCTGGCGCAGTACTGCATCAGCGCCATCACCTGGTTCTTTGTCTCGTGGTTTCCCAGCTACCTGGTGAACGGGCGCGGCTTTACCGTCCTGCAAGCGGGCTTCGTTGCCGCGGTGCCAGCCATCTTCGGATTTATCGGCGGCGTGTCCACCGGCTTCGTGTCGGACGCGCTGCTGCGCCGCACCGGCTCGCTGACGATGGCGCGCAAGTTGCCGATCACCATCGGCCTGTTGCTCAGCGCCACCATGATCGCCTGCAACTACGTGGACACCGACTGGGTCGTGATCGCGCTGATGAGCCTGGCGTTCTTCGGCAAGGGCTTCGGCTCGCTGGGCTGGACCGTGGTGGCCGACACCGCGCCCGCCGCCATCGTGGGCAGCACCGGAGGCGTGTTCAACGCGGTGGGCAATATCGCCGGCATCGTCACGCCGATCGTGATCGGCTACATCGTGGCTGACACACACTCCTTCAATGGCGCACTGGTATATGTCGGTGCCCACGGACTGCTGGCCATCCTGAGCTACTGGCTGATCGTGGGTAAGATCGAACGCGTGGAGTTGCCTGCAAAGGACTGAGGCGGCTTCATGCTAATTCAGAATCCATCTCCGCTATTTCCATCTGGAAGCCGGAAGATCTTACGGAAGCGGTGGTGGGCCTCCCGTGAGTCGAACACGGCACCAACGGATTATGAGTCCGCTGCTCTAACCAAGCATGAGCTAGAGGCCCGATGGAGCGGGTGAAGGGAATCGAACCCTCGTCATAAGCTTGGAAGGCTTCTGCTCTACCATTGAGCTACACCCGCGTGCGGTGCGCGGCATGATAGCAGCTACCCCAATCAGCGTGACACGAATTCTTCGTAGCAGGCATCGCTGCTTTTCACAAAATCTCGCGCTGCGCCGAGCACGTACGGCGACTTTGCAGCCCGGGCGTCGATGTATTGCCATCGCTACGGCAGTGGTTGAGTAACTACCTGGAAATCTTCCACGTCTTCTCGCCATGGACCGGCCGCTGCAACCTATCCGGCCGCCTCGGAAAGGCAAATGGTATCTATTAGATACCGATCTGGTATCGGTTAGGTAGCCTCAAGCGTTCTGCGTCCACTCGAATTACGGCCCGGATATAGCCGGCTTGCCACGAGCAGTCACGGGGGGACAGCCGCATCCTGACGCCGTAGCATCGCCCAGCTGGGGAAGACTTGGCTCCACGCCTCCTTGGCATCTATGCCCATCTTCGGTGCTGTTGGCCTCTAGTGGCGGCCAAAAACATAATTTCATGATCATGAAATTAGCAATTGCCCATGGGTTGCCTGTGACGCTCGGAATTGATGGCCGCTTACGCGGAAGCTAAAGGTCCGTTTCCGGCAGACCCAGCGAACACTCATGCCCGCGGTAGCGGTCCATTCGCTTCGCCAACATCACCTGCTCATGCCGGGCTCCAGGCTTAGTCGAGAATTGGGTACGCAGGTCTAGCTAAACAACAGATTGGCTCCTGCTGCGGGAACCTTCCCGGGAATCGCAGATATTTCCGCCGCACGGTCTGTAGCCGCCTGCCCCAGCTTCTCCCAAGCGACCGGGATCCATCCCCCCGCCCCCCTGCAGTGGGGTGACGTCACGGCTGCGCGACGCTATCATCGATGCGTGTACGCCGAGGCGCAATGGCGCGACCGGACATGCGCTGCAATGATGAGAACTGGTTATGTCGCCCAAGAGCTTGATGTTTCCGCTGACAAAATGTCCGACGACGTCCGTCGAGGCACTGGCCACTCAGATCCGCCGCCTGAATGTCGCCAAGGTGGTCATTATCGGGGGCGATCCGCTCAAGGCGCAGGCACTGCGGGACAAGCTCGCCGCCGACGGCACGGTTGTGAACACGGCCGCCCAGTGAATGGTCGGCGTTAGGCGGCGCCCAGCGGGCAAAGGACCTCGGCAGGCCGCGTTCGCCGGCGCTGTGATCTTGGCCTTGGCCGTCGGACTCGCCGAGTCTGACGAGTCCGCAGCTCCCGGTACCGCCAAGGCAGCGGAACTGGCGGCGGCAGCCTTCGTAAGTCGGACGTCAACCGATAGCTCAGTCCAGGTCAACGACGAGCCCAAGATCGCGGGTGATAAGGCCCTGGTCAGAGCGGTGTATGGCGCGAGCAAGGGTTGCACAGTAGGGGTCGTTCGTAATCCGTCTGACGCGAAGTACGGATGGTCCGTGCAATCCTCCTGGTGTTTTACGGGGGCTTGACCATCTCCGCGGCGGTGACCTACCTCCCACGTTTCACCGCTCTCCATTCCCATGTTTAGGTGGCGCCGCGTGCCATCCAGAGGCGTTCCCCGGCCGGGCCGTATCGAACCAATGAATGACACCTTTTGTTTAGATAGACCGGCGTACGCCTACCCAATTCTCGCCCGAGCGTGGAACTCGGCGGATCGATTCTTTGGACAACGTCAGTCCATGGCGCTCTCGCAGCTTCTCGGCCGCCAGAGTTGGAGCGAAATCGGCGTAGTGTTCCCGAATCAGGCTGAGGGCTTCGGATTCACGGTCCGCTGGCATCCGATTGTTGCTGGTGCGCCTTCCCGCCTGTAGCGCTCCAGCAGCCGCCGGAATTGCCGATCCGTGATCTCCAGCCGTTCGGCAGCTACCCCGGGCCGCAATTGACCATCCACGACCGCCTGGACGGTCTTGAGCCTATCTAGCTCACGCATGCTTACTTTAATGACCTCGGTTCCAGCCATCGCCGGGCGTCCTTTTATGCATTCAACTGGGTAGGCTGAATACCATGAAGGGTGCCTCAGGCGGACATTTCAACTTTGCTGAATCCGGACATTACAACTTTGCCGCTACATGAATTTTTCGCGGACCGGATGTTATGTCAAAATAAGCCCTGGCTGACCAACGCGCTCGCTCCGGAAAACCGGCTGCTGATGCTGGCGCGCGCGGCGCTGGCCCGGCATGGCGGATAGCCACGGCGGATCGATTGTAATAAAGGAAATCAGCCGATTCTGTAATTCGACCATGCAACAGACCCCGCCGCCCGCTGTCGCCCCTGGGCGACCCACCAGGTGGGCGGCTTCGACGCCGGCCGCCTCGGCGATCCGTTGTCCGCCTTCCCTACCCCACACCTCGACGAGGCGCTCGCCTAGAGTAGTGGCGACATCGAGGGCCAGCCCGCGCGCCCCAAGTCGTCGGCATTAGCGCATCACCCACCGCAAGGACAACCTGCCGGTAGTCTACCCCCTGTACGCCCTGATCATCGCGCTGCTGCTTGGCTCCATCATCGTCGTCCACCGTGCTGGAAGGGTTGCGCCTGTGCAAGATCGCCGGCGACTACCCCATAACATCCGCTTGCGCAAAATTTTTGTTGATCGACTTGCGAAGACTTTGGCTCCGAGGCATCCACCCCGGAAATTCGTCAGCTTTGCGCGGTTTTTTGGCTGGAACCGGTGGTTTCCCCTTGGAAATTCCCTCATTCCCCTCAAGAGGCACGCTGCGTCGATCAGCGGCGGCGAGCGGGGTCTTGCCAGCAAATGCGAATGACGCGCACCAAGAATCCCAAGGCGACTCGAGATACGAGCCGCAAAGGTTCGCGCGAGCCAACAACTTCGGCCAGCTTCGGTCCGACGCGCCAATACCAGTCAATGAAGGCTCGGCCTGACTTGCGGCGCTGCAGCCAGCCGTCGCGGAACGAACGCAGGAATCGAACGTTGGGGTGGTCGCCGTCGCCGTAGGCTACCGTGGCCACGAAGCATGTCGCACCCGACTTGCTCTCCACCCGCATGTTTCCTGCTCCGGTCTTGATGTCCGATGTCACGTTCTGGCGCGTCAGCCTGCCGCGCTTATCGAGCATGTCGAAGGCTTCGATGTGGTCTTCGAGGGCCTTCTTCCCGGCAACGTAATCTAGGTTCTGCTCGCGGGCCTTCACCTCCAGCCGAAGGGCTTCGTCGGCCGCCTTGCCCATCAACGCTTGCGCTTGGCTTTGGGTCAGGTTGGAGAGGGCAGCGTCGATCAGTTGCCCAGGCCTCACTCCTCTGTCGCGCAACTGCGCCACCCGGCCGTCACCGGCGTCAGCCGAAACGATCTGGCCATTGGCCCCGTGCTTTTGCTTCTGCTCTTCTGTCATTGGCGTTTTCCCTTTGGCCCCGCCGGTTGCCACAACCGCCGATGCAGGTTCGATGCGGCTCCCATGAAGACGCGTTTTGCGCTCCTTCAATCCTGCATTGTTCCACAACCCGCTGCGCCATGGCCCGAGCGTCCGGCCTCGCGGCGCGCCAAGCGCCCAGCTAAGCGACGCAGAAACCAGCGGGCCGCCGGCAAGGCGCCCGGCGCAGCTTGGGCGAGCCGGGCCAACGCGGGACCATTGCGGTAATACCAGGCAATGAACCTTCTGCCTGATTCCGATTGGATGAGTGTCCGGTCGCGCCAACGCCGGAAGGTTTCGGTCTCCGGCGCCTCCTCGCCGAAACAGACTGTGGCAACGAAGCAGCTCGACGTTTTGTGGACGGACACGGAGAGATTGCCGGCCGGCATCCGGACGGAATACGACGCCCGCTGGACTTGGCCGGTGCGGATCGTGCGCTTGAGCAACTCGATCTCGCGGATGGCGTTCGCCCTCAGCGTCTCATTCTCCTTGCCCTCCGATGCCGCCAGCAATGCCCTTGCCGCCGTCATGTCGTTGTCGCAGAGCCAGGTCGCCGCAGACAGAACGTTTTCAGGCACGTGGGCGAGCGAGTCTTCTTTGCGCATCCTGTCCAAGGAGGCATCGATCTTGGCGAAACCCTCCTCCGGCTTCTTTGGGTCGACGTGGATACTGAGGTAAGGTGCCCCTGGCCGGTGCTTCTCGACCACGGCGCGCATGATCTCGAAGCGCTGCACTGGCGAGAGGTAGGGTGGCACCAGGGCAACGAGCCGCTCCATTGTCTGGCCTGAAAGCCCGGTCTCCCCGCTCCGCCATTTCGGGTAGGCCTTGCGCGCGTAGCGCTCTGCTGCCTCGCCGTGGATCTCGCCATAGTCGGTCAGCAGCTCGTCGACGGCCTCCTCATCCAGCATGAGGAATGCACCGCGTATCGCCCCCACCGCCGCGCCGAAGAGCCTGGTCAGCTCCTGATATTTGGACGGCCCGACCGAGCGCCCGCTCCATCCACGATAGCGGCGGCGCCGGCCGCTACCGTATCCGTAGTAGGCCATCAGGTGCGCCTCGCAAGACGGCGATCAGTAACGGCAATATTCATAGACGATGCTCCATCGGTTCCGATCATTCACCATTCTCCCGTCAGAAGGCGATGCATTGTTTTTCATATTGTGGAACCGGGAAGGGTCACTGCCGCGGCGCCAGCGTACGAGTCGTGGCATCATAATATTCTGGCCGGACGCCGCCCGTGTCGTAGGGCACCCAGCCGAGTGTACCCAGCAGCCACAGCACGATCCCTTGCGAAACCGCAGCCTCATTCGGAAAGCGGCCGGCCTTGATGCCGGCTCGGATCGCCTCAATGTCTTCTTCTGTGGCAATGAACCTCACTCCTCAGCAGACCGACGAAACGCCAGACCAGAAGGTTTGGCAGCAGCGCTCTATGGCAAACGTGCACATGTCCAGCAGATTTCCTGTTATCGCACATGGCGGTTTTTTCCGAGGACCCGGCTTGCGGCGCGGCCGCGCGTTGCAATCCCTCCTGATCGCTTGCATACTATCTCGTAACACAACCACGAGCGGAAGTATTACGGGATGGCAAAACCGCCAGTAGTCGAGGACAATCAAATACGCCATGCACTGAAGGTCGCGGCGGTCACTGGGCAGAACAGCCGGCGCGATGTTGCCCTGCTGATGGTTGCCTATGGCACTGGGCTCACGCCCAACGAAATTGCGAAACTGCTCGTGTCTGACTATCTCCAAGCGAACGGGGCGTGTCGGATCGAATCGGCCTTGAGGGCGGAGATATCCTTCAATGGCAAGGCTCGTCCGTTGTTCTGGGCGAGCACGAAGGTGCGCGCTGCGATAGACCAGTACCTAGAGCACCGGCTTGCTGCTCGGCACGGCGTCACGACGAGTCCCGCTGCGTACCGTGGCCTGGATCATCAAAGTCCGCTTTTTCTTACCGGCGAGGGCGAGCCGTTCGCCTTCACGCGGCGTGTCACGGCAGCGGGGGCCGTCAGCTATTCGTGTGAGTCGCTGACGGAGATTTTTCGGAGGGTCCACCAGCAGGCCGGCATCGCCAACGGCAACGCAAGTGCGGCGCGTCGGACGTTTGCAGTGATGCTCCACCGCCAGGGGCGCTCGATCAAACTGATTCAGGAGTTGATTGGAGTTTCGAGCCTATCTGCCGTTAAACGTTTGGTGGAGGGCGATCCAGTACGGCTGTCGGCCATCGTCGCAGGAGTTATCTGATGGGGGAGAAGAAGGCCGGCGTGCAGCCGCAGCAGGAATTCTTGCGTGAGGCAATGGGTTCGCTTGGCATGACAAGAGCTGCATTTGCAAAGCGCATCAGCGTGCCCGAGAAAACGCTAGATAAGTGGCTTGCTCCAAGCGAGACAACAGACTTTCGCAACATGCCTGAAGTCGTTTGGGCCTATGTTCGAGAGATTCTGGCGTGGGAAGCAAAAAGCACTTGATGCACCCCCAATGGGGGTATAACATCGTATCTGTTCGATACAGTGAGAAAGGGGTTAGCAAGCTATGAAACCATCTCTAGCACTTGCCTCCCACCGGGAGGCAATTCGACGCGTGGTGGAATCCCATCGAGCCCGAAACGCTCGCGTTTTTGGCTCAGTCGTTCATGGTGATGATGTTGAAGGGAGCGACCTCGATATCCTGATCGACCCGACTCCAGAAACGACCCTGTTCGACATCGGTGCGATTCGGCACGAGTTGCTTCAACTCCTTGGCGTGCCCGTTGATGTCCTGACCCCGAAGGCGCTGCCTGAAAAGTTCCGGGCGACTGTTCTTGCCGAAGCGGTGCCGGTATGAGTCGCGACAAGCAACGGCTGTCCGACTATCTAGAGCACATTCTGGAGGCCATCGACCGGATCGCCCGCTACACGGAAGTCATGGACGAAGAGGTGTTCCTGGGGAACGAGATGGCACAGGATGCGGTGATCCGCAACATCGAGATCATTGGCGAGGCGAGCCACAACATAGAGGATCACTATCCGGAGTTTGCGGCAGCGCACCCTGAGTTACCCCTGGCGTTTGCCTATCAGATGCGCAACGCCGTCGCGCATGGCTATTTCAAAGTGGACCTTGAAATTGTCTGGAAGACCATCCAAAACGACCTGCCTGGACTTCATCAGCAGGTGAAAGCACTGAGCCAATCTCTCTCGCAGGACGACGGTCAGCCTGTCGCGCCCCGCCCGAGGCCGTGAGTACACAAGCAAGGGAAAGCGACCATGAGCATCTACAGAATTCCTGGCTGCGCCGGCGAGATTTGCATTGGGACGCTACCGAGCGGCGACCTGACGGTGAAGGGCTCTGGCGATGGTGCTGTAGTCGCTCTTGCTCGCGCCGTTGCAATGCGACACTACGGTAGATGGAACGAGCAGTACAGAAACTGGATCGTTCCCAAGAACAATAGTATTGCCTTGGCTGCGGACTTTGCCAAGCAGAGCAAGAAGGTCGGATAACAGGGAAAACGAATGCACCCTATGGGCACACAACAATCTGAACAGCGCGGAGTAGGGGTCGAGGGCTGGATTGCGACGTCAGCTATCGCGCTGATGTTTTTGCACATGGTCCCAGCGCTCGCAGCAATCTACACATTCTCGATGATCGCCGGCATCGCCGCGACCGTGAGTGGGGCAATCAGCACGTTGCTGGCATTCAAGGATGACACGGGTTGGCTCAGCGCTGTCTTGCCTATAGGCTTGCTCGGCTGGGGATTGTCGGCTCTTTTTCATCTGCCCCCCCATTGAAACGACATAGGAAGAGATCATGAGCAAGAAGACAATCGGTCGCTTTGATTTCTCCGTCATCAAGATGACTGCCAACCAGAAGATTCCATTCGACCCAGTAGTCGAGATCTGTCTGCAACAGTGGTCGGAAGCATCGGAGCGGGGCGGGCCTATCATCTCGCCACATCTCATGACCGAAGATGAAATCGATGAGCACATCAGCAACTTGAAGGCAGATCTGGATGCCGTTGGCGCCAAGGCCAAGCGAGCGCTACGGACGGCACGCGATGAAACCCTACGGATCGTGTCAAGCGGAATTGCAGAGCGTGGAAGCGACCCCGACAAGTCGTGACGGAAGGGCGCGATGAGCGCATCGAGAGAAAACATGCTTCGCACGCTACGGGAGCGCGATGCCGTTCGAGCGGCATGCAAGGCTGGCGGCATTGAGAGTGACGCTCGGCTTGCTGCATCGGAAGCAGCGTACACGGTGGCAGTAAAGCAGTACCGAAACATTCGCCGAGGAAAGCTTGTGGCCGGTGTTTGCTTTGCTGTCGCGTGCGGTGCGCTTGGCCTTGCCGTCGACTTGCCTGCGTGGGGCGTTACAGCGCTCTTCTTGGGTGGAGTCGGTGCGATAGCGCTCCTAACTCTTTGAAGTGGGAAAAGCAACGACAGGAGCCGGCATGAAGGGAAAGAGCATTTTTTCGCCAGCCGAAGCAGAGCGCGTCCATGAACTCCTGCGGAAGGTTCGCGGGGCAGATCGTGATGAACAGAAGAAGCTCCGCGACCGCCTACGAATGGATGTCGGCTTCTATATTTCCGACTTCACCAGATCAAACGCTGGCTTCACAGAGGCCGACTTCGACGGCCTGGTGGAGCGAGGGACGATCAAGATCGTTTGACGGGGAAAAGCACATGACCTCACTAACAACCGCCGATGCGCTGCGCCTCGCAATCAACGTACTGCGCGACGCAGCGGAGTCCCATAAGCTGCCGTCGGGTGCCGAGCTGAACGAAGCGACTGCGGGGCTGCATGCCGATGCAGCCGATACGCTGGAAGCAGCGCTTGCTGATCTGAAGGACCACGAATAGGAATAGCATGACCATTCCGCTGGACGCTGTGACGGCCATCTACCGCCGCGCGATCGACCCGAAGGTGAGCGACGGTGAGGGTGCCGCCTGGTGGGCTGCCGTTGCGGCGGAAGTAGTCGCTGTGATCCTTGCCGAGAACACTGCGGCCGCGGCTGGGGTCATAACCTGGTGGCACCACGAATGGGGCCAGATTGGCGACACCCCGAAGGCTGCGGCCGCGCGTGTCCGGCGCGCGTCCCGCGCTCTCAAGGTAGCCTGACATGAACAGCAACGGAAAAGTGCACAAGCTCGAACTGCGATCTGCTGGCAGCCACCGCGAGAAAGGCACTGTTCGACAGAAAAGCAGCTTTGTTGCGTGAGGGAGCGCAAACGATGGGAAGCAATCCAGATGTTAAGGCGATGGCAATGGGGTTCTCAGATGTCGAAAATCGACTGGTAGTCGACGCTGAGTCGACCTACGGAGAGTACTCCACGCATGCCTTTGAAACGGTGGACGTGCTGATGAACCTCATTCTTTGGCCGACTGTGCCGTGCGAAATCTTCTTGCGATTTCTTGCACAGATGAAGAAGACTTTGCTTCTATGCATGGTCTCGATTGTCCGTCAGCACCGCGTACAGGCAATGACGAACCTGCGATACTTCCTTGAGACGACATCGCACGCAGCCTACGGGCTCGCTCACAAAGACGGCTCTGCATACGTGAAGAATGGCGGGCTCGACGATCCGAAGACGATTTCCATCAAGACTTACAGATGGCTGGAACGTGAACATCCCGAGGTGTCGTCGGAGATCAAACGCATGAAGGATGAGATCAACTCGGAAACCGCACACGCGAACATACTGAACAGCATCCACACATTCGCGTTCGAGGGCGAGCCAGTTCAAGTCATCCGAAATGAGGTGTTTGATTTCGATGATCCTGAGCGCGCAAAGGCAGATCTGTGTCATTCTGCGCACGCTGGCCTGCTGGCACTGGAGCTGCTGGAGTCCGTGCGAGTAAAGCATGGCGGTTACTTACCGGCCCGTTCGGCCGACTCGGTACCGGCGCTGCGCGCGGCCAATCGACGCTTGCACGCAGCCTTAGCTGCTCCAATTGATCTCGGCCGTGAAGCCAGTGCCACCCCCCTGACTGATTGAACGGAGAGGACGCGATGCGATTGAACGGCTGGCAACGACTCTGGGTGGTCACATCGGTCCTTTGCGCGCCACCGGTCGCGGTTGTCGCGTGGCACCAGTTTCCTAGGCCAGAGCAGATCGCTCACCGATTTGCCTTCTATGAGCGCCTGCCGAAAGAATCGCTAGCAAAGCTCAAGCATTCGGTTCACGAGATTCTTGATCTCCCCACGGGCGTAGAAATTACGGCGGCCAACGGAAACGACCTTCTATTTCTACAGGGGGTGCCCGAGAAAGAAGCGCAGACTGTGGTGGGTCAGTACAACGCCATCTTGAGGACTGAGGCGACCAAGAAAATATTGGTGATAGTAGGTCTTGCGATCGCAGCCTGGTTGCTCTGTTGCGCTAGCGTCTACCTGATAGGCTACGCAATAGCCTGGGTGCGCAGAGGCTTTCGCGGAGAATGAKAGAACATAGGATCGGGTCAATCCGTGCCGAGCAGCTGCGTAGCCGGTCGGCGCGGCCGGTCGTCGTTAGGAAAACAATAGGAAGCAATGCAATGTATCGCGCTTACGAACTCTGGAAGGCTTACGTGATGTTCGTTATTGACAGACTGTTCACCTACTTGGACAAGAGTGAGGAATGGGGCTGGCCCATCGCCGCCACGATAGCCCTTCCGTTGCTGCCTCTTTTCGCTGCCGACTGGTTTTTGCCGCGTTGGGCTTCTCTCAGCGTATGTGCGGCCGTCGGCGTGCCTATGGCCTGGTTCCTTGGGTCGATGTTCTATGTGTACTTTGCGCACGTGCACGGACGAGACCGCGCATAAGAGCAAAGCGAAGGGAACGCGGGGGCGTAGGAATCGCCCCCGTCTCAATAGCTAGGAAAAATCATTTGACAGGAGCGCTTCATGGCATTTGTGCCGCTCGTACTTGTTTTGGTTCTCATGGCGTGGTTTATCAGAAGGGCGTCTTCAGGCAGTATCAGCAAAAGATTTAGACGCCTAGGCGACTTGACAGGCAAGACACGAACCGAAATTGTGAAAGCTGTGGGGCGCCCGACGTCTGTGTCGAGTGTTCCGAAGGGTGCGTTACTCCAATGGCAGGCACGCGGCTACCACATCGCGATTCGTTTCGATGAGGACGGTGTTTTTGACGGCATAACACATGAGTTTGGACGATAGAAAAAGCTCGGGCCGGGCCATCCCGTCGCTGGCACCAGTGGAGAGAGAATCTATGTCGAAGCAACGAAAGTTTACGGCCACGGTCAAGGAGCCTGCCAATCACGCCACGGCCACCGGGTACGGTTTTGCTATCTATCTTGAAGATTTGGATCGCAATCCGAGCTTTTCCGGCCATCGCTTGGCAATCGAATTGCAACCAGAAACGACCGTCGAGCAAGCTGACGAACTCGCGCGGCAATTGAACCGGCTCGGCGTGTCCGCCACGCTGAAGTAGGAGAGGCCGGTTCTGCCGGCGCACAGGAAAAGGAGCCAGCTATGATCCCTTAGGACATCGACAAAGCATTCAACGATGCCGCCGTTCGCTGGGGTGTCTTGGCCCTGTTCAATTCCGCGCTGATAACGATTCTCGTGTACCACGACGACGCCAGTGCGTGGTGGTATCTGCAGCCCGCGCTAGTATTCGTCGCGACCGTGGTGCTGTGCGCGACGCGCAACTGGCTGGTGGCACTGCTCATGCTGGCCTATGCGGTCTTGGTCATCCTTAACTTGCTCGCGACGATTGTGGTGGCAATGTTCAACGCCGGCACGTCGCTCGACTTGATGAAGCAGCTGGAGCCGATGCATCGCGCCATCGAGTTCGCGCATCTTTACGTGTTGGGCGCGGGAGTGAAAGCACTTGAAGCCGCACGCGCATCGCGCCGCAGAGCGCCGTAGCACGGCACGCGATGAGTAAGTTGGAATGGCTAGAAAA
This sequence comes from Cupriavidus sp. 01T418, assembly GCF_056398885.1. Lineage (NCBI taxonomy): Bacteria > Pseudomonadati > Pseudomonadota > Betaproteobacteria > Burkholderiales > Burkholderiaceae > Cupriavidus > Cupriavidus sp. 01T418. The sequence continues at coordinate 94,676 of NZ_JBFTQG010000012.1, forward strand.
AGCAAGACAAGTGCACCCCCTGAGGCATCAATCATGATTGACCGTGCTGCCATTGAGAGGATCGCCATAGCGTGCCGCCGCGGCCTGAACGGCCTGAAAGGCGCCAACGGTTCGATGTTCGCTGACTTCCCGCGAGCAACATGCGGCCCTGCGTCAGAAATCCTCGGGCGGTTGTTGAAGGAGCACCTGGGCTACGAAGGAGCGTATGTCTGCGGATACGAGCATCCGACGCTACCCGCAAACCAGTCGCATGCGTGGTTTGAGGTGGCCAACGTTCTGATCGACATAACTTACGACCAGTTTGCAGACACTGGCCTCTCCGGCTGGATCTTCACGCCAGAGACCGGGTGGCACGCTCAGTTTGCTTGCATTGAGAAGCGCGACGGCTTCTGCATGCCATCCGGCTGGCCATACTACCCGCATGACGGTTATCGAGCGGCAGTGGACGCGCTGCGGGAATAGGAAAAGAGGAGGTCAAGATGGGACTACAAACTTACCATCGCATCGATCTAGCCATTGAGCAGCTCGCAACCGTGATTCGACTGTTTCTGGACCATGACGCGTTCGCCGCTGTGATCACGCTTGCAGGCGCCGCGGAGGAGGTGCTTGGATGTGAGGTTGTGCGACGCGGCCAGCAGCGTGTCCTGGACTCGAATTTTGACCAGTACGAACAGGTTCATCGACTCTTGCATCGGTCGCCTTTGAAGAAGAAGGACTTTATTCGTGAGGCGAACAGCACTCGTGATGCGCTGAAGCACTTCGGCGACCCGAGTGAGTCGCAAGTAACCGTCGACCTGGAAGAAACAGCTTGCTGGATGCTGGTTCGTGCGTGCGAGAACGCTAGCCGTCTAGGCCTAGAGGTGCCGGGATTTCAGGCGTTCGATGACTGGTTCTACGAACATGTAGTGGGCATTTAGGAAAAGGCGGACAACATGGATCCACTGACTGCACCGCGCGTGGGGGCGGACGGCAACGCAGCTGTCACGCAGGCGGGATCGAGCGATTCCCGGACGTTGCTGCACCTGACGGTGCAGCTGATCGAGTCTCAGGCCGACAGGGTGATCCCGGTCGGCCAGTTGTGGATGAACGATGCCCAGGTGCTGGCGCTTAAGCTCTATTATCACCTCGCGTCGCTGCACGTGCTGGTGCAGCCTGTCGAGGTGGTGATGCCGCAGGGTTCGGCGTCGCACGTCGACCATAGTTCGGTGCTGATTCTGGCGCGGGCAGCCTTGGAGACCTATCTGACGTTTGCACATGTGTATGGCTGTAGCGATCCCGACCTGCGGGAATTTCGTCACCTGACGTGGCATTGCGCGGGCCTGCTGGACCGGCAGAAGCTGCGGGCGAGCGCGCGCAAGGCCGAGAACAGGCAGAAGTTGGCGGACGAAAGGGCGGCCATCGAGACGCTACGCGCCGCGATGCAAGCCCATCGCAGGTGGGCGCAACATCCTGCGAAAGACCGCAAGGCGTTCCTGAATGGGGACTGGCGCGCGGGGCGGGCGTGGGCAGCGATCGGCGTCCAGGCCGGGTTTCACCCCGCGCAAATCCGCGATCTCTACAGCTATCTGTGCGGCTACTCGCATGCGAGCTGGCTGAGCATACTGCAGATCCGTGATGCGCGCGATCTCGCCCAGCAAGCCACCATGGCCGCCACGTCTGTGAGTACTGCATGTGTCCTCATGGGCTACTTCGCGAATCACTATGTGGCGCTCTTTCCCGAGGCGGCACAAGTCATGGCCGCGCAGCCGACGGCGGCGGCACTGGTAAGGAAGTGGCATCTGACCGCTGAGCGCATGGCCGGCCAGTATGAGGGTGACTGAACCACAAGGAAAAGCACCATGTGTCCAGCTATAACAAAGCTTGAGGCTGCGCATCGCCAGCTTGCTACGGCGATCCGAATGTACTTCGCTGATGACGACATGGTCGCCGTGCATACGCTCGCTTGTGCGGCTCGTGAAATTTACGAGCAACACTGCGACAGGCAGGGTATCGACCGGATGTTCGAATACATCAAGACAGCCAATCCAGGATACGACAGCAAGCAGCTATGGAATGTCCTTAACGGTGCGCGCAACTTTTTCAAACATCCCGGCGAATCTCTTGCCGATACCATTGAGCTTCGTGACCAAGACAACAAGTGCATGCTCTTCTGCGCCTGTCACGACTGTGCCGTTTTGTGCGGGCCAGAGCAACCTTTAGAGGTTCAGGTGTTCAACGTGTGGTTTCTGGCTACAGAAACTCCAACGAATAGCGGATCGAGCCACGATACTCAGGCGGCGGCCGAAATTCAAGGTGGCCTCGATCGCCACTTTGCCGGATTGCGGGATGCGTCACCCGCCGAACAAAAGCGACGGGGGATGAAGCCGCTCGGTGAAGCCGAGCACATTATGACTGGCGGCCGATAGGAAAAGCACATGAACCGCTATCTAACGGTAACGCAACGGTTACACCGCGCTGCTTGTTGTAGCGCGGCAGTGCTGCTCATCGTCGTTCGCGGGGCCTTCGCGCAACCACCGGGCGTCGATTGGAAGTTATATGGCGGTACATCGTTAAATGAGCGAGCATGGTGCTTCTATGACGCTACAGGCATCACACAGATGCCCAGCGCTCACGTGAGGGTGTGGACAAAGTGCCTCCGTGAAAAAGCCCTAGATAGCATTGATATCCAAAAGGACTTCGGCGGCAAGATCCTGGAGAACACTGCTCAGAAGGTCGGGAGCAAATACGTACCGCCGTTTGCGACGGTGGAGACGGTTGACGCCGACAAACGTTTGACGATCACGCTATACGAAGTCACAGCAAACATCGGTAACTTGGATCCGCAAGCCAGCATATTTTACGAACTCGACTGCCGGGAACGCATGATTCGAGAGTTAAGCGTTTCCATTCAAACTGGCGGCAAGCGCGGTTCCAGCAACGAGTCTGGCGATTGGCGGTACGTCCCACCGGAAGGGAACGGCGCGCGACTGCTAAAGATCCTATGCGTAGCGCGATAACAGCCATGCGTCGCTATCTCGCCTCGGAGGATGCCATCGATATTCACGATCGACTGGTGGAGGTTTTCGCCGACGACGGGGATCCAATATCGCCACATGGAGTATGTGACGCAAACCTGATCGAAATGGCGGTGCACCGGCCGCGAACGTCGCTGAGTGGCATCGAAAAATACCGTAGCATCGAAGCGAAGGCGGCCGCACTATTTCATTCCCTGGTTCAAAATCACCCGTTCCACAATGGTAAAGTTTAGGAAGAGCCGATATGGATGCAGCGATAGTCCCCAAAGACTTGCTCGACCTGCTCAATGATCCACACGCGCAGCAAGCGCGCGTTCGGTACTGCGCGGAGGTGAGCGATGCGCTTGATCAATGCGGTCGTGCGTTGTGGGCATTCGGGCTCGCCGCTGATCAACCGGCTCGCGAGGCTGTCGCCCTGGTAACGCAAACTGCCGGCGTGCTCGCACGCGGTGCTGTTCATCTGTATTCGGCCGAACACTGGTATGCCGGCGCGGCGCTGACTCGACAGTTCATCGAGGCCGAGTATTTGTTATTTCTGTTTGCACAGGATATTGAAGAGGCGATCAGGTGGCGAAACTGCCCGGCTGCTGAACGGCGGGGGTACTTCACTCCGAATGCCATGCGAAAGCGCAGCAATGGCAAGTTTCGCGAGCAGGAATACTGGGCCCATTGCGAAAACGGCGGGCATCCGACACCATGTTCGGGACACTTGCTGCCGGAGCACCGTTCCCTACTCGGATCACAGATATTGCTTTGGAGCGATCTTGCTCAACACCTTGAGCGAGTCTGGCCATCGTTTGGGCTTGCCGTGGACGCCTCTGGTTGTGGGTACATTGAGATTGTCCATAGTGCTCGCAATAAATATCCGGCTCAGTTGAGAACGTTCCTCGACGCCGATGCTGGTCACGGATGGTTTGAGTTCAAAACATAGAGGAAATGAAAGGAGAGATGATGCATTTGCAGCCTTTGAGCGCAGAATAACTCGTCGTTCTGAGCCACACAGCCGTTCGTTGTCTTATCGCGAAGGGCATCCTGTCGGCAGAGGACTTGATGGCCGACCTTTCTCGCCAGGGAGTCGATGTGAATACAGCCTTTCGTCTGAAGGTTGCGATCGACGACATCCCATCGGCTTGACACGGAAAACAATGCCACCGACCCTGAGATGGGAGGAGCGTTTGCACTACAGAGACGGTCTTCGTACAGCGAGATATGCGGCACTTGCCGACGCAGAAGGATTTAGTGAAATCTGTTTTGTCCTCGAAGCCGTTGGATTGCGGCTCAACGGAAGCGAGGCAAATATGGGAAAGTACATCGATTCTGTTCGACAGTTATCAAGCGATTCTGTCGTTCTGACTGAAATGCTGGATTGCTATCCAGGACTCTTTTCGCGATTTGATGCCCTCTACAGGGCGCTCATGGCGGCCCGCAACGATGCGATGCATTCTGGAGTGTACGCGCGTCACGCTACGGCGGCGGCAATCGAACTATGCATTGGGCTTGAGGAGGCGTTAATGCAAGAACAACATGATGCTCGTAAAAAGGTCAAAGACTTCATGGTCAGAGGCGCGGTGACCGTACATCCGTGGCAACCTGTCGCCTATGCTCGGCAGCTCATGTTGATGCATTCGTTCACGTACCTTCCAGTCAAAATCGGGGATCAGTGGAAGCTGCTTCCCGAGGTTTCCATGGAAAAGTTCCTTCCCCGCGGCGGCCCCCAGAGAAAGATCGCACTGGGCACGTCAATCGAAAATGCTGTCTCACGTGTGGACGGCCCCCTCGTTCTTGTAGATGCCCGTGTCGTCAAGCCTGAGGACGACATTACAGGCCTTCTTGATGATGTGAACCCAAACCTGCCTACATTTTGGCTCGTGGACGATGAGAATGGGGGCCTGTCCGGGGTACTTTCACCCTTCGAGTTGATGTAAATTCATAGGAAAAGATTGTGAACAGTATCCGCAAAGGCTGGTTGGGGTGGGTAGCATGCCTACTCGGAAGGCACAAGTGGGAGCAAGGGCCTCACTATCATTACATTCTGAATGACAGTGGCTACAGCTTCTACCAGTGTGCTCGCTGTGGTAGGTCACAGACCACGCGCTGAACGAGTCGGAAAAGACCGACATCATGGATCAGCTCATCACCATTCTGAAGTCCGTCACGGCAGACAATTTCAACAAGGTCGTCCTGGGTATCGTCGCCCTCATCAGTCTTGTCATCAGCCCGTTCATGCAGTGGCGTATCGCCAAGAAGCAGGCACTCTTGCAAGAGCAGATCGCGAATCGGCAGGCTGCCGATAACATCTCCGCGAAGCGACAGGTATGGATCGACGAGCTACGCAAGGATGTCGCCGAGTACCTGACGCTCTTTGCGCGACTAGAAGAGCTTCGGCGGCCAACGTCGAATCTTTTTCCCGAGGACCAGAGGTCGACCTTTGACGACTTCATGGAAGCGAACAAGCGGGCGACAGAGTTGGGCATCCGAATTAAGCTGCGGTTAAATCCGAAAGAGGACGAGCACAACGAGTTCGTACGCCTGCTTGGAGCCCTGTCCGATGTTTGCAAAGACCCACCTCCAAACGAAACTGAAGGGCAGAAGAGCGAGGCTCGAGGCCAGTTTGGTCTGGCACGGGATAACGTCATTGGGCACCTCCAGATTATCTTGAAGCACGAATGGGAACGCGTGAAGAAGGGTGGCATGTGATCATGCGCCCGGGAGCAACTGAGCAGTATTCAAATAGGAAAAGAATGAGCTTCGACACTGTGCTTGCGTATCTGAACGTCATCGGCCCGGCGGCGGGCGTCGTTGGAAGTTGCCTAACGTTCTACTTTGGTCTGCCCAGCCTCGCTGTGCTCAACTCTGGCGCGTACGTTGAGATCGAAGAGACGCCGCAGATGAGGCGCTATAACTGTCTCTCCCGGTTTGGCCTTGGACTCATAGCAGTTGGCTTTGCAATGCAGCTTTTTCCGGCTTTACACGCGTTGCCGACTCGGTAAGGAAAAGACGGGATGACATTAACTGTGCTTGTAATTGCAGTCGCCCATGCCATACCCGTCATTTGGGCGGCCAACCGTTGGGGAACCCGAACATCTGTCACGGTGGTTGCAGTTGCCATGACCTGGATAGCTGGCGCTATCGGTAAGGATAAATATAGTGGCGTCGACCTCTTTTTTGTTGTGGCAGCCTACGCCTTGTGCTTTAGATCGATGGAGCCGTTTTCATTGCGTTGGTCAGGCAAGAAAAGCGACGCCAATACCAAGAGCCACGAATGACCACTGACCGAGGAAAAGAAATCATTGCCCTGCTTATGCCAGTTTTGATGCCAATGCTGTGAACCGACAATAGAGTTCGACACAAAACAATAGAGTCTGACACGCGACAATAGAGTTCGACACAAGTCGGGTGACCGCGACGGGTCGCGATGGGACGGTCGCGAACGGGACTCTCGGGAAGGAGCTGCGATTCGATTGTAGAGCTATGAGCGCTTGGCAATCTGGATAGCTAGATTGGCGTGGTCGCCTTCAGTGACTCACGCATTTGTCTTACCACCGACCTCAAGTCCTTGGTGGCGACTCGTATATCTGAAAAGACCGTCTTGGCTTGGGCTCTGAGACAGAGATACTTCGCGCCCTCTGTAAAGGTACCTTGTTTCGCCTGGAACGTGTCGATCTTTTCCAGGCGTTCGGATGGTTTCCTCTTTCCGTAGAGTTGAGTTTCACCGGCGAAGTAGCACGCTATATAATCCAAGATGCCGTCGGGCGACTTATCAACGGCCAGACGTTCGGCAGCATGCGCCCATATCGAGTCACAGGCTCGAGCCTCTTCATAGGCTATTCGAGCAGCGTCTGGCAGAGGAATTTTTCCACTGAATGTCAAGATACCAAGGGCACCCAGGCTCCAGCGATAGCGTGTTGGCAACATTAGCCAAGCCAGCAATGCATAAAGGAGCAGCACCGCTGCCACCCCCGATGGTCGGTCAAACTCCCCCACCTGTGGTCACCTCAAACTCCCCCACCTGAAGGGGCGCTGAAAGTGATGTAGGCGCCCGGCAGGACGTTACCTTGTTCCCCTCGCATGAAGCAGAGGGGTTGCCGGAGTGAACGTCTTGAAGCCACATCTACAAACCACCATTGCTACGCTGGTCGCGGCAGGCAAAGGCCAGCGAGAGATCGCACGCATTACCGGGATCGATCGCAAGACGATTCGAGGATATCAAGAACGATTTGCCGCCGCCCAGGCAAACTCCCCCACGGTGACCACCGGCTCTGGGCCGCAAATTCCTCCACCCCGACCGCCGGCAAATAACGGAAACACGTTGTTCGGCCTGCGCGCCGTACCAGGAATTTGTCCAGGCCCAGGTGCGTCTGCATCGTAACGCCACGGCCATCTACCAAGACCTGGTGGACCAGTTCGGCTTTGCTTCCAGCTACGAAAGCGTCAAGCGCTTCGTCAGGATCTTGCGCCATCACGCGCCGGCACAATTCGACCGGTTGGAGTTCCTGCCCGGCGAGGAGGCGCAGGTCGACTACGGTGAAGGTGCTCCGACCCGGATGCCAGGCACGGACCGTTATCGCAAGCCGCGGCTGTTCGTGATGACGTTGCGCTATTCTCGCCGCAGCTTCCGGCACGTGGTGTGGAAATCGAGTCAGCAGGTCTGGGCAGAACTCCACGAGCAGGCCTGGCGCCACTTCGGCGGCGTGAGCCAGTACGTGGTCTTGGACAATTTGAAGGAAGGTGTCCTCAAGCCCGACCTATATGAGCCCGAGCTCAACCCGGTGTATGCGGCCATGCTGGCCCACTACGGCGTGGTGGCCGATCCGGCGCGCGTGCGCGACCCCAATCGCAAGGGCACGGTCGAGAACGCGATCCAGCATACCCAGGCGACCGCCCTGAAGGGACGCCGCTTCGAGTCGATCGAAGAGCAAAACATCTTCCTTGAACAATGGGAAACGAACTGGGCCTCCAAGCGGATCCACGGCAGCACTCGGCGTCAGGTCCAGGCGATGTTCGAGGAAGAACGCCCTCATCTGCGGGCACTGCCGGCGCATAACTTCGAGTACTTCACCGACAAGGTCTACACCGTCTACGATGACACGTGCATTCGCGTCGATCACAGCAGCTACGCGGCCCGGCCGGCGGCTATTGGCAGCCGGGTGCTGGTGCGCAAGTACGCGCACCGTCTGGAAATCCGTGACCTGAAAACCCAAGCCTTGCTGCGCAGCCACGATCTGGTGGACAGGCCCGGCTCGGTGGTGCTGCCGCAGGACGAGCGCCTCTTTAATCCCTCGCGCGAGACACGGCGCATTCTTGCCCAGGCCAAAGCCATCGGGTCCTCCGCCGAACGTCTGTGCCAGCTCTTGTTCGACACCGAGGGGCGTGTGGGCCAGCGCAAGCTGTGGGGCATCGTCGGTCTTGTCCGGCGGTATCCCCGTCGGCTGATCGACGCGGCGTGCGAAACCGCCTTGCGCGAAGGTGCGCCCAGCTACCGGCAGGTCAAAGCCTTGACCGAACGCCTGCTCGAGCAAGCACTGGCCGACCTCGATACGCCAATCCAGGGCGAACTGCCCCTGACCCAGGAACATCCTTTGATTCGGGGCGGCGACGACTATGCCGACCTGTTCTCGCTCGGCGCCAGACAAAGCGCCGCCGCCAACCCAGGAGATCACCCATGACCATGAGCTTTGCTGAAATCGATCGTGCCTTGCGCGAACTGCGCCTGTCCGGTATTGGCGCTACACTGGAGACTCGCGTGCTGCAGGCCCAGGCCAGCCAGCAACCCTTCCTCGAGACCTTCTCGATGATCCTGCAAGATGAACTGGATCGCCGCCATTCCCGGCTACTCGAGCGGCGCTACCAGCAGTCCGGCCTGGATGAGCGCCGAACCCTGGCCGACTTCGATTGGGCGTTCAACCCGAAGCTGCCGCGCCAGGCCTGCTTCGAGTTGCACACTTTGAAGTTCATCGCCGACGCTGACAATGCGCTGCTAATTGGCAAGCCCGGCACCGGCAAGAGCCACATTGCCAAGGCCATTGCATACAACGCTACCCTACAGGGCATGAAGGTGCGTTACGTCGAGTCCGACACGGTGTTCGCCGGCTACGCCGTGGACACGCGCGCCGATCAGGACAGACTGCTCAAGACCTTGCTCGAGCCGGAACTGGTGGTGCTCGACGACCTGTTCCTGGCAAAACGCATCCCGGACGCCGCCGCCGAACTGCTGCAGACCCTGGTCCATCAGCGCTACAAACTGCGTCGCAGCATCATCGTCACCTCCAACCGCGTGGTGCAGGACTGGGGGCGATACCTCGGCGACAACACCATGGCCACTACCATTCTGGATCGCCTGATGCATCGATCCAAGCTTCTCGAGTTCGAAGGCAAAAGCTACCGCCTCAAAGAAGCCGCCACCAGGCTTGCTGTTTGTGAGAAGGCCGATTCATAATCTGCCCGTCCTGCCTGGGGGAATTTAGCCGACCACAAGTGGGGGAGTTTGAAATGACCGTCCGGGTCCTGCCCCAGCAAAGATCAGCCTCCTTGACGATGCTGGGTCCGCCGTCGAGTGGAATGGTCCGGGCCTCCCACTCTCGGACGAATGGCTTGGACAGCTCGGTCAAGGTGTAGCGCTTCACTCGAACGCGTCGCGTGCCGAAAGGGTCCGGCTTCTGGATCTCGGCATCCACACCGTGGACCAGGCCGACGCTTTCGAGCGCGGCCATGGCGGGTGCGTCATGTAGTCCCTTGCTAACGTTGTACTCGGTCACGTCCACTGGCCAGCTCGACAGGCCGAGGCACTGGGCCCCTTTCTGATCTAAGTACTGGGCCATCGCGGCACCGAAATTTTTCTCGTTCGCGTCGGTCTTGTTGCTGCACCCGGTCAGGGCTGTGGCGCCGAGGACGACGACGCCTATCAGAGTTCGCTTGTTCATCTGCCAAGTCATAGTTTGAGTGGTTCGGATAGACGTCAAGCGCCAGATTCCATTCACGCCGATGCAAATTGATATTTTACTTCGTGGTGATGAAGATCAAGAGTGTCACCACAGCACGGTTGCTCGCAGCATACCGGCCCTCGCAGACACTGCTGCCAGATTGGCAATCTGCCTCAGTCGGACCGCATTCTTGGCTGCAGGCAAGCCGCCGCGCGGCGATGTGTTCTGGCTCGCGCTGGTCTTGCTGCTGCAGCCGATTAGGGCGGCCCTGAGCGAATTGAGCAACCTGCTAGTAGGTACGGCATTAAAGCGGGAGCTCTGCATCCTTGCGAACAGGCCAAAGTGATCCAACGGGAGGAAAGGACGGGGTCGCCGCGATCTCGCTCAATCGCTCCTCGATCCCCGGGTAGTCCGGTACCAAGTCGTCGACAGCACTCGAACCACCGCCGATCGCGCCCGCAAGTGCTTTGAGCCGTGCGGCGTCTCGCGATGAACAGAGCACTGGGAAGACCTTTGCCCCGTTGGCCAATAGCCAGATGGTACGTGTGATGCCATCGGAGAATCCGAACACGATTCGAGTATGCGACTGCCGCTCTACTCGCCCACCCCGCCACTTCCACACTGTCGAGGGTGACTGGGCCTCGCCACAACTTACAAAGGCCAACGGAACGGGATTGCCTCGCCCAGATGAATAGCACGCGTCCACAGAGCGGTACTTGCGGTCTGCCCGCCAACTTGCCACGTCACCATGTGCCAGATAAGTTTCAGCAATGCCGGCGTCCCGCCAAAGCTTGAGTAGCCTTTCGGCATCGACTTCCACCACGGATAAGCTTGCGCGGCCACGTCCTTGGCTCATATAGACAGTTCCCTTGCTCGCCGTCTCCACGGCAAAGACCGCCTTTCTGCCATGGTTGATCCAGGCTAGACTATCGAAAGTTAGCATGCCTACCCCCCAGCGGTACCATTGCGAGCGTGCCGTGTGCTTGATGCCCGCCTTCTGGCCGACCCACGCCTGCCCTTTGGGTTCGATACATCGAGTACGACAATTTCAATTCTTGCGCGTAATTCGTCTGACAGATCCTCACGCAGCATCGATTCCATCTCAGCTGCCGTCCCTGGCTCTTTGTAATCTTCGCCCTCGCGCCGTGGCATAGACACGCCGGGGACTGAGCCAAACCAGAACACCAAATAGATGCCAAGACCGTCGGCACCGAGATCGGCTGTGTATCCCTTTAGTTGCCCGTCAACCGCGGCCCAAACCTGCGGATGGAAATGCCGCTTTGCCTCAATCGGAAGGTTCCTGCCGGCACCGCTCAAGATCAAAATGTCTGTCCTGGTCTCCGCGGCGCGGGACGCTTCTGGAAGCGGCGGGACGGTGATGCCAAACGCCCCCAGTTTTGCCTGCAGCAACAGTCCAACCACGTTACGGCAACTGTTCTCGACCTTTGGAGTCTGCTCCGGCGCCGAACGCTTTGAATCTTCATTCCAAAACAGCTGCCAGGGTAATAGCGGGTCCACTTGCATCGCAGCCTGGATCTTACGCAGTTCATCGACGACGACCGCCTGCAGGTCAGATGAATTCACCGGGGACCCGCCGGCCAATGCCTCTCTGATCTGCCGTACAGTTGCAGGCACATGCGTCGCCTGTCGTCGAAGCCGCAATTGCTTCGCCATTCTGTGGCAGATTTGATCGCGCCAGTTGGCCATAGCCGGGGCGTCTGCAAGATCGCGCAGGACGTCGGTTGCGCTCTCCTCTTCGCAACGCTCCAACCAAGCTAGCTCTCGCCACACGAGGTCTTCGGCCTCGGAGCTGTTAGTCATCCTCATGGCCGGGGCTTGCCTGGGCGCCAGGAGGCTGATAACGCTGGCGGCAAAGCGCGCTCTCGTTGCGGTCGTCATGTCCTCTATCAACATGACACTTAGCCGATTCCAGGGAAAGGCTGCGCCGACCATCGATGGGTCGGCGAACAGCACAGAAAACGGAGCGGACGCTCCCTGGGGGTCGAGGCAAAAGGCGAGGTACTGCCAAATCGCGCGCGGTTCACCACAAACCGAATCAACTGCTAAGGCCGTCGTCGCTGTTTCGCTTAGATCCGCTCGGCCTGTCAGCCGAATGGCGACTACCAATGCTGAAACCAAAGCGCGCTCTGGCATCATGGGATGGTCTCTCAATAGTCCCTGGAGCGCTCGCGCACAAACTCCACCGCCCGGCGCATAGTCGTTAAGCAGGGACAAGACCGGCAAGTCACCTTCCGGCCGCATCTCAATGGCGGTTTTCCACAATGTCACGAGCCAAGAGGTGGACTCCCCGGAGGAAGCTTCCAGGCGTTCAATTGCCCAAGTCACAAATGCCATCCGGGCGTTCAACGGCAGGCTACCGGCTGCGTTCAAGACATGCAGGGCCGTTTGCAAGGGCCAGAATGCTGCCTCATTTCCTGTGGCCACAATTTGCTCATCTAAGCCGGCGAGAATAGCCGCTTCAGCGTACCAGCCAAGACCGTTCACCATCGCACGCCCGATCTCATCTGGCTCAATGCCGATGCCCGTCATTGCCACGTGGCGCCAGCCCAGTGCAATGGCTGCGGCGACCTCCTCGCCGACGAACTCAACAACCCGCTCCACACCCGGTCCGATCTGTGCGCCAAACGGGCCCGAACCAAACCGCCACCAAGCAGCATTTGCCAACCTAGTTAGATCGGTTCCTGCCGCAAGGTTAGGTGCAGCCGTGGCATATTCCAGCCTTAGCGCCTCTCGTTGCCTTTCGACCTCTGCCTGTTGCGCCATCCGATACTGTTCAGCTTTCCTCTTCCACTCCGGGATTGCGGGATGGAGCAGAGCATCAGTTTTTGCTCGCGTCTCCGGAGTACAGTCCAGGCCGCGCAAGTAGGCAACCACCAGCGCCGCTTGTTTTGACTCTTCGCCCGCCTGCACTGCAATCTCCGTCGCCATGTCGATTCGTTCTCCCGCCCCGAACTGACCGAAGAGAGCGCTCTCGTCCGCCAATAAGGCCGCCACGACTTCGGCAGAAGGGATAGCGCCAGTCAAGCGGATAAACTCGTTCATTGGGAGCCGAGGGCCCCGTTCGTTGCCCGCGCTGGCTGCTATCGCTGCGTAGAGCTCCCGTTCTACACCTGGCCGCGAAGCGAGCCAGCCTTTCATCGCGTACTGCTGACCGACCGACGCTTCTATATAGGCGTGCCGGTGGATGTTCGTCATCCAGCGCCAGAACTCGCTGCCGGAAGTCGCCGGTGCGGCCTTGATGATTGCGGCGAGCATGCCCCACAGTGCTTGCCTCACGGTGCTTGACAGGAGCGGGGTGGAGAACTCATCCAGCCAGGGGCCCCATTCAAACTCCAGCACCCCTGGCCTTGGGTTGCGCTGGAGCCTCAATTGCAGCGGAAACAGGTGACCTACCGTTTTCTCATCTCGCGCCGTCGCAAAGTCTTGCAGCAACTTCCGGACGTCGTCGTCAACGGGTAGATCGGCTGGCAAGCGCTCGATCAGTTCCAGGCGTAGCGCGACAGTCTTGTCGCTGCAAGGCGGTTGCGAGGCAGCCAAGTAGAGTTCATGTCGAGCGGCGCCTCGATCGGAGGCACCGGCCGCCCATGCCTCAGCAGCACGCCCCCGCTGCCACACCTCGCGTGTGTCGTCTAGAGCGATCTCGCGCAGGAGTACTCTGAGCGACGGCACCGGCGCCCCGTAGGTCAACGCTTCAGTGACCGTCAGGAACAAATGGCTCTGGTCGGTCCGATTCCGGAGTATTGCGGCGAAGTCGTTTTCGAGGTCATCCCCAGCGAGTGCACCGACGGCGGTGTCGCCTTCGCCTTCGTCCGCGGCCCGAAACCACGGATCGTCTTTCGTTAGGCTCTGCAATAGAAGGCGCCGCTGCGGCTCGGTCAGCACGGCAGCGTCGCCGTAGACCACTATCGTGGCCGCATCCTGGCGAATTAGGCGTTGTGCCTCGGCATCGAGGTGCATGCGCGACAAGTGCACGGCGGTCCATGCGTAGACGCCGCGCAACTCCGACAACGCCCTCCCATCGCTTCCGGCGATAAAGGCAAGAACGCGACTCAGTGGATAGCGACTCTTGTCCGTCCCGCCAGCGACAGCCACTGCTAGGGCATGGCCGGCAAGAAACTCCGCGACGGCACGGTGCATCGGCACAAACACATCCGTCTCCGCCTGGCGGAACAGCGCGGTGTCCAGCGTATTGAGAAGTAAGCTTGGAGCGATATCGAACTCAAACCACGAGACGATGTTTCCGCTGTCAACGCTGCTCGCGTAGGGGATATTGGAGCGCCAAATCTCCCACTGATTGCTCAGTAGCAGCAGTGCGCACATGCGGCTTGCCGCCTCGCGCGTTGCCTCGGGCGCATCACGTGGCCGGCTGAGACCGCGTCTCGGATTCTGCTCCTGCGCCAAACGAAGTGTCGCGGCGTGGAACAGATCAAAGCGCGTTTTTGGCCACTTCCCGGTTGCGCCCGCGGTTTGGACCATCAACGTTACGCTAAGGGGATTCTCAAGAAATGCCAGAGCCCCGAACGCCTGGGCACGCGCCCAAACAGGCTCGGGATTCTCCTCGCCTAGCGCTCGCAGAAGTGCAAGGGCTTCCGCTTTATCCAGCGCTTCGAGTCGTGCAACCACGATTTCATTCGGCCCAGTGACACTCTCCAACATGTCTCTGTAGTCATCGCTCCAATCCTCGACACGACATGAGATCCACCAGTCCGGTGGCGCGGCCTCCCGAAGCCGACTGACGAGCCGCTCGACCTTATCTGTCCGTTGCTCCCGATCGGGTCGATACTCGTCCAAACCATCAAGAAACAGAGGTACTCCACCTAAACGGGAATCGCCCATGATGAATTTTCGCACAGACTGAGTGCTCGACTGCCGCTCCTCCGCCGCCCTAGTGAGAGCCGTCGTCTTGCCCATACCGGGCTCGCCGAGCAGGACGATGTACGGCCAACTATGCAGTTCGCTAACCCGAGACGCCCCCAAAGCGTCTGCGCGGCTGGAGGCGAGTACTCTTATACGCCGGTCTAGTGGTGCGTCGGAAAGGGAGGGCATCTCGGAACAGGCTCGCCACAGCGAACGCAGGGTGCAGAAGATCCGATTCTAGCGAAGCAAAGCAAATAAGGCGCCACTTACTCACTCGGATTCCGATGATGGTACTGGTGACGTGAAGCAGCGCCCACGGACACAGGCCAGCCCAGAACGCCGGTACAGGATCCCACGGTCAGGACCGCGCCCGAAAATGCTCAACCGTCTGCCCGGCATTGACCGCCCGCTGCAGCCAGTCCGGCATGGCGCCCTCCCCGTCCCAGCTTTGCCCGTCCGCGCTGCGATAGCGCACCGCCGCCGGCGCCGGTCGCTCGGAGACGGCAAAACAGCCGGCCGCCACCAACTGCTCGGGGGTCACGCCGTGCCGCGCCATCTTGGTGCGGATCCAGAGGATCGCCTCGGCGCGCTCGCGCAGCGCCGCGGTGGGGCTGGCGGCCGACAACAGACGGGAGGCGGTGGACTGGCTGGAGGAAATGGTAGTGGGCATGGACGCAGATGATACCGGCGGCCGCGCGATGCCCAGCGACGCGCCCGGCTACCCAGCTCGTTTCTGGCGCGCTGGCCGGCCCACGGCCCTTCTGTATAGAAGGAGCCACCGCGCCAATCTGCCAGCCTAGCCAGCTGCCCCGTCTCAAAGCTAGTGGGAAGCCAGTCACTGACGATTCAAGGGGTGACGCAGCACTCTTCCAAACTAACTGGGCTGAATTCTCACAGTAAGTGGGCAAATGGTGCGACCTGTCTCACAGTTAGTGGGCACATGGAGGCGGCGCAGTGCCAATGCGGGCTGGCCCTACTCGGCATGGCCAGGACGACACGAGATTCGCCGGGCGGCGCTCAGGCGTTGATCCAGGCGCGCGCCTGATCCAGTTCGTTGACGTGGAACGCCTTGACTTCGGCCTTCGTAAAGAACCGCGCCAGATGCATCGAGGCGTGGATCCATCCCGCGTCGGCGACCACGGCGGCACGCGTGATTTTGCGGGCCAAGGAAACGCCGAGCGTCAAGTCGGTCCACAGCGCCTTTGGCTCGATGCCGGTGAAATGCTCGATGCGTTCGAGCACGCGGGTCTTGCCGTTCAGTTCGAGATCCTCTCGCATGCGCTCGATGGCTTCGCGCAGATCGCGATCGGTGATTTTGCCTTCGACGGAAATCTCGACAACCGGGGAATCGGCGTCAGTGTGATACAGGATCATGGCAGGACCACTTGGCTGGGGCGACGTTACACGCTCAGGCACGGACAAACCTAGCGTTCGACCACTTTCTGATGGTACGCCTTTTCACACGGCTCGGATCGCACGGGTCCCTGGTTCGCCAGAACTGGACCCAGGAACTGTGAGACAAAACCCACTAACTTTGAGACGTGACAGTGACAGTGACAGTGACTGTCCCGTCTCAGAGTTAATGGATAGCCAACTGTAGGCGAATCAAGAGGTTCAGCTGCACTGTTCCGAACAAACTGGGCCAAATTCTCACAATAAGTGGGCTTACGGTGCGAGCCGTCTCACAGTTAATGGGTACACGGACGTTCAGACCGGCGTTGCCGCTCGAGAGCGAACTCCAACTTCGGCTACCCCATACGACGATTGTCTATCGGTCTATTGGTCTATTGGGGGTGCCTTATCGAAACGGTCCCTGCTTCTATCAGATCAGGTGGACGTTTCCTTTCCCACCGCAGGGTTGGTGAGTAAGACGTTCCCATAGACACGCATCGCCAGGGAGTACTGCGGAACCTCGCCCAGATGCCGAGCGACCGCGTCATTGGCCCTCTTCGTTGCGTCAAGGACCGTGGCGCCAGCTTCCCACTCTCGGAGGAAAGGTTCGAGCCAATTGTAGGTCACCATCACATTCAGGGGCCACGGCGACGCAATAACAGCGCGACAGCCTTTGTTCAGCAATTGCTTAGGAAGGCTGGTCGTCGAGTTGTCCCACGGGTTCTTGTCAATGCGGCCTCCGCTGCAGACAAACAAGATGACCAGCTCGACTCCAGCCAATGCAGTGGCAAGAGCCGACGGCGTCTCGATGAGATTCTCGTCGTCGCGAATACTGTGCAGGTAGCGGCCCTCCCTGTTCAGGCCTCCGTGCGCCGTCACCACGGCCAGGCCGGCATCTTTCATGCTGTTCGGAAGTCGACGTCCGGTATCGACCTCGAAACCGAAGTCCTCGAAGCATCCGTTGAGGCGCCTGAGCGCGATATCAAGTGTGGATACGCGCTCAGGTTCTTCATGGTCGGCACCGCCTTCAACAGCGGCCTCCAACACATCTCCGCCTACGAGATCCGAACTCGTCTCCGCCGAGATCCAAGCCCTATAGACGGCTCGACCACTGTGCTTGGCGGCAATGGCCGTCGAAAGCCAGCTCAGGGACGGGGTGATGCCAATGGCAGCCGCCGTACCGGCGAAGTAGCCAAATACTCCATCCTCGGGTTGCACAACAACGAGGTTGGCAGTTAGCTGCTGCAGGAACGGCTCAGCCACCAGAATGAGCCTCTCGGCCTGGGGCAAGCGGACATTGAGCTTCTCCATCGTCATGTAGAAGATATTGTTCCCTTCGCTACGATCGACACGACCGTAGTCCTTCGGGTAGTCCTGCAGCCATTCACGGAAGCGGCGCCGGAAGCTTTGTTCAGACTTAGGCTGTTCGACGAAGCAGACTAGTCCGTTATGAACATGGGTGACTGTCAGCTCACCTTGGCTGTCCAAGGCGAGGAACGCGACATCCAGGCCAGCTTGATTCAGCTCAGCAGCATATCGAGTCGGCCATTCCAACGTCATCGCCGGAGCATCGCCCACCAGTGCAACTGTGTGGTCGGCAAGGAGCTCAATAGCAAATGCGTTCTCGTTGGGGGCCTGCTCGCGTTGAGGCCCAGAGTCCAACAAGCGCCTCGCCGCTAGCTCAACGACAGTGAAGTCACGCGCGACGTCCGAGGCGAACGTTGCAGGCTCCACGTCGTTGAACATCACCAACACGTCCTTAGCGGTAGGTTTTGCCGCCGAGACAGTACGGACCATATCTGCCATGCCAGCGCCGACTTGTCTAAGCGCCGCGTCCAATACTGTTCGCACCTCCGGCGAGACGCTTACGCCTGCGCCTTCCGCCTTGAGGGCAGCCTGCCCAAGCAGCAATGCGAGAGGAACCAGGCGATTCCGGTTACCAAGCTCGCTTCGACAGGCATCGGCGACTTCGGCCACGATTTCGCCAAGCGGCCCGACCGCGGCACCGTCGATTTCCATGAGCCGCAGGCCCAGCTCGGCGCTGACGTAACGCGGGTCCCTGTCTGCGTCGAACCCGAGGTCAAGCAGAAGCATCTTCATCGTCGGAAGGAACGAGCGCGAGAGCTCGAATAGTCCTAGATCCCGCAGGACGCGATGGATGCCGTAGACCTCGTGCCAAAGATCTGCCTTTTCGACTGCAACGTCCACGGCCAGGGCGCAGGCCAAGCCGATGAGCGCAACGACATGATTGCGACATCGATGATAAACGTCACCGAACGCTTGCCATGCCAAGCGACGGCGATATGCACTGGGCTGCCCCATCAGCAGGATCGCCTCCGCAAGGTTGCGCGCCTGCTGGAATTGTCCCTCCATGGCGAGATGGCCGGCCAGATGTCTCATCAGTCGAATGTCTTCGTCACGTTCCTGCGTGGCATGAGGGCAGATGGCGCATGCGAGAAGTACGAACTTCCTCATAAGCTCCAGGTCAACATCCTCGCCGCTCCGATCACTCGTGAAGTGGACCATACGCTCGATGGCGCGCACGACGTCGTCTGGATCGGCAACCAACAGCTCACGAGGTACCACCGTCACGCCAGGTTCACCTCCACCGAGGTCAGCCAGCCAGGTGAAACCGTTCTTCATGGAAGTTTGAATCGCCTCATCGGGATTCAAGGAGCGGTCTTCGTCGGTATTGGCACTCGGCAGCGTTAGACGCGCGCCCTGCTGGGCAAGGTCTAACGTTGTGAGTGCCACTAGGGGAATGGCCATGTCACCGCACGACTCGACCGAAAGCAGCATGGTGAGTCCGGATCGAACGCCACTGTCTTCGGGGTAGCGCGCAAGAAATCGGAAGGCCGTCTGGAAGAGGTTACGGTAGTCGTCACGCTCGTCTTCAGGCACGAGCTCCATAAGCATCATTGACTTGACGGACGAGAGGACAATCTGGATCGCCTGACGGCCATAGAGTTCCGACGATGCGATGAGGCTCGCAACGTCGGCAGCTTCCCTTGGCTTGCCGACGCTTCGGGCATGCATCGCGCTACAGACGACGRCCAGCTCCAGCCAGTCATGCCCCCACGCACGCGCTTCCTCGATAGCCAGTTGATAGTCGGGTTCTTCGGCCGACAACCGTTGTAGCAGCTTCAAGTGGTGGTCAGTGAACCCCGCAGTGGTGAACAAATGCGACTGGCCTGATTTTGCCTCCCGGGAGTTCATGAGCAGCCGGCGATCGCGGTTCTCGCGCAGTCGCTCCGAATGGGGGAACAGCTCTGCAAGTCGTGCGTCAAACCGAGCGATTCGCTCGTTATCTTCAAAGTACGTAGCGAGTTCGAGAGCTTCCTCGAGCCAAAGTTGGTCGCCAACGCCATCCGGCCCGTCTGGTAGGATCTCGTAAGCCAGTTCATCGTCGCCAGCCTGGCGCGCAAGTTGAGCTACTTGGATAGCCGCCTCAGCCTTGAGCGTCGCGAGATGTGGACGTAGCTGAGCGATGATGCCGAGCATCTCGCTATCACGGCCAGTTCCACGTAGCAACTGCGCGAGAGCGTGGAGTCGTGCACCGTCTGGCAATCCCAGGCCCTCGATTTCTGCCATCGCATCCGATAGTCGATCTTGGAGGACCATGGATCTCCATTGTTGAGCGCGCGAATTGAACACCTCCTCAGGGTCAGCCTCATGCTGCAAGGTCGCGACATAGCAGTCGTCAATAGAAAGCAGCAGCTCCACATTAGTTTGTTTCTGAGCGGGGACTTGCGGGACGTGAACCAGTCCGTAGCCCTCTAGTCCTTTCACGATAGGAACGATCTGCCGGCAAATTGAGGTTACGTGTGGCACCCACCGGTCTTCTTCAACCCGAACTGCCGAGACCCCGAAGATCGCGGGTAGGTCGAGCGACGGGTCTCGATACTGGCTAGCGTCTGCGACCGCAACAAGGCGCCGCTCTCCCTGCTCCTGGACGAGGCGCAGCATGTCGGCGATTTCGAGTGATGGGCTATTCACGACCCTTACAAGCCGGCTAAGAATCTGCTTTTCCTGATCCTCAAGGTCGAAGCCACGCAGTTCGTTTACCGCTCGGGCCAATGCAATGAACACGGACTCTTCCGTGTGCTTGGTCACGGTCATCGGCGGCAGGACTATCGTCGCCCCCTTGAAGACGCCGCGCCCATCCTTGTCCACCGCATGCAGAAGCAAAGCGGAAACGCTTCGGCCCACCACCTCCCCGAACGAGCCACCTTGAATCAGGTCGGCGCAACCTAGGTTGAAGCCTTTGCCGAATAGCTCGGCGGGGTTAAAGCCTTGAATGACCTGGCCCGCAGCCTTGTCTTGTTCGTTCATCTGGATCTCGCCGAGTGTCGTTCCATGATCCTAGCGCATCCGTGGCATTACCCACCAGTCGTCGCTTTGCCATCGCTCGAGCTTTCAAGAGCATTGGTCAACACGGGGCTTAACCAAAAAGCAACTCACTCATCGTCGGAACGATCAGCACGTTCTGCAGAAAGGCGCGAGTTGCCGCTCCTTCGCCATGTCCGTTCCTTTCGCCGATTAACTTTGAGAATTCACCCCGCTAACTGTGAGACAAAACCCACTAACTTTGAGACGTGACAGTGACAGTTGCGCTTGCATCACAAATTCGCTGAACGCTTCTGTCTAGTACACCTTGCATCACTTTTCTCTATTCTTGATAATCTTTCCTCTCAAGAACAGGGAAAATAAGGAACGCCACCCAACCAGATTAGCGGACCGCCCTGGTCGCCCGGGCCTCCGTTTCGCTTACTTGCTAGCGGACCTCCGCGCGCGGCGCCGCAAGTTCGTCTGCGGCAGTTTCAGTTGACGCGTTATTAGAATTCTGCTGTGCACCGCACGAGCCGCAGGCTAGCCGCCCCGGCAGTGGTGCACTGGTTGCTACCAGCAGCCAGACCACAGCCACCGGTTGCCTACAGCCGCCCGCGACGGGCGCGGATGCCTCGCTCTGTGGCACGGCGCCCGCATCTCGCAAATGCGTGAGAACGGCCGGTGGTGGTGGTGTCTGCGCTTGGATGCCGGCTGCGGCAACCAAGCGGATACTGAAAGCCAGGTGGCTCGCGACGGCTGCCCGGCTCGGCCTGCACGGCTGCTGTCTCCTGCTCGGCGGCCACCACCGCGGCGCGCGCCTGGTCGCGCTGCGCCTCGGCCGCGCTCGCCTGCAGCCGGGCTTCGGCCCGGAAGGCGGCCAGTTCGCCGGTGGCCGCTTCGTTTGCGGCCTGCCAGATCGACTGCATGGCATTGGCGGCGATCGCCTTGAGCGCGTCCGGCAGCTCGGGGTGCGCGATGGTCACGTGCATCTTGTCGCGCAGGTCCTGCCAGAGCGGGTAGCTTTGATTTCGGTAATTTACGACGGTTCGCAAGCCCAGCAGCGGCGCACGCGGCAGTCTGGCTGATAGAAATCCGGGCGAGATATGCCTTTCTGAAGGAAATCCTTGCCGACTGAGGGATTTCCTTTGCCAACTTGCCGCTCTTTCGCCGACCAAGCGGCTTACGCCATTCCACGACGCTCCATGACTGCGCGGCGCAGTGCCGGGAGCACGTCTCCTTCGAGCGCGCTGACCCCTGGCCCTTGCGCCCAGACTCCGCGATCGACCATGCCGAGGAAGACGGGTGTGCCGTAGTCATTCTTGACGACAGATCCACCGTTGCGCGTCTCCGTTGCCATCCACTTCAGGTGGTCTGGAAGCTGGCCTGATCTCAGCGTGCCCTTGCCGCTGCCCATGCTCAACTTGGTAGTCGATCTCCTTGAACATGGGGAAGCTGACACTCATCCGGTCCATGCGTCCGGAGTACTCCGCCTCGTAGCCGCTGCAGGCGGGGCAGGTTACCTGGCCGAGATAAATCAGCGTGATCCGTGAGTCGCGGTTGGCATGCCAGGCCTGGTCGCCGAACGCCGGCGATGCCGATGCCAGCGGTGCGGCTGGCGCGGTGAGGAGAAAGCTTCGCTTGTTCATGCTGCGCTCCCGGTGTGCGTGAAGATCGGTATTGGTCACGCCGCGGCATCACGCATCGTCAAATTTGTGTATGCCTGGTGTTTTTCCCGGGAATCTAGGGCTGATGTTTGAGCGGAAGCGCATGAACAGCAATAGCCAGTCCACCACGCGGGCTTTCACTAGGTGCCCGTCTGCGCACAACTGAGGAAAATCCTGACGTACACTACGTTTCTGAAGAAAATCCTTGTTCGGTGAAGAAAATCATGAGCGTGGTCGGTTACGAGTTCCTTCGGCGGGCTGGCGGGCTATCCGCTTTCCCGCTCAAGCGTCAGGCGGAAGTCCGGCCTGTCACCCGCGTTCTCATGGAGAACGGGCTGATTGCGGTCCCGGCACAGGTGGCACCCCAGACGGACGACAGCCTGGATCACGTGCTATTTGCACTGAAGCACGAAGGCGTGAACCTGCAGGTGCTCGCACAGGCCCTCCCGAAGATTCCCGCGGACCGGATACTGGAGGTGGCACGCGCCACGCCGAATGGCGTGTATGTGCGCATTGCCGGCTACCTGTGGGAACATTTCTCGGGCCAGCGGCTGGAGGGGCGACTGGAAACCACGGCTGCCTATGTGGAGATCTTCGACCGCGACCGATACGTCACCGGCCCTTCCCGGCGAGATCCCCGTTGGAGAGTCAATTTCAACGGGCTCGGCACCCTCGCCTACTGCGCGACGGTCGAGCGAACCCCCGCGATCACTGCGGGGATCGAGAGCAAGATCCTCGAACGGACGGCAGAATTCTTGGATAGCCTTGGCCCCGAGATGCGCGACCGCGCGCTGGCATGGGCGTATCTGCATGAGACCGAGGATTCCTACGCCATCGAAAACGAGACGCCGAGCGAGGACAAAGCGAAGCTCTTCGTGCAGTTGCTCCATCAGGCCCACGACGGCCGCCGGCTCACCGAGGACTACCTCTGCGAGCTCCAGTCGTCGACGGTGTCCAATCCCCGCCTGCAGGCCGATCAATTCCGGGCGGCGCAGAACTGGCTGCGAGGCCCTGGGCGCGGAGCTAGCGGCGTCACCTACGTACCGCCCTGGCCGGAGCTCGTAGAGCCGCTCATGGACGAATGGATGCACTTCGCTAGCGATGCGCCGAGCCAGATCGATCCGATCGTCGCCGCGAGCGTCGCTTCATTCGGTTTCGTGTTCATCCACCCCTTCTGGGATGGCAACGGGAGGCTGTCTCGCTTCATGTTCCACAAGGCACTCTGCACGTCAGGCAAGCTGGAAAAAGGCCTGCTCCTGCCAGTGTCTGTTGCCATGAAGCGCCATGAAGCCGAGTATCTGGCGGCGCTGCAGTCCTACTCTCTGCCGGCGCGCGAGCGGGTGAAGGTCACCTGGATCGGCGAGGGCGAATACAAGTTCGACTTCAAGGCCGATGACGCGATCTTCAGGTACTGGGATGCCACCCCGTGCGTGGAATTCGGGTTCAAGATGGCCGCGCAGGCACTGGACGTGGAGTTGAGGACGGAGACGATTTTCCTCGCCCGCTACGACAAGGTCGTGAGGCGCGTGAACGAGCAGGTGGACATGATCGGCAACGATCTAAGCACCCTGATCGTCATCTGCCTCGACGCGGGTGGGACCATCTCCAACAAAAAACGGAAGCGGTACGCTAACAAGGTCCCGGAGACCTATTTCGGGATCATCGAGGAGGCGGTGCGCGAGACCCTCGAAGACGATGAGGAGGACACGGACGATCCGGCGCAAGGCCCGGCCTAGCGCAGTTCCGGTCCGGGTGGCGCCAAGTAGAACACGATCCGCCCGGCCACAAGCTTACCGTCTCGCCATACTAGCCGTCCCGGCCGCTCGTCGATCGGCTGGCTCGGGAACCGCCTCATGAGCCACCGCCATGCCCCTGTTCTGGTCACCAGGAACGACGCGAAAGCAACGCGACTAAAGAGCACAGTAACTGTCGCAGCCCAGCGCGCGAAAGAACGCGTCGCACTGTGTGGCATCACCGCGGCGGTTGCCGCTGTGATGGATCTTGCCTTCGCCATACGAGTCGAGGGGGTTTTCGGCGTCCTGGTCGTGGCAGAGGCCGCAAGCGATGACGACATGTTCCATCACGATCATCCGCTTGGAGTCCTCCGGATAGATGTACATCGCGCGCCTCGGATCGAATTCGCCGGTCCGGTGCTGGATAGCGTCAAGCAGGATGTCCGGCTTACCGACAGACATCTTGACCGGTAGACCGAGGTGGTTGTCGCTCCATTCGGGCTGTCAGTGGGCAATTGACGGCGACGCTCCTTCTGCTTGTCGCTGGCTTTGCGACGCCGATAGCTTTCAACATTCAACTCGAAGCTCGTCGAGTGATGGACGAGCCGGTCATTGGCGGCCGCCGTCATGCCTGGGTCCGGGAAGACATCATTCCAGCCGGAAAACGGCTGATTGGCCGTTACCGGCATCTGCACATTCCTTGATCTGAGGCCCACTATGTCATCGCAGCGGTGTGCATCTATAGCGCCTATGACTTTGGCGCGGTCGAGGCGTCTGGTTGGCTCGCCCTGCCATTGCCGCCGCCGTAGAACAAAACAAAAGTGACCGCCCTCATTCAGGAAGACTTGCCTCTGGACCTCTTTGTATCAGTGCCCATCGTCGGTGCTGTTGGTCTCTACGCGCCCAACAGCATAGTTTCATGATCATGAAATTAACAATCGCCCATGGGTTGCCCTTGACGTTCGCGGTAGCGGTCCCTTCCTTTCGCCAACCTCACCTGCTCATGCCGGGGCTTATGCGGAAGATAGTGGTGCATTCTCGGACGGGGCGGTCGGGAGGCCGTTCATTACCGATTTCGCCGACCACTCATCACGCCCACTTCTTCCCTAGCGCCTCCAGACCAGCCTTTTGCAGGTCCTCCTGGCTCATCACAATGCGGAACTTGCAGTTGGCCTGGAAGTTGAGGAAGAAGGGCTCAGCAAAAGCGGGAACGTCAGATGGATTTTCGACGTTGATCAGGAATACCCCGCAGCGCATTCCGTCTTGCTCGGTAAAGTACGCTGCCTCCGGCTTGATCGTTTCCAGGATACGCTCAATGACCTCGCCCACCTTCCCGCCCCTGACGAGAACGTTGAAGGGCTCATGAGGAAATTCGACTGTGAGTAGCATCTTCATGATCCACCTTTTCCTTACATAGTCGCTGCCCGGTAGCCAGACTTTTGCCTCAGGCGCTCCTGCCGCTTTAACGTTGTCGCTGGCGGTGGGTGGGCAAACTGACGCCGCGGCTCGCCGGGGCGCCGATACTACAAGATAGCACCGGCCACTGAAAAAGCTAGTTGGCGGCCCGTCCAAGGGCGCCGCGGACATTCTTGAACGCTTGAGCACGCGATCCTCCTTGGCAGAGGCACAGCAGGAGCGACTGCGTTGTTAGGCCGAGTGGCGTTCGGCGCGGCTTCGGCTGCTAGCCAACTCCGGCTTGATGGGGCGCTTGCATTCGGAACCGGATCGCCGACTGGGTCAAGCTCGAGGCTTGGCCGGGATTCGGGGTGAGACGCTCATGCCGTCTTCTCCGATGGCGCCGGTTCGAAGATGAAATTCGCGGCGGCGTAGCTGGCGTTGCAGTCCCAGACTTCCTTGCCGTCGCGGAAGAAAGTGCACCAGCGGCCATCACTGACACAACGGGCCCGCGGAAACACTTCCTCGTGGCCATTCACAATGGCCAGCATGTGGCTGGTCTCCCGGCAAGTGGCCAGGTACTGGCCAGCCGGCAGCGGCTCGGCAATTGCCCTTCGTACCACGTGATCTCCCTCCTTCAATTTGATTGACCAGGGTCTGGAGCGTGAGCCGAAAGGCCGCACCCGCGGCGGTCTCGGCGCGGTCCGCGTCATCCTTGGCCACCAGGCAGTCGGCCTCGGTCACGGTGGCATCGCCATCGAGGAAGCGCAGCGCCAGCGCGCATTTGCTTCGCGCAGCGCGGCGTACTCGCCTGGGCAGGTCTCGGCGATCGGCATGTCGACCGGGCTAGCACTCATGGTTCTCATCGGCCCTCCTCATTTTGGGAATGGCCACGCTTGGGTAGACGACGAGCGCTGACACCAACGCGGAAATGCTCCAGCGACTGCCTGGCGTTGACCGCCCGCCGCAGCAATTCCGGCATGGCGCGCTCCCCGTCCCAGCTTTGCCCGTCTGTGCCGCGGTAGCGCACCGCCCCGGCACCGGTCGCTCGGAGAGGGGGAGACACCCCAATGGGGACGTAGGTTTTTCACAAGCCAGCTCTGGCTGGGGAACTGCGCCAACCTTGTTCCTTGCCTCCCACGCGGTCTCACTCCCGATTGGTTCTGTGCTTCGGCAAGGAGCAACGACATCTTAGTCTTCCAGTAAAACTTAGCAACGTTAAGTTTTACTAAACGCTGGAAACTCCGCGGACGAGTTACAGGCTCTCGGTCCTCACGCACGCGACGTTGATCCGAAAGGCACCAACGCGTCGGCGGTGAACCTCAATAAGACGCTTGTGTATCGCCGTGAGCGCGCTGTTCGATCCCTCGCTGTGAACAAGGGAAAGGGAGCGATAGGCTCGAACTTGCCTGCGATATTGCAATCGTGGGGGCGACAAGTTCGAATTTGCGGCCCTCTGAGCAAGGAAAAATCCGGCACGCGGCCGGCTAACTCTGTTCAGTACTTGCTCCAATTATTGACGAAGCACGACGCTCGAGAGCGCACGTCGCCTGGCAAGGAGACCGCGCCAAAGCGTGGGCTGAGATCGTCCCTCCTCCGTCTACAGCTTCAACTTCAGCCTACGGGGCTTGAACTCGCCGGTTTGGCCGTGCGTACTCGATCCCCCGAGCACATGGCGCACGGGTAACTTCACAATGCCAGCTAGGTTGTCATGGGCCGGACGATGAACATCTGCTCTTGAGCGATGCCTGATCTCAGCCCCCGCTTTGGCGCGCTCTCCAACTTCGACGCGGATTGCAATGACGCTAGGATGCCGGCGGATCGCGGCGGGCGAAATGCCTGGAAGTCCTCGATGTAACGGACCGCCTGCTCACATTGTTCGAGCGACAGCGCATGGATGTGAATGCCTTCGAGGCCCGCGGCCAAGCGATATGTGGGATGTTGCACTCGGGTCCACATATGGGAACATTATCTACGCATTGTGGAACGACCCTATGATCTCCCTGCCCCCAGCGATGGGATCTCAAGAACGGAGTCGCCCCATGATCCGCCTGCGCCGAACGCTTGCCCTTGCAGCAATGATGGTGCCGTTCCTGTGGTGGTCGCCGCCATTGTCGGCGCAGGCGCAGTGGCCTAACCGGCCGATCCGGATGGTCGTACCGTTTCCGCCTGGCGGGTCCTCCGACATCCTGGGGCGCTTGATCGCGGAGCGGATGGCGAGGGTGCTGAAAGCCAATATCGTGGTCGAGGACAAGCCTGGCGGCACCACGCAGGTCGGCACCGAGTTCGTCGCCAATGCGGCGCCAGACGGCTACACCATGCTGCTCGGCGCAGCATCCGCCTTTACCGTATTGCCCAATCTGCGCAAGCTGCCATTCACGCTGGACAGCTTCCAGCCGATCGGCGGCGTTGCCGACTATATCGCCGTCATGGCGGTCAGGAAGGAACTGCCGGTCAACACGCTGGCGGAGTTCATTGCGTACGCCAGGCAACATCCGGACAAGCTGACGTTCGGCTCCGCCGGCGAGGCCTCCGCGGGCCACGTCTACGCCGGCACGCTGGCGCAGGAAGCTGGACTGAAGCTGATGCACGTGCCATATCGCGGTTCCGCGCTGGCGGTCAATGCAGCGGTGGCCGGCGATGTCGATTTTGTGATCGACGGAGCGGCGGTCGCCATGATCAAGGCGGACAGGCTCAAGCCGCTCGCGACCTTCTACCGCAGCCGCCATCCGGAACTGCCGTCTGTTCCCACGCTGAAGGAAGTGGGTGTGGAGATCACCACCGCAAGCGGCTCGGGCTGGGGCATCCTGGTCCCGAAAGATACGCCGAAAGACATCACGGATCGCCTCGCGCAGGCGCTGCGGCAGGTTTTGGGCGAGAAGGACATCCAGGCCGTCATGCTGAAAGCCAACTCGGTTGCCTCCTGGCAGTCGCCCGAAGAGTTCCGCCGCGGGCTGCTGGCCGACCAGAAGTTCTACAGGCAGCTCTTGCCGGCAATCGGCATCAAGGGCGAATAATCCCTCAACAAGCTACCTCACCGATCCCGGCAAATTTCAAATGCGCACCTATACCGCGGCCCACTGGGGCATTTATGAAGTCGAAAGCAATGGGAACGAGGCGACAAGGCTGACGCCGATCCCGGCCGACCCACAGCCCTCCGGCATCGGGTCCGGTATGCTCGAAGCCTGCCGCGACACGCAGGTGCGCGTCAAGCGCCCGGCTGTGCGCAAGAGCTGGCTCGATGACGGTCCGGGAAGCCGGCCGGAGCGCCGCGGGCAGGAGCCGTTTGTCGAGATCGGCTGGGATGAGGCGCTGACGCTGGTGTCGGGCGAACTGAAGCGCGTCATCGGCACCTGGGGCAACGAAGCGATTTTTGGCGGATCTTATGGCTGGTCCAGCGCCGGGCGCTTTCATCATGCCCAGAGCCAGATCCATCGCTTCCTCAACGCCATCGGCGGCTATGTGCGCCATGCCGACTCCTACAGCCTGGGTGCCGCACGCGTGCTGATGCCGCATATCGTTGCCCCGATGGATGAACTGATGGCGGTCCACACCTCCTGGGATGTGCTTGCCCGGCATACCGGCATGTTCGTCACCTTTGGCGGCGTGCCGGCCAAGAATGCGCAGGTCAGCGCCGGCGGCCCCGGCCAGCACGACGTGCCTGGTGCGTTGCGGCGGATGGCAGCGGCGCGTACCCGCTTCGTCAACATCAGCCCGGTGCGCGACGACCTGGACACCGGCGCCGATTTCGAGTGGCTGGCCATCCGGCCCAACACCGATACCGCGCTGATGCTCGGCCTAGCCCATACGCTGCTCGCCGAAGGGTTGCATGACCCCGCCTTCCTCGACCGCTATTGCGTAGGCTTCGACCGCTTCGCTGCCTACCTGCGCGGCGAGCAGGACGGACAGGCCAAGGACGCCCATTGGGCAGCCGGCATCACCGGCTTGCCCGCCGCGCGCATCGCGGCGCTTGCACGCGAGATGGCGGCGGCGCGGACCATGCTCAATATCGCCTGGTCGCTGCAGCGCTCCGACCATGGCGAGCAGCCATTCTGGATGCTGGTAACGCTCGCGGCGATGCTGGGCCAGATCGGCCTCCCGGGCGGCGGCTTCGGCGTCGGCTACGGCGCGGTCAATATGATCGGCAATGCCAATCCCCGCTTCTCCGGGCCGACCCTGCCTCAGGGAGAAAACGGCGTGAAGGCGTTTATCCCCGTGGCGCGCATCGCCGACATGCTGGAGAAGCCAGGTGAACCGTTCACGTACAACGGCCGCACGCTGGCCTATCCAGACATCCGGATGGTGTACTGGGCCGGGGGCAACCCCTTCCATCACCATCAGGACCTGAACCGGTTGCTGCGTGCGTGGCGCAAGCCGGAAACGATCGTCGTGCACGAGCCGTTCTGGACCGCGACCGCGAAACTGGCCGACATTGTGCTGCCCGCGACCACGACGCTGGAACGCGATGACATCGGCTATTCGACGCGCGAGCGCTTCATGGTGGCGATGCGCCAGGCGATGCAGCCCGTCGGCGAAGCGCGCGATGACTACGACATTTTCACGGACCTGGCGCGCGGTCTCGGCGCGGAGGCGCGCTACACGGAAGGCCTGGATACGCAAGGCTGGCTGCGCAGGCTCTATAGCGAAAGCATCGGGCGCGCCGCGCAGGCTGACGTGCCGCTGCCCGCGTTCGATGCGTTCTGGGAAGCGGGCCTGGTCGACATGGCCCTGCCCGGCCAGTCAGTCGTCATGCTGGACAGTTTCCGCCGCGATCCGCAGGCCAACCCGCTGCGCACTCCGTCAGGCAAGATCGAGATCTTCAGCCAGACCATCGCGGACTTCAGGCTGCCAGACTGCCCTGGGCACCCGCAATGGTTTGCCCCGGTGGAATGGCTTGGCGCTGACCTCGCCGCGCGCTGGCCGCTGCACATGCTGTCGGACCAGCCCGCCAGCCGCCTCCACAGCCAGCTTGACCATAGTCCCTACAGCCGTGCCACTAAAGTTGCGGGCCGCGAGCCCGTGATGATCCATCCGACGGATGCCGCCGCTCGCGGCATATGTGCGGGCGACGTGGTGCACGTCTCGAATGAACGCGGCACTTGCCTGGCAGGCGCGGTTATCAGCGCGGCCATCCGCCAGGGTGTGATCAAGTTGTCAACGGGCGCCTGGTTCGACCCAGACCTGTCGGCATCGGACGGCAGCACCGGCATCGAGAAGCATGGCAACCCGAATGCGCTGACGCTGGACCGGCCGGCATCGGGCCTGTCTCAGGGTTGCATTGCACAGACGTGCCTGGTCGATGTCGCGCGCTTCGAAGGCGAACCGCCGGCGGTGACGGCGTTCAAGCCGCCGGCACTGCAGCCGCGGCACGTCGGCTGAAGCTGCGAGGCGCCCGCCAGGAGCGCCCTTTTCAACGGCCGACCGCGACCATGCTCCGGGTGGCCAGCGACAGCGCATTGTGCCTGTCGCCCCCACCCAAACCTATCGCGATTTCATTGGCCGCTTCGCGCACAAGCTCGGAAAAAATCTTGATCTTTTGGGGCTTGAAGCGTGCCGCCGGCCCCGACAACCCGACGGCGGCGATCACGTGCCCATTGCCGTCGCTGATTGGCGCGGCGACCCCGCAGACCGACTCCCGCCACTCGCCCCGGTTGAGCGCATACCCCTGCCTGCGCACTTTCTCCATCCCCTGCAGGAAGCGCCTCGGGTCGACGATGCTGTCCGACGTGGCCGCGACAAGCGAGGTGGCCATGCGCTGCAGTGTGACGTCAGGCTGGAATGCAAGCATCGCCTTCCCGGTCGCCACGCAATGCGCCAGCGCCCTCCCGCCGATCTGTGTATAGGCCCGCACGGGATTCGGACTGTCGACCTTGTGCACATACACCACCTCGCCCCGATCCAACACGGACAGGTGGACGCTTTCCTCGGTGGCCTGCATCAGTCGCTCCATCCATGCCTCTGCGTGGCGCCGTAGGTCCAGGCGGGACAACACGGCGGAACCGAGTTCCCATAGCTTGATCGAGGCGCTGTAGCCCATGCCCTCTTCGTCGCGGATCACGTAATGCAGTTCGACCAGCGCCTGCAGCAGGCGATGCACATTGCTCTTGGCCACCCCCAGGTGCCTGGCGATCTCGGTGAGACCGAGTGGGCGATCGCTATGGGCCAGCAGCTCGATGACATGCAGCCCCTTGATCAAGGTGTTGTTCATGCGCGGTCCCTCCTGGTTGAAGCGGATGGCGACATCGTACTCCCGGCGCGCACGTGTTCTCAAATGCGGAACTGTTGTACCCAGTATTGGGACGTCCCTACACTGGACTCCATCCCGGGATAACCGCCGCTGGAATGTGGAAGACTTCGGAATCCTTCGGGCCCGCAACTCCGTCCCAAGGCATGGCAATGGATGATCTCAACGAGAAGGACCTGCCCCTGAAAGGGGTCAGGGTAGTGGAATTCTGTACGGTAGCGGCCGGCCCGTTTTGCGGCATGCTTCTCGCGGACATGGGCGCCGACGTGGTCAAGGTGGAGTCTCCCGAGGGCGATACCTTGCGCCAGTGGCCGCCGCTCTCCAACGGCTTCTCCGAGAACTTCGCCTCGCTGAACCGCAACAAGCAGTCGGTCGCGCTCAACCTGAAGGATCCCGCCGATGCGGCGCTGGCGCGCCAACTGATCCTTGACGCCGACGTCGTGGTCGAGAACAACCGCCCTGGCGTCATGGACCGCCTTGGCCTTGGCTTTGCCAGCATGCGCGAGCACAAGCCAACGCTGGTGTACTGCTCGATCTCTGCGTATGGCCAGAGCGGGCCGCGCGCCGGCGAAGGCGGCTTCGACCTGACCATCCAGGCCGCGGCCGGCGTGATGAGCGTGACCGGCGAGCCCGACGGCGAGCCCGTCAAGTGCGGCGTGCCGCTGGCCGATTTCGCCTCCGGCCTCTATGCCGCCTTCGCCATCGCCAGCGCGCTGACGCGCGTGCGGGCCGGTGGCGCAGGCACGCATATCGACGTGCCGATGTATGGCTGCACGCTGGGCATCGCAGCGCTGCAGACCAGCGAGTACTTCGGCAGCGGCAAGAGCCCGGTCAAGCTGGGCTCGGCCCATCCGCGCAATGCGCCTTACCAGGCCTACCGCGCCGCCGACGGCCACTTCGCCATCGCGGCAGGCAACCACAAGCTCTGGCTGGCGGTGCTGGAAGTGGTGGAGATGCCGGAACTTGCGCAGGATCCGCGCTTTGCCACCACCAGCGACCGGGCCGCCAACCAGAAGGAACTCAAGGCACTGCTGGAAGCGCACTTCACAGGCGCCGGCGTCGCGCACTGGATTGCCGCATTCAATGCGGCCGGCGTGCCGCATGCGCGCATCAACGACTACGCGGCCGCGCTGGCCGACCCTCAGGTCGAACACATGGAATGGGTGCGTCCGCTGACCCTGCCTGGCGGCACCCGGACGCGTACCTTTGCCTCGCCGCTGCGGTTCGATGGCATGGGCTTGCCGATCCGCCGCGATCCGCCCGCCCTTGGCGAGCACAGTGAGGACGTGCGCGCGCGCTACCAGGAATCCGACAACACCCCGATCTCCCCGACGGAGGCATCGTGACGCACAACATCGAACGGCTGCGGGAATTCGTCGCCACCGTCAGCCGGCTGACGGAACAGGCCGGCACCCGAGGCCAAGACGAAGCCGAGTTGCTGGCCGCCGCCACCGCACCGCTGCAGGCGCTGGTCGCGTATGACGACTGGCTGCCGGCGGAGATGGCGCAGCCACATCCCGATTACTACCAGCAGCACCTGCTCTACTGCGATCCGCTCGACCGGTTCTCGCTCGTCAGTTTCGTCTGGGGCCCGGGCCAGCAAACGCCGGTGCATGACCATACCGTATGGGGCCTGATCGGCGTACTGCGCGGCGCCGAGATTGATCAGCGCTATCGCCACGAAGGCGGCCGGATGGTACCCGACGGGGAGCCGGAACGCCTGTCGGCGGGCCAGGTGGCAGCGGTCTCTCCCACGCTTGGCGATGTGCATCGCGTGCGCAATGCCTATGACGACCGCGTCTCGATCAGCATCCATCTGTATGGCGGCAATATCGGCCGCATCCGGCGTCATGTCTTCGACGTCGCCACCGGTGCCGTAAAGCCCTTTGTCTCCGGCTATGCCAATGCGTTCGTGCCCAATCTCTGGACCGCGCCGACAGCATGACGCAGGATCAGGCGACGCCCCTCCCGGGGAATCCGGAAGGGCTGCTGGTTGAAAAGCAGGATGACGTGACCAAGCTGACGCTGGACCGGCCCGAGCGTGGCAACGCGCTTTCCGCTGGCCTGGTCGCGGCACTGGCCGACGCCGTGCAGGCCTGCCACGATGACGGCACCCGCCTGCTTGTGCTCGCCGGGAACGGCCCGCATTTCTGCACCGGCGTCGACCTCGGCGACCTCGACAGCGATAGCGACGATTCGCTGCTGGCGCGCTTCGTCCGTGTCGAGCTGCTGCTGCAGGCCGTGCATGCCGCGCCTTTCAGCACAGTGGCGCTGGTGCGGGGCCGCGCCATGGGCGCCGGCGCGGACCTGGTTGCTGCGTGCGAACAACGCTGGATAGCGCCTGGCAGCAGCATTGCCTTTCCGGGTGCGGCGTTCGGGCTGGTGCTGGGCAGCGCCCGGCTGGCTGCGCTGGTAGGCCCGGCGCGGGCGCGCGAGTGGATTGCTGGCGGCGCCGTGATCGGTGCTGAACCCGCCGTTGCCGCCGGATTCGCGACGCTCGTCGCGCAGGAGGACCGCGCTGCGGCGCTGGCGGCACTGGCTGCACGCGCGCGCCGGCCGGACCGTTCCACTCACGCCGCCATCCAGGCGGCCACGCTGGACGGGCATGGCGCGCTCGCGCTGGCCCAGGCATCGCAACTGGCCGAGCTGGTGCGTTCGGCGGCCAGACCAGGACTAAAGGCGCGCATCGCGGCCTACCGCGCGTCAATGAAGCGCTGACGCGGCGGCAAACCAGGGACGGCGCCGCAAGACACGACACAACAAGACAACGCGAATATCGCGAAGGAGACAGGAGATGAACCTACCCACCACGTCCGCCGACAACCTGGCCGCGCTGCTGAATCCGCGCTCGGTCGCGGTGATCGGCGCGTCCGAAGACCAAGGCAAGTTCGGCGGACGCCTGTACCGCATGCTGCTCAAGCACAACTTCGACGGAGCCGTCTATCCGATCAACCCGGCACGCGAAACGCTGTTCGGCCTCAAGACCTATCCCAGCATCGACGCCACCCCGGCCGCGCCGGACATGGTCATCATGGCCGTGCCGCAGGCAAAGGTAAAGGAACAGATCGCTGCATGCGCCACGCGCGGCGCACGCGCCGGCATCATCATCACGGCCAAGTTCTCCGACGCCGGCGCCGAGGGCGCCGCGCTCGAGCGCGAGATCGTAGAGATCGCCAATGCCAGCGGCATGCGCCTGATCGGGCCGAACTGCCTGGGCCTGATCAGCCCGGCCAACAAGCTGGTGCTGTGTTCCTCGCCCGCGCTGGAAGTCGAGAGCCTGATCGAGAGCCCGATCGGCCTTGTCAGCCAGAGCGGCGCGCTGATGGCGACGCTATTCGATCGCGCCTACGAGATCGGCATCGGCTTTACGCACTGCGTCTCCGTCGGCAATCAGGCCGACCTGGAGCTGTGCGACTTTGTCGAGTTCCTGATCGCCGACCCGCGCACGCGAGTGATCTGCACCTATATCGAAGGCATCAAGTCGCCGGAGCGCTTCGTGCAGCTGGCACGCCGCGCCCGCGCCGCAGGCAAGCCCTGGCTGGCGGTCAAGGCGGGCAAGACCGCCGACGGCAGCCGCGCCGCGTTTTCGCATACCGCCAGCATGGCCGGCGACTTCGCCAGCCTGCAGGCCGTCTGCCGGCAGGAAAACGTCGTGCTGCTGGATGACCCGGCCGCCATGCTGGTGCTCGCGGCGGCGATGGCGCGCTATCCGGGCAGGACGGTCGACCAGGCGCTGATCGTCACCACCTCCGGCGGTGGCGGCGCGCTCAGCGCCGACAGGCTGGCGGAAGCCGGCATTCCGCTGACGCGATTCTCCAAGCCCACTCGCGACGCGCTGTCGGTCTATTACTCCCCCGGCCAGGCGGACAACCCGGTCGACCTGGGCGGGCGCCGGTATGAGGAAGCCGCGGAGGCGGTGGACGTAGGGTTCAAGACCACCGAGATCGCCATGGCCGACCCGCACACCGACCTGGGCCTCGCGGTGATGACCACCGCGCCGGACCTGGTCACCATCACCAGCCAGCTCGCCGCCGGCGGCCAGGACAGCGGCAAGCCGCTGCTGTTCGTGATGCAGCCGGGCGCGGCCGCCACGGCCGCGCGCAAGGCGCTGATCGGATGCGGCGTGCCGTTCACCAACAGCTTGGGCGAAGCGGTGGCGGCGGTCGAGGGCTGGCGCCGCTGGTCCGTGTGGCAGGCGACACCGGCGCCGCAGCCGGCAGGATTCGAACCCGCCAGCCTGCCAGACGTCCGCGGCGCGCTTGGCGAGTCCGAATCCAAGGCGCTGCTGCAGGCGATCGGCGTGCCGGTGAACCGTGGCCAGGTGTTTTCCGACATCGAGGCCGCAGTGACGGGCAGCCATGCGATCGCCTTCCCGATGGTGGCCAAGGTGGTGTCGCCTGACATCGTACACAAGTCCGACGTGGGCGGCGTGCTGCTAAATGTGGCCGATGCCGACGCCCTGCGCGAAGGCCTTCAGGCGATGCGTCAGCGCATCGGCGCGAGCCTGCCGCAGGCCCGCGTTGCGGGCTTCTACCTGCAGGCGCAGGAAGCGGGCGAGCTGGAGCTGATCGTCGGCGTAAGACGCGATCCGCAGTTCGGGCCGCAGGTGCTGGTGGGCAGCGGCGGCGTGCTGGTCGAGTTGCTGCGTGATATCGCGGTGCTGCCGGCACCGCTGGCGCGAGAGACGGCGCTGACCGCGCTGCGGGGCCTCAAGGTGGCACCGCTGCTGCAGGCCTATCGCGGTCGCCCCCCGCTCGATATCGAGGCCGTGGCCGACGTCATGGTACGCATGGGCTGGCTGGCCGACGCCCTGCGCGGGGGCGATTTCGAGATCGAGATCAATCCGCTCAAGGTCCGCGTGCAAGGGCAAGGCTGCGTGGCCGTGGACGCGCGCGTGCGCGTGGATTGAACCGGCAATTCCCTGTTAATCGCATCAAGAACGGAGACACAAGAAATGAGCATCGTCACGATCGAGCAGCACGGCAAGGTCACGCTGTTCACGCTGAACCGCCCGGAAAAGCGCAATGTCATCTGCAAAGAGTCGGCGGAACTGCTGCAGCAGGGCTTCCAGGAATTCGACGCATCCGACCAGCGCATCGCGGTGATCACCGGCGCCGGCAATGATGCGTTCTCGGCCGGCGCGGATGTCACCAACCTGCCGGAGCTATGGCGCTGCATTCCCGGCTCAGGTTTCGTCACGGACAAGCCCATCATCGCGGCGACCGCCGGTTGGGTGGTCGGTGGCGCCATGGTGCTGCACATGATGTGCGACCTAGCCGTCGCCGCGGACAACACCAAATTCTCCTATCCGGAGGCGCGGCTGGGCTTTACCGGCGGGATGATCGCCGGCCTGGCCTCGCGGATTCCACACAAGGTCGCCATGGAGATCATGTTACTGGGCCGAACCGTCGATGCGCAGCGCGCGCGCGATGCCGGCTTGGTCAACGATGTGGTGCCGGTCGGGCAACAGGTGGAGGCCGCCATGGCGATGGCGGACGAGTTGTCGCGCTCGGCGCCGCTGGTGCTCAGGACACTCAAGCGCTTCGTGGCGCAATCGGTGATGCCGAAGGGACCGTCGGAGCTGATGGCGGACGCCCTGCGCGAACTCAACGTGGTGCGAGACAGCGACGACACGCAGGAAGGGATGCGCTCCTTCCGCGAAAAGAGAGCCGCCAGCTACAGCGGCCGTTGAACCGACCCGGCATCCGCGGGGGCGTGTGAGGAGACAGAAAATGACAAGCAGATACAAGACAGTATTGGCCGCGCTCGGCCTCGCGGGCACCATGATCGCCTCCACCCCGGCCGGGGCAGCCGGGGCAGCCGCCGCGCTGCCCAAGGGACCGGTGCGCGTGGTAGTGCCCTATCCCGCGGGCGGCAACGCCGACAACCTGGCGCGGCTTTTCGCCGAGCGCATGACGCGCGATACCGGCACCACCTTTGTCGTCGAGAACCGGGGCGGCGCCGGCGGCAGCATCGGCGCGCAAGCCGTGGCGGCGGCAGCCGGCGACGGCACCACGCTGCTCCTGGCGCCGACCGGCGTGCACGTGATCACGCCGCACCTGCGCCAGGTGCCCTACGATCCGTTCAAGGACTTCGTGCCGATCGCCAAGCTGACATCCACCATCGGCATCGTGGCTGCGCGGCGCGACCTGCCGGCGAAGGACATGCGCGATTTCATCACTTACGCGAAAGCCAGCGGAGGCAAGTCCAGCTTCGGATCCGCCGGCTTGGGCACCCTCACCCACCTACAAGGTGAAGTGGTCAGCATCAAGACCGGCGCCAAGATGCTGCACGTGCCTTACAAGGGCTCGGCCGAAGCCCTGAACGACCTGCTGGCGGGCCGCATCGACGTCCTGTACGACCCTGTGGCCTTGCAGCAGATCAAGGCGGGAAAGCTCAAGGCGCTGGCCTCGACCGGCGCCGAGCGCCATCCGGATTTGCCCGATGTGCCGACCCTGCGCGAGTTGAACCTGGATTACTCGCTGCCAAGCTGGTATGGACTGTACGCGCCCAAGGGCACGCCACCCGCACTGGTCAGCCAGTACGCAGCCGCAGCGGAACGCGTACTGAAGGCACCTGAAGTCAAGGCGCAGCTGATGAAATACAGCCAGTACCCGACTTTTGAAGGCCCCGACGAATTCAGCAGGCAGCTGGCCGTCGATGACGCCTTCTATCGCCAGCTGATCAAGGACGGCAACATCCGTCTGGAGTAGTACTGGCGATGCGCACGTCACGGCATCGCCGCAGCCTGGCCCGAACGCGGTCAGGCCGACCTGCTGCGATTCGACATGACGTCGGATTCCCGCCCTTCCCTTAACCCATCCCTTTGGAGATCGCCATGTTCATGAACTGGCGCGAATTGCTCGGCAGCCTGAAACGCTCCAATACCCGCCTGGAGACACCGCACTCAAAAATGCTGGAAGCCTACCGTGGGCTAGCTGCGGCCCAGGGCGCTAATGAAGCCCTGGATTCCAAGACACGCGAGCTGATTTCACTGGCGGTAGCTGTCACCACGCGTTGCGATGGTTGCATCGCTTCGCATGCCGCCGCGGCCGCCAAGGCGGGCGCCACCAAGGAAGAGTTGGCGGATGCGCTTGGGGTCGCAATCGCGATGAATGCGGGGGCCGCCTATATCTATTCCTTGCGCGCCCTCGAAGCCTTCGACGAGCTCAAGGCGGCATAGACTCC
Organism: Cupriavidus sp. 01T418; assembly: GCF_056398885.1. NCBI lineage: Bacteria > Pseudomonadati > Pseudomonadota > Betaproteobacteria > Burkholderiales > Burkholderiaceae > Cupriavidus > Cupriavidus sp. 01T418. The sequence continues at coordinate 133,433 of NZ_JBFTQG010000012.1, forward strand.
CGCAGGGCCGGCGCTTCGGAGCCTCGAGATCGCCGGCAGTAATGGGAGACCACGCAAGAGCGGGGGCTGACTAAGCGGCGATGCGCTGGCCTTCTTTTCCGGCGACGGAGTGAATCCGTTCCGAACAGCGGCTCGTCGACAGGCGCTAGAGGTTTCCAACGTTCCAAGGGCTACCTGGGGTGCCCTTCGCGCCCAGCCATGCCTCGACAACAGCAAATGTCCAGGCAAAGTTGAAATGTCCGGTCGCCAGCAAAGTTGAAATGTCCGGTGAGTCTTCAACTTTCTTGGTCAGTTTTTGGGTTTCCCGTAGGGCGGTGGTGCTGGCCTGACACGAATGAGTCCAGCTCAGGGTGAGGGATATCATGCCAGTGGAGCGAGTTTGTGTTCCAGTAATAAGTTGAGATCAGTTCTCCGTTCCGTTAAGCGACCACGGCTGCTTCTGCAAGCGCTTTAGCCCTTCCAACATATCGCTCTGATCCAGCGAGCGCTGGGACTTTTTGCCAGGTGGCCGCCCACGCTTGCGGGGAGGCCCTTCAATGGCAGGCAAAGAGAGAGATCGTGTGTTGTCGCGCTTTTCCTGAACGTATTGGGCCAACTGCAGCACATGTCCGAGGCGCTTGTTGTCCACGATCGCGCCCTGATTCACTTCCGACAACTTGTCATAGGTCGTGAAGGTTAAAGCAACGCCGTTCGTCCGCGGTTCTATCCGCCCATCAGGGTAGTGATAGACATCAATGTAGCGACCGGCAAGCTTGCGATGTTCCGGCGTATCGGCCAACAGATAGAGCATTTTGTCGAACTGGAATGTCAGGCTCTTTGACACTCGACGGGGCTCTCGCCACGCAAAGATCAGATCCAGATTCTCATCAGATCGCAGCGGCCGATGGGCGTTGTGGTTGTTACGCGGCAGCTTAGCAAAGCGCTCGTTGTAGTCGTCGATGAATTCACGCGCAAACGCGTTGGCAGCCTCCATCGAGTTGATGCCTCGCAGACGTAGTTCCTTTACCAGCCGGTCTTGCAGCGTCAGGTGCGCCCGCTCAACGCGTTCCTTGGCCTGGCTGCTGTTGGCGCAGATGCCTTCAATGTTGAGCTCAAATAAGGCCCGGGAAAACTGAGTATGACCGTCGCCCCCGGTGGCGTTGGGATGGTTGACTCGGAAGACGCTGGCCTTGTCGCTGTAGAACGCCACCGGCTTGCCGTGGCGCTCCAAATATCTCCGCGTCGCGGCGAAATAACTGAACGTAGACTCCGTATGGGTAAAGCGCAGCCCCATGATCCGGCTGGTGGCGTCATCCACGTAGACCAGCAGCGTGCACGCCGGCGCTCGGTCCTCGAACCAGCGGTGATCGCAGCCATCAATCTGAATCAGTTCGCCATAGCAGGCACGCCGATTACGAGGCTGGTAGACCTTCGGCGGCCGCTGTTTGCGCGGCACCCACAGGCCGGCTGCCGTCAACAGTCGGCGGATCGATTCTTTGGACAACGTCAGTCCATGGCGCTCTCGCAGCTTCTCGGCCGCCAGAGTTGGACCGAAATCGGCGTAGTGTTCCCGAATCAGGCTGAGGGCTTCGGATTCGCGGTCCGCTGGCATCCGATTGTTGCTGGGTCGACCGCGCCGGCGAGAAACCAGCCCGGATGCGCCTTCCCGCCTGTAGCGCTCCAGCAGCCGCCCGAATTGCCGATCCGTGATCTCCAGCCGTTCGGCAGCTACCCCGGGCCGCAATTGACCATCCACGACCGCCTGGACGGTCTTGAGCCTATCTAACTCACGCATGCTTACTGTAATGATCTCGGTTCCAGCCATCGCCGGGCGTCCTTTTATGCATTCAACCGGGTAGGCTGAATACCATGAAGGGCGCCTCAGGTGGACATTTCAACTTTGCTGAAACCGGACATTACAACTTTGCCGCTACAGTGAAAATTCGCCGCACGGACGTTATGTCAAATGAGCGCCCCTTTCGGGACTCGTCGGTTTGCACAAATTTGTTCCCAGACTTTGCAGAATTGTGTTCCTGGCCTCATGGGGCCGACTGACCGGCGCTGCGGCGAGGTGGCAAGTGTAAAATCCCCTCGGCCTCCACAATCCTGTGCCGCCTTACCGGGCCGGCATATCCTAAGAAAATAGGCAGTGTAAAGTGGCACTCAAACAGATCACAAAGCTCCAGGGTTACCGAATCTTCAGGAATTTCAAGTGGGACGGCCTGCCTGATTTCGGGCGATACAACCTCATCTACGGATGGAACGGTGCAGGGAAAACGTCCCTATCCACCCTATTCCGGTTCCTGCAGCGCCGGGAAGCGCCAGATGCAACTGCGGTGGAGCTGCTGTTGGAAGGGGGCCCGCTGAAGGGCAGCGACTTCGGCACGGCCGCTTCTCCTCCCATCCGAGTTTTCAACCGAGATTTCGTCGATCGAAACATCTTCGAGGTACCGGGTCATGAGCTGCCTCCGGTCTTCTATCTCGGTGAAGACAGTTCGGTGAAGCAGAAGCTGGTCGCCCAACTGTTGTCGCTTCAGGACGAGCTCACGAAGCAGCGTGGGTCGGCTCAGACAGAGCTTGAAGAAGCAACGGCCAATTTCAATAATTTCTGTACTAGCCAAGCACGGATTATCCGCAATCTGCTACTCGGAGATGCGCGCTACAACAACTATGAAGCTCCGAAGTTCAAGGAGCTGATGCGCCGATTGGCTAGTGCCAGCGCTCCGACAGCACTCTTGCCGGAAGACGAACGAAAACAACTGGAGGACGCAATCCAGGGCAAGCCGATGCCCAAGCTGCTGCAGCCGACTTCGGGCAATATCCAACTCCACGAGCTTACGAACGCTGTCAGCGGGGAGCTTCGGGTCACGGTGGTATCGAGTTCCATCGAGAAGCTTGTCCGGTCCCCAGACTTGGCGGATTGGGTCGAGAAGGGCATGCATCTACATGGCGAGGCCGAGACGAACTGCCAGTTCTGTGATCAGCCGCTGCCACTCCTTCGGGTAGAAACCCTCGCAGCGCATTTCAACGACCACTTCAAGGCGCATCAGGACCGACTGCGGGCTCTCCTCGACACTGTGGGCTCCCTTCGCAAGGAAGCTCTCGCGAAGACTATCCCGGAAAGATCCGCTCTCTACCCACATCTGCACTCGCAGTTCGATGCTGCCATGGCGCAGCTCAACAAGCAGACCACGTACGTCGAAGGGTATTTGACAGGCCTTCAACGAGGCCTGGAAGAGAAGCTTAAGGAGCCTTTCCAGTCCTTGGATTTGCTGCGCTACCTTCCGCGAATCGACTTCCAGAGCGACTCGGGGTTCGTGAAATTCTTCGAGGTGCTCTTCAATGGCGTCTCGGCAATGGGTGCATCCACTGGGTTTTCTGCTGGTCAGCAGCTGCTAAATCTGGTCCAGGCGCACAATGACCACACCGATAGATTCGATGCCACCGCAGCTTCTGCTCGCGAAGCCCTTGAACTCGATGAAGGCGCGAAGGCCCTGACGGAGTGGCGCTCACGTTCAGAAGTCGTCGCAGGCGCAACAGCCGCACTGGATATGGCGCGTGAACGGATTGCTCCCATCCCTGAACAGGTCAAGGAGCTGCAGAGCGAGATCCGACAGCATCTCAAGCCCGCCGAGGAGCTGAATCGTGAGATGGCTGCCTATCTGGGCAGAGACGAACTTCATTTCGAGGTGAAGGATACCGGCTACACCATCATGCGCGGGCCCAATCCAGCCATGCACTTAAGCGATGGCGAACGTACGGCCATCGCCTTCATGTACTTCCTGAAGACACTGAGCGATACGACATTCGACATTCAGAACGGGATCGTGGTCATCGACGACCCAGTATCGAGCCTGGACGCCAATTCGCTGTACTGTGCCTTTGGGTACATGAAGACGCGTACCAAGGACGCTAAACAACTCTTCATCCTGACTCACAATTTTGGCTTCTTCAGACAGGTGAAGAATTGGTTCAACTATGCAGGCAATCTACGAAGCAACCCTTACGACCCGTCCAAATCCAAGACGACGCACTTCTACATGCTGGCGCCAACGATTGAGGACGGTCTGCGGAGCGCGACCCTTCGCACGTTGGACCCACTCTTGCACGAATACGAGTCGGAGTATCACTATCTATTCCGGTGCATCAATGAAGGAGCCAAGGCCGCCGCGCCAAAAAGCCTCGCGGAAGTGTACGGACTACCCAATATTGCTCGACGGCTGTTGGAGTCATTTCTGGCTTTCCGGGTGCCTGGTCGTGCAGGGAATCTGGCTCAACAGCTCGAGGCGCTTGAGGGGGACGCAGCGGCAAAAGCGAGAATTGTGAGGTTTCTTCATACTCACTCGCATATGGAACAAGTAGAGCCTGACCACGACCTTTCGGTGCTATCGGAGGCTCCTGGCGTGCTCACAGACTTGCTCGAACTCATCCAGGCGAACGACAAGAATCACTACGATGCGATGATGAAGATTATCTAGTGTTAAGCGAAGTGCGGTTATATTTAATAGCCTAGACTAAATCTGACAGTGGTTGGTTATCCATGCCGCCGCTGACTCTGAACAGTGGCGCTCACGCGTAGTTGCTGGCAGGCGGACGATGTGTCCGGCATGCCAGTCGACAAACTTGGGCGTCATGCTCCTTTTTGCCCGCCGTAACTATAGGCAATACCGACGCTGCAGGCTGTTTGGTGCGCGAGGACTAGAAGGTCGCGAGTTGCGCAAAAAGTGCCTTGTGTTTGACCGCCAGTTCATGTTGCCACTGACTGGACCAGCGCCAGTCCGGGCCGCGGGCCCGACGGGACTCGCAACCCTCGCAGAAGCTGTCCCTGAAGCCCGCCCCAGGGATTGGCGAGCTATAAATCTCGTCGAGCCTCCACCCTCCCGCCGTATGTCCCTTTTTCAGACAATGCAGCAGCTTTGTACCAGCCGACGGCAACCCAACTAATTGAGCAGGTACCCCGAGTGCGCGCCCAGGCACCATGACAAGTGATTCACAGTCCTTGACCACCCGCTCTGGGTTGTAGTCGAGCAGCCCCTGATGGATGATCCGAGCGACCTTGTCCTCCGGATTGTCAACGTCGATGCCTAATCCCAGCGCACGCCGTCGGAAACATGCGATTTCGTCGTCCGGCGGCCTCTGCCCCAACCTAGATGCGACGTCGTCGGTCAGCGAGTTCAACGCCGTGCGCAATCGCTCCGCCATCTCGGCATCGTCGATCAACGCAACGAGGCCAATGGACTCTTCAATCCGCTGTCGCCTCCGGCTTTCCTGACACTCCGACCACGCATTGAGCAAGATCAATTGCGCCAGAGCATCGACATCCTTAGTCGCCTTCGCCACGTCAAGGGCGAGGTCGATACAAAACTTCAGCCAGGTCAGAAGATCATCGGCTCGCTGCGTCAGACCATCCTCGGCCAATCGGTATGCGAACAGCGACACAGCGGCAGCGAAGCGCGGCAGGCCATCCAGCAACAGGCTATGTTGCCCGGCGAGCACCGCCCGGTTGATCATCTGGACGGTCTTCAATACATGGCGCGCGGCACGCTCACCCGTCTGCAATCGCGATGACGCCACGATCCAGCCCGTCAGACTCTCCCGCGGAAACTGCTTGGCCGACAGAAAATAGTGATAGTCGGAATGCACCGCCCCCTGCAGATGCTGCGCTCTGAAAAGCATGAGCACATATCGACGAATGTGGGCCGGCGCCCGCCGGCGACGCACGACATCGAGCATGTATGCGTACAGAGCGCCCAATGCCTTGAGGCCTTGCGCGCTCGTCCTATCGACCTCGCGCAGCATCAACCGCTCGAGGTAAACCCCCGCCGAGATCCGCGTCTCCACCAGTTCCGTCGCCGAGCGGATCACTTCGTGCACCAAGCCCGACAGCGTGTGGAACTCTTCCCCCGCATACAGCCGCTCGAACTTCTCGTTGTATATCTTGAGGCTCAACTGTTTCTGCTGGTTGAGCAGCTGATCCAGTACGTCGTCGTGCGACCGGTCAAGCAACGCGTCGATCGGTCCGGCAAGCCGGTTCAGTGCATGGAGGCGCAACCAGTTAATGTTCTTTTCGACTGCCGCGAGCAGCACCATGGCGCCTGCGGGAAGCGTGGCGCTGGTGGGCAGATGAACCACCATACTGTTCTGGCCGTTGGCAATGGCGCGTTTCAGATTGTCTGAGACCTCCGTGTCATCCTGCAGGCTTTTCCAGAACACCTTCTCCTCGGTTACATCAACCACCGCAAGAATGACTGGCGTCTCCACCTGCTGCAGGTAGTAGCGAAGCCGTGCCACGGGCAGGTTAAATGCGACGAAGTTGCCCTGATCGACATACGAAACGTTCTGCTGCCCTTTGATCTGAACCTTGAAAATGAAGCCCGATGCCTTATCGTCGGGACTCGCGATCTCGATCTCGCCATCGATCCCATAGTCCTCCTGATCCTCCTGGGATCGGAAAATCCAGTTGGCAGGCAGTCGATACGCAAATATGCGCCCCGCGGCCCGACCAATCTCCTTCGCATTCATAGCTTGTCCGAACAAGTGAACGTGTCATCGCCAGCGATCTTCTGTGTCGGCAAGCCGTGGCGTGCGTGGTTGCCGTCTGGTTCGCGGGAAATTTTGGATTGGGGATGCGGCACTTTGGCCACGATCCTCCCCGCGCAGCGGTCGGGCGCGACGCCTGTCATGGCAGCGTCTGGCGCTCGATCGCTGTCGAGTCGTCAGGTTCTTCCGTGACGATCCCGTCGGCCATGCGCACCAGGCTCTCCTGATCTACCGCATGGATCCTCATGGTTCCGCGCTTGGAAGCACTGGCCTCGTACCCGCAGATGTCGATGACAAGCAGATAAATGATCTTGCCACCCAGCGACAGGTAGGGCAGCAACTGTCCCTCCTGCGAGAATGTGAAATCGATGGTATCGGAACACGTCTTGTACACCACCAGATAGCCAACCTCCTGATTGAAGTCGCGGGTGTAGGTGTGCACCTGATGAACCCCGCTTGCCAGGTATGCCAGCCCGCGCCTCGATCCATCGAAGACTTTCGCATCGAGTACCAGCTCCGGGGCGACCAGATCAGCGATGCCCGATGCAGATTGAGGCTCGATGTGGAAGTCGAGACCCTGATCAAAGAGAAACGCGTAGAGATGCTGAGCCAGGTCTCGTTCAAGCCCCGCCGCACGCGCGACCAGGGCGTCTCGCTCGAACCATTCCACCTTACGTTTGTACTTGATCAGCAACGACAGCACTGCTCCCTGCTGGTCCAGCGCCTCGTCAAGGTATTCGTAAAAGGGCTCGAGGAACATCTCCCTGAACTGATTGAGCGCCTCATCGTGCTTGGACGCACTGGATATCGCATGGCCCAGCTTCACTTCCGGGCCGATACCGCTGCCCAGCGGCTGCCGTGCGCAGTGCTCGATGATACGGAACACGAAGGCAGACTGCTCGGCTTCCGTCGTGAACTCCTCAAGGAGATGCTGGGAAGTGATCGCCTCAATCTCGTCACCGTAAGCCGGCGACTGGACCTCAAGCCTGCCGAGAATGCCTGCGGTCAACGGCTGAGATTGGAGGTAGTTCCAGAACTGGACCAGAGAACTGTGAAAGATCAGCGGCGCGCATGAGTTGAGTCGACGCACCCGTTTTTGCAGTTGGAAGCGAACACGCTGGAGGTATGCAGAGTCCATTTAGAATCTCAAGGTTATTGCTTTGTTCAGCTTCGCAAAAGCGTCTTCGAGTTCCTGAAAAGCCGCCGCAACCTGCCGCTTCGCCTTCCGGCACGCGTTCATGTGGTCATCCAGCTGGATATTGCCCTTGCAGCCCCTGCAGATGATGACATCCCGAAGCCGCGCATCCCGATAGAGAATCTTGGCGAAGAAACTGCATCTTGGGCACTCAATTTCGATTTCAATTCGATCCAGGTCCATTACCGCTCCCGCAGCATTCCGTCGATCAACCTCTGGCCCAGTCGTCGGTCGTCGATCTCTGCCATTGCGTCAATACGTTATTGCGTTACTACGTCAATAGATCAACAAGTTCGGCCAGTAACTCGTTGGGGTAGTCCGACACCACTAACGGCAGAAAAATCCGCTCCAGCACGATCTTGCCGAGATATTGGTCGGTCTCGGTATGAATCGCGTAGATCGCCCCAGGATTCTGGCTGGTGTCGTCCGCCGACCGAAAGGTGAAGCTGCCGACCTGCGCGACCGGTTCCCGTTGCAAGCGATCGGCGATGTGCCACGCGTCAACGTCGATACGGCGATGGCTCCCCTCTGCCTTCAGGATCATCGCGGCCTCGTTTTCGATACAGCGCCTTGCCATCTGCACTTGCGCTTCGGTCAGGTTGCCGTGAGCTGTCGCCTCACCGCGCAGGGTCGCGGCCGATTTTAGCGGCGAGCTTGTCCACCACTGCGCGATGTCAGGATGCGCTGCCTCAAAAGTTCGGAATGCCGACTGCTTTTGGGCTTCCATCCACTCGACCTCTGCCCGCTTTCCGGCTTCTTCACGCTCCTTTATGGCGGCGCTACGCTTCGCGCGCTGTTCCCGGCTCTGCTTGTAATATCGCTGGCCAGTGCCATTGCAGTCCTTGCAATGGGGAAGCTTGACCGTCTGCCGCCCGAATGCCTGAAACTTGCCCGTACCCTTGCAGGTAGTGCAGGTAGTGCAGGTAGTGCAGGTGTCCAGATATGGAGTCACTTGTTCCGTCATTGCGTCATGCCTTCGGTTTGCGTGCGTACGCCCGCGCCTCTCGGGCTGCGTCGGGCCCGGGGTAATCGTCCTTTTCGGGGTGATCGTACTTTCCGTGCATTTTCTGGCGGTTTGTCACGGAAAGTGCCGATATATCAAGGACTTACAAATGCACCGATCGCGAGAGACTCGGTGCGGCGAAAAGCCTTGCTACAGGCGACTCTGCACCCTGCTACCGCCATTTTTTACACGGAAAGTACGATCACCCCGAGTTGGGGTCATCGTACTTTTGAAGCGAAATCTGGCGGTTCGGCCCTGAAAACCCTTTGGAATCAGTTACCTGTAAGATCGGCGGTTACGCGGCGCCAAGCAACCTGGAAAGCCTTGCCGCAAGCGGCATCCCGGCTTGCTAGCGCCAGATTTTGCACCGAAAGTACGATGACTCCAAGTATGACTTGAAAGGATTCTGGCCGCGGCACGTTACTGAATTGTCCTTATGCCGCAACTCGTTCTTTCAAGAGACGATCTTGCTTCGTAAGGCGCAAAACAACATTGCCAGAGAATTCCGGAGGATACTTCCCGACGCCAGTAGATACTAGGATCTGGAAGTCGCGTTCCTTAGGATTTTCCAAGGACTCGATTTGCTTCAACATTTCCACGAGTCCTTCGAGATCAATTCCTGCTGTCTCAGGCGTATCCACTAAAAGCAGTCTCGGGAATGGCACATCGGACGCAAGAGAGAGCTGTAGCAGCGCGAGGTAGTAGAGAAATCTCTTTGGAACCTTCGCACTATGCTCCCTGTACTGCCCATTATTAATTACGGGCAGATACGTTTGGGAGTCAATGCTTGCGCTCCTGCAGTCTGCTACAACAGACGTCATAAATTCATTGTAGATGCGATTGAAGTCCTCAATCCGCTGCTGAAGTTCGGCTTTGGATTCGCCATCCAACCGCAGTACTTCGGCCTTCGCGCTCTCAAGCGCGTTCTTTTTTTCGTCCCAGCGTTTGAGCAACGTAGCCAGCTTGGACTCAAGCCGATAGGCTTCCTGCAACTTGGCGAGCTTATCCCGAGCTTCGAGAAGGCTGCTGTCTAGCTCTTCCATCGCTCGTTCGACCTTATCCGGCCCAGCCGTCGCATCTTCGATTCTCTCGCGCCTAGTTGACAACTCTTGCGCCATTTGCTCGCGTTCCGCCTTCCATCGCGCAGACTCTTCTTGCACGGAGCGAATCGCTAGCCGCAGCGTTTGAAGGGTTTTTGACTTACTCTTTAGGATGTCCAAGTATTCAGCAGGACTGTAAAAGAAGCGTTGATAATCATGTTCGTCGACGGCGCTTCCGCATACACAGTGGCCAGGTGCTCGCATAACATCGCTCAAACAGTAAGGACACGTATCTCGCGAGAACAAGCTGAGCTGGCCGTGCGCGTAAATCACTTTGTTAATGCGTTGGATGTCCGATTCCAAGTTACGCTCAACATCGACTAACCGCCCGGCTTCCTGCACCAACTGTTCACGCTGCTCGTCGATTTCGCGACGTGTCAGCTCGAGTTCCCGAACCCGAGCGATCTCCGCCTGCAGCGCCGCTTGTGCTTGGACGCTTCCGAGTTTTCCCGTGGAATATGCTCGCCGCGTTTCAAGCAATGCGTCTATCTGGAGCTCCAGGACCTCAATCTGATGATTGAGTGCCTTGGTGTTTCGAATATCAGTGAAACCACTGGCTTTAAGCAACTGACTTACAATATCCTCATATTCTTGGCAAACCATCCGTGCAGCTTGAACATCTCTTTCCGAGATCTTTTGATGGCCGATAGCGTCATAAAGCTCGAGCAGCGTCTTACCGACAAGAATCTGGAATATTGCCCGTCGAATCTCCAATGAATCAGAAACAAAATTAATACTATCCGCAGGCTTATAAATTCCGTTTGGATCCGGACTCTGGTTATGATAAATCAGACGGGCCAAATCGGAGAAATTCAATTTGAATTGCCTTCCTCCTTGGAAGATTTCTACCACAGGAATGCTCAAATTCTCCAGCAACCAATCCGAAAAGGTCTTTGAGTCTTCGCGCCGAAACACCGGGAGAGTCTCCGTCTGCAGTGGCGTGACGACTCCGTCCGCCTCCGCGACAGACTTAAAAATGGTGATGTGATTATCCCTGAAGCGTCTAGTCAGGGTAAACAATTCCCCATCGATACCAACCACCAGTCGGACTAGATTGTTCGTATCCTCCATTACTTCCTTGTKAACTTCAGAAGCCGTTGGATCGAATTCCTCAACTTTTCCGCCCAACCCGTAATAAATCAGGTTAAAGAAGGTCGACTTTCCGGTGCCATTGGGCCCCTCGATGATTGAGAGGTGCGAGCTGAGAGGAGGCGATTCAAAGTAATATTTATCACCAAAATACTCAACTTTTCGAATACTTAGGAAGCCCATACACGAATTCCTCTTTCCTGATACATGCGCTCGAGCAATGAATCCAGCGTCAGCGTCGATATTCTAGGAACAAGCGTTCTTAACTCATTAGCCGCCCGATGTTCCTTATCAAAGTGAGCGCTCGAAAAGAAACCATCAGGCAAATTTGTCGCCATTAATGTTACATCGAGAATTTCGGCCACGTCGGTTCGGTGTAGAGAAACGTATCCCTTCTTTTCCAGCGAAAATAAGATTTTGTAAACCTCTCGCTTGTGCAATTCGGCATTCGTAAAGCTCGAAAACAAAAGCTCGCGGTCGTTTGGATTCGCCACCGTTTTATTTTGTGTTCTTGCAAGAATCCCGATCAAACGTTCGTCACTAATAAATTGGATCAGATATGAGATTTTACGGTGATCTTTGACCCGTCGCGCAGACCCCCCCAGAAACTCCAACACCAGTAGAATCGAATATGCGATGAAATAAAAATCCTCACCGGAGATGAAATACAGTGGGCGCTTGTCGTTATTTTTCATGTTCCACTTCGTCAAAAGCTAGGAAGCAGTCGTCAAACAGAGTAAGGACGGCACCCTTGATCGTGTGGTGATCCCTGGGTCTATATCTGTATAATTGCCGGAGGCTAACAAAATGACGCTCGGAAGCCTCCGTCAACTTCCGGATAGCAGTAAGTACTTCGTCTTGCGACATACTAGAAATCGGACAGCTCATGCCGATAAGCTCATCTTCACATACATCCAGTATCCTACGAAGCAAAGCTTTCATTTCCCGCTCCCCCCAAGCTCTACGCTGCGGGCCAGACCACACTTTCTCGCCAATACTTGCAGAATTTTCGGGTTAAACTCAGGGCAGACAGCCAGAATTTTATCCGCCAAATTCCGGAAATCGCTCGGGTCGACATTCGCCCATGCCTCCGCAGCGGGATCTATAGTTCGCTCATCTCCAATGGACCCGACAAGGATCTCATTGAAAATGAGCTTTAGACCGTCAGTAGTCATTAGGCGATTCGTGCCATTTTGAAGGGACCTTTTTTCCAGCTCGTCGAGGAAGCTGTTGAGAATATAAGTTTCAAGGTGCTCGTGCCTATGACTAAAAAATCTGCACCCTCGCACAAGATCTAAAGCCGTTTGCTCCAAAGTCTCATTAGAATCATTTGTGATAGACCAATCGATCGATTTTATGAAATTTGTAAACTCGCCAACAGAGAGCCCTGCGACGAGTGCGCCATATCCCTTCGAGGGGGTCCTTGTATTGCGCAGAGTATTCCGCTTTGGTCACAGCGAGGGCGACCTCTTTTTCCTCTTCGGTAAGCTCGTCGCCAGAAACAAGTTTCTCCAGAATGTCGTAGTTTTTCTGCTTCGATTCATAGCCCAGTGCTTCTCGCAATTGAGCTGAGATCCGCTCTTGTGCAAGTTCCGCGGAAGCATAGACACCGAGTTTTAGCTCACTACTTTTTGAATATTGAAAATGGAGATCAAGGAATGCTACAACCGTATTTCGTATGGCTGGGGAATTAAAGCTGACCCGGGATCCGTAGTACTTGTTCTCTTCACCGCTAATTGAAGAGCTATCGCTGCTATCAAATAGTACTGAGTCTTCAAGAAACTCCAGCGCACACTGCACCTGGCCGTCGCGATTTGCCTCTACTCGTTGTAGGAATCGGATAGCACCGCGTAGCTTCTGAAATCTAAAGCCCTTTGTCTTGTCGCCAGCCTCTCGACTGATATGGTCTACGGCGTCGATGTCCCCGGCAGCTTTCATCGCCTCACTCAATGCATTGTGTGTTTCTTCATCTGTGGGCGCAAATATACATGATGATCCGCCCTCGCGTGCCCGCGCTTAAGTGGGGTCTCCAGGGATAGTGAAAAGTTATCCAACCCGGAAATGCTTCACGCTCTGCCCGGCGTTGACCGCCCGCTGCAACCAGTCCGGCATGGTGCCGTGGCCGTCCCAGCCCTGCCCGTGCGCATTGCGATAGCGCACCGCCCCGGGCAACGTCGCCGGTGCCGGCTCCGTAAAACAGCCGGCGGCCTGCAGCTGGGTCAGGGTCAGGCCGTGCTGGGCCATCTGGATGCGGATCCAGGTAATTGCTTCGGCGCGCTCGATTTCAATCGACATGGTGTTGGTGAACAGATTTAGGGAGGCGAGCGATCCGGCGTGGCACCGTCCTTCCAGGCGTGCTGGGGCTCCAAGGTTGTCCCGAGTGACTGCTGCCGTGGAAATTCGCGCCGCAGGGAAGGCGTGGCTCGCGCTCTTTGCTTAAATTATAATCAAATCGGCTGACGCCGTCGGCACTCGGCCCCCGCGCGCCTTGTCCACAGGCTTGTCCCCTTGCGCGGTGGATAAATGCCATCCGACACCTCTGCCGCCCCGCCTCAAGCCGGCCCCGGCCTGAACTTGGTTTTGATCGCCGGCGCCCGACGCCGGGCCGGCGCCAGGCGGCGCGCTGCGGCGGCCTCCGCCTGGGTGCGCTCGGCGCGCCGCAGCGCCGCTGCCAGTTCGGCCCGCAGCCCTTCTTGCGCCGCCTGCCCTCGTCCGAGCGCCTGCTCTGCCTCCTCCAGTTGCCGGCTAAGCGTATCGCGCTCGGCCTGCAGCCGCGCCCGCTGCTCCGCGCCAGCCACGGCGGCCTCCTGCGCCCTCGCCTGCCCGGCCGCCAGTTCGGCGCGCAGATCCGCCACCGCCTGCTCGCCCTTCTGGCGCAACGTGCGTTCCTGGTCGATCTCGCGCAGCGCGCGGCGCTCGGTGGCGCTGGCGCGCTCCTGCGCCACCACCACCTGCTCGCGGGTGCGCTCCAGGTCCGCCGAGAACTGCGTATGCATCTCGCCCAGTTGCCGCTCCAGCGCCTCGATCTGACGCCGGCCCTCCTCCTGGCGCGCCTGCGCGGCCGCGTGGGCCTGGCGCTCGGCGTCCAGCTCCCCCTGTAGCGCCGCACGCGCTTGCTCTGTCGCGTCGAGTTCAGCCTGCGCTGCCGCCGTCTTCTGCTCGGCCACCACCACCGCGGCCCGCGCCTGGTCGCGCTGGGCCTCCGCCTCGCTCGCCTGCAGCCGCGCTTCGGCCCGCAGCGTGGCCAGTTCGCCGGTGGCCGCCTCGTTGGCGGCCTGCCAGATCGATTGCACGGCATTGGCGGCGATCGCCTTGAGCGCGTCCGGCAGCTCGGGGTGCGCGATGGTCACGTGCATCTTGCCGCGCAGGTCTTGCCAGAACTGCGCCAGCACCTCGGTGGGCGTGCCCATGCTGCCCTTTCGTACCAACTGATAGAGCTTGTTGGCGGTAGGCGTGATGCCGTAGCGGAAGAACAGCAAGGCGCAGACCTCGCGGTAGAGCGCGCGGGTTTCGGGGAACTGCGTGCGCAGCGCGGCGATGTCGGCGGCGAGCTGGGCCTCGGCGGCGGCGTCGCTGGGCAGGGGCGGCGGGTGATCGAGCGGGCTGGCGGTCATGTTCTACGTGGAACGTTCGTGGAGTTTTCTATTATATTACTACGTAATACGTTATTTTATTGAATAAATTGTCAACTCTTTAGACATAAGTACGCTTCTGTCTATAATAGCGGCCACATCCACCTCGTGACTCCCGCTCCACCCATGGAAGCCCTCTCCCTCGCCGCCCTGCCCGCCACCCCGCTCGAGCGCCTGCGCCTGCCCGCCGAACTGAGCGGCACCGCCGGCAGCAACCGGGCGCGCGGCGGCACCCCGCAGATCTCGGCCGCCGACGACCTCGCCGCGGTGACGGCCTGGCTGGCGCGCTATGCCGACACCCCCACTACCCTGCAAAGCTATCGGCGCGAGGTAGAGCGGCTACTGCTATGGGCCGTGATGCAGCATGGCAAGCCGCTGTCGTCGCTGACCCATGAGGATTTACTGGTGTACGAGCGTTTCCTGGCCGATCCGCAACCGGCCTCCCGCTGGGTGATGGCGTCGCGCAAGAAGCTCGCGCGTGGCGCGCCAGGGTGGCGCCCGTTTGCCGGGCCGCTCTCCCCGGCCAGTGCGCGCCATGCGATGGTCATCCTCAACACGTTGTTTGCGTGGCTGGTCGACGCCGGCTACCTGGCCGGCAACCCGCTCTCCCTGGCACGCAACCGGCGCGGCCAGTCCAAGCCGCGGGTCACGCGCTACCTCAGCCACGACCTGTGGCAGGCGGTCAAGGACACCATCGACGCGATGCCGGGCACGATCGACAGTGCGACCGAACGTGCGACCGCGCGCGAGCGCCTGCACGCGGCGCGTTGCCGTTGGCTGCTGACCGTGCTGTATCTCGGTGGCTTGCGCGCGGCGGAGGTGGCCAGTACGCGTATGGGGGCGTTTTTCTGCCGCCGTGACAGCCAGGGCCTGGAGCGTTGGTGGCTGGAGGTGACGGGCAAGGGGGACAAGACGCGGCTGGTGCCGGCCACGGACGAAATGATGGTGGAGCTGGCGCGCTATCGCAGCGCCCACAGCCTGCCGCCGATGCCATTGCCAGGCGAGGACCGCCCCATCGTGCTACCGGTCATTGGCAAGGAAAAACCCTTGTCGCGCGGCGCGCTGCACCTGGTGCTCAAGGAGATCTTCGCGCTGGCGGCCGCGCGCCTGCGCGCGCGCGGACCGGATTGGGAAAGCCGGGCCGCGGTGCTGGCCAGCGCCTCGGCGCACTGGCTGCGCCATACCGCGGGCTCGCACATGACGGACCAGCAGGTGGACCTGCGGTTCGTGCGGGACAATTTCGGGCATGCATCGATTGCCACGACCAGCGCCTACCTGCATACGGAAGACGACGCGCGGCATGAGGCCACGCAGGAGCGCCACAGGATTGGGTGGAAGCGCGAAGTGTGACGCCCACACCGCGCGTGGATCTGGCGCCTCAGTCGGCGGGGCAGGATTTACAGGCAGATCTGCCTCCCCGACTCCGGTCCGCGCACTACATCAGCTTGTCTAGCAGCCGGAAGTAAGCCACGGCAGCAGCAAGATAAAGCCGCTGCAGCGAGTGTCCGGGAATCGGCTTGATCGCGCTAAGCGGATAAACGAACGGCGATGGCGAGTCGCTGGCCAAGTGCTCCGCCAGAGCGCATCCCAGCGTGGTCGCCATGCCGATGCCCCTGCCGTTGTAGCCCAGCGCGATCGTCATTCCGGGCGCTGGTTCATGGACATGCGGCATGAAGTCCGGCGTCACCGCCACGCGACCTGCCCAGCGATACTCATAGCCAATGCCTTTCACCTGTGGAAAGAGAAAGTCGACGGAGCGCTCGAGATGGCGCCATGCCTGCGGCGAAGTCGGCTCCGCGAACGAGCCCCGGCCGCCCAGCAAGAGACGCCCTTGCGTGTCCTTGCGAAAGTACAGCAGCAGCCGCCGCGAATCGGATCCGACCACGCCGCCCGGCAGGATCGTGTCGCCTGCCCCGGCCGGCAACGGGCGGGTCGCCACGATAAAGCTGTTTGCCGCGATGATGGTGCGCTTGAGCCCCGGCCACAGGTCGCCGGTGTAGCCGTTGGTTGCAATCACCACCCGTTGCGCGGTGACGGTGGCGCCGCCTGCCGTGACAAGCCGCCAGCGGCTGCCTTTCCGCGCCAGTCCGGTGACGCCGGTATTGCCGTGGATCCGCACGCCATTGGCCGCCGCAGCCCGTGCCATGCCGCGCACGTAGTTCAAGGGGTGGATACTGCCGGCGCGGTGGTCGATCCAGCCGCCGATATACGCCTCGGTGCCGATGCGCCTGGCGACTTCGCTGCGATCCAGCATTTCGACATGGGCACCGCGCGCCTGCCATTGGCGCACGCGGCGCAGCTGCGCCTCCAGCATGGTTGGCGAATGCGCCGGCTGGATCCAGCCACTGCGCCGGGCATCGCAGTCGATGCCATAGCGCCGGATCAGGTCGAACACATTGTCGGCAGCCTTCGCCACCATGTCGATCAGCGGCTCGGCACGCTCCGGGCCGAACATGCGGATCAGTTCGTCCGGATCGTATTTCAGGCCGGGAATCACCTGGCCGCCATTGCGGCCGGATGCGCCCCAACCGAGCTCGGACGCCTCCAACACGCAAACGTCGACCCCGCGCTCCGTGAGGTGCAACGCGGTGGAAAGGCCCGTGTAGCCGGCGCCCACGATAGCCACGTCGACTTCGCAGGAGGCGGCCAGGGGCGGCGTCTCGATCGCCGGACTTGCGGTAGCCGCCCAGAGCGATGGTGGCAGTGCCTGGCCCTGCGTGCTCATGCGGCCATGGCGCGCCCCTTCTATCGGCGCCTCGACGGAACAAAATTGCTGCATGTTATGCTCGCTGCTCGCTATTTTCATGGGTGAAAAACATGATCGGGGACAAGGGATCGGGAACGGGACCGGGATTGGAAGCGGGAACGGAACCGGAGATGTCGCCCCTGTTCAACCAGTCGCTGGAAAAGGGGCTTGGCGTGCTGCGGGCATTCAATGCCGAGCGCCGCACCATGACGCTGCCAGAGATTGCCGAAGCGGTCGGCATCACGAAAAGCTCCGCCCAGCGCATGGTGTACACGCTGGAAAAGCTGGGCTACATCACGCGCCAACCGCAAACACGGCGCTACCAGCTCGCGCTGGGCGTGATGCAGGTGGGCTATAACTATCTTGCGGTGGACAGGGTGATCGATGCCGCCAACCCCTTCCTGTCCGAATTGACCAATATCACCGGCGAGACCTGCAACCTGACCGAACCGGATGGCACCTCGATGGTGTACGTCGCGCGGTTCTCCAGCCCCAAGTTCATCCCGATCCATATGCCGATCGGCAGCCGCATCCCGATGTACTGCTCGGCATCGGGCCGCGCCTACCTGAGCGCCCTGCCGCCGGAGGAAGTCGCCGCCATCCTCGCGCGCACGCAGATGGACCCGCATACGCCGCACACAGTCACCAGTTCGGACAAGGTGCAGGAACTGCTGGCGCAGGCGCGCCAGCGTGGCTACGCGAGCAACCGCGAGGAACTGTTCCTTGGCGATTGCGCCATTGCCGCGCCCGTCCTCAATAACCAGCGCAAGGCCGTGGCGGCAGTCCACCTGGTGGTCCCAACCAGCCGATGGAGCCTGGAAGAAGCCGAACAACGCCTGGCGTCGATGGTCATCGAGTGCGCCCGCTCGGTCAGCAACTCGATCCGCAACCTGCTGTAGATCCGTCATCGTATTCACTCGCGGCTTCTACACGGCACGCTGCGCACGCCGCTGCGCCGGCAGGCGCGACAGCCGCAGCCACCTGCCCGCCATGCCCAGCGCACCGGCCAGGCCATCGCGCAGGAACAGGACCGTGAACACGAACAGCACACCGGTCACCACGGTGACGGAGTCTCCCAGCGACTGAAACCACGCGACGCCGGTGAGCGACGTCAGGACAGCGCCGATATCGCCCAGCTTGTTCTCCAGCATGACGATGACCAGCGCCCCCAGGATGGGACCCGAGCGCGTGGCGAGCCCGCCGACCAGCGTCATCAGGATCACCGTGCCGGACATCGACCAATGGACGTCCGTCAGGGTCTCGAACCCCAGCACCAGCACCTTCAATGCGCCGGCCAGCCCGGACAGCGCGGCCGATAGCGTAAAGGCCAGCAGCTTGAAGCGGTTGGTGTCATAGCCGAGCGAAACCGCCCTTGCCTCGTTTTCCTTGATCGCCGCAAGAATCTGCCCGAAGGGCGAACGCACGATCCGTACGATCAGCGCAAACGCGGCGGCAACGATCGCAAGGACGACGTAGTAGAGCGTGAGGTCGTTGTCGAGCGGCAGCAGGCCGAGCAACTTGCCGCGCGGCACGGCTTGCAGGCCGTCCTCGCCATTGGTGAAGGGCGCCTGCAGGAACACGAAGTAAAGCATCTGCGCCAGCGCCAGCGTAATCATGGCGAAATAGATGCCGTGCCGCCGGATGGCCAGCGCGCCCATGCCCGCGCCTAGCGCAGCCCCGGTCACCGTGCCGAGCAGCAGGCCAAGCTCGGGCGTGACGCCCCAGGCTTTCATGGCATAGCCGGCCACGTAGCCCGCGCCGCCAAACAAGGCGGCATGACCGAACGACAACAAGCCCACATAGCCGATCAGCAGGTTGAACGCGCTGGCAAACAGAGCGAAGCACAGCACCTTCAGGATGAACACCGGGTAGGCTCCGGCAAACGGGGCCAACGCCAGGCAAACCAGCGCGAGCGCGGGCAGCAGCATTCTTTCCACATCGATCTCCTATTTTTCCTTGCCGAAGAGCCCTGCGGGACGCAGCAGCAGCACGATCACCATGACGAAGAAGACCACCGTCGACGAGGCCTCGGGATAAAAAACCTTGGTGAAGCCTTCGATCACGCCCAGCCCGAGACCGGTGACGATCGACCCGAGGATGGATCCCATCCCGCCGATCACCACCACGGCGAACACGGTGATGATGAGGTTTTGCCCCATCAGCGGCGATATCTGGATCACCGGCGCCGCGAGCACGCCGGCAAAGGCCGCCAGCGCCACGCCAAAGCCGTAAGTCAGAGTCACCATCCGTGGCACATTGACCCCGAACGCCTCGACCAGCTTCGGGTTCTCGGTGCCCGCCCGCAAATACGCGCCCAGCTTCGTCTCCTCGATTAGGAACCAGGTGGAAAAGCACACCGTCAACGATGCCATCACCACCCAGGCGCGGTAGTTTGGCAACGCCATGAAGCCCACATCCGTCGCCCCGGACAGCTGCTCCGGCGCCGAATAGGGCAGACCGGACACGCCATAGACCGAGCGGAACACGCCCTCGATCACCAGCGTGATGCCAAGCGTCAGCAACATGCCGTACAGGTGGTCGAGCTTGTAGATCCAGCGCAGCATGGTCTTCTCGATAACCACGCCGAGCACCGCGACGATCAGCGGCGAGAGCACCAGCATCATCCAGTAGCTCAGCCCGAAGTAGTCCATCCCCATCCAAGCCAGCACCGCGCCGAGCATGAAGAGCGCGCCGTGCGCGAAATTGATGACGTTGAGCAGGCCGAAGATGACGGCAAGGCCAAGGCTCAGCATGGCGTAGAACGAGCCGTTCACCAGCCCGAGCAGCAGTTGCGACAGCAGCGCAGGCAGCGGCACGCCAAAGTTCAGGTTCACGTTCATGGCGGCCCTCCCCTACACGCCAAGCAGTGCATTGAGCAGCGGCATCTTGGATTTCAACTCGGCGGCACCGAAGGTTTCGACGATCGCGCCGTGCTCCATCACATAGAAGCGGTCCGCCAGCGGCGCGGCAAAACAGAAGTTCTGTTCCACCATCACTACGGTGTAGCCCTTCTTCTTGAGCATCAGGATCATGCGCGCCAGCGCCTGCACGATCACCGGTGCAAGGCCCTCCGAGATCTCATCCAGCAATAGCAGATTGGCCCCGGTGCGCAGGATGCGCCCGACCGCCAGCATCTGCTGCTCGCCGCCCGACAGGCGCGTGCCCTGGCTCTGCCGGCGCTCGGCCAGGTTCGGGAACATCTGGTAGATCTCGGCCTCGCTCATCGCATTGCCCGCACCCGCGCGTTTGAGCACGGGCGGCACCAGCAGGTTTTCCTCGCAAGACAGGCAGGAGAAGATGCCGCGCTCGCCCAATGGCTCGCCGTCTTCCACAGTGCCCATGTATGCCTCCATGACCCGCGGGTCCTTCGACACCTTGGCGTAAGGCCCCTCCGCCAGGATCAGGCCGCGCTGCAGCACCGTGATCCTGTCCGCGATCGACGACACCACGTTCATGTTGTGCTCGACCATCAGGATGGTCCGTCCCGCCGACACCTTACGGATCAGTTTCGTGACGCGATACACGTCCTCGTGGCCCATGCCCTGGGTGGGCTCGTCCAGCAGCATCAACTCCGGGTCCATCGCCAGCGTGGTGGCAATCTCCAGCGCGCGCTTGCGGCCATAGGGCAGGTTCACCGTTACCGTATCCGCGAGTTCGGCCAGCCCAACCTGGTCCAGTAACGCCATGGCGCGACCGTTCAGCGCATCGAGCGTGCGCGCGCTGCGCCAGAAGTCATAGGTGGTGCCGAGCTGGCGCTGCAGGCCGATCTGCACGTTCTCCATCACCGTCAGGTGCGGGAACACCGCTGAGATCTGGAACGAGCGGATCACGCCGCGCCGCGCGATCTGCGCCGGCGCCTCGCCCGTGACATCGATGCCGTTGAAGAGGATCCTGCCCGCTGTGGGCTCCAGGAACTTGGTCAGCAAATTGAAGCACGTGGTCTTGCCCGCGCCGTTGGGGCCGATCCTCGGCGCACGCGCAGGTTGACGTCGCTGACCGCGGTGAATCCCTTGAAGGATTTCGTCAGCGACTCGGTCTGGAGAATCAATGTGTCGTCACCGCTCATACAGTTCCACATGGATTAGAAACGAAGTGAACAACGCAGGGAGACGGATCACGGCGGTGGCGGCTGGCTGCCGCCACCGCGCATCGATCAGCGCGAGACAGTCTTGAAGACCCGGCACTGGCTCTCGCTCACGGGCAGGAACACCTGGTCGCCCGGCAGCGTCTTCTCCAGCGTGTACAGGTCCCACGGGCCCTTCGACTCTTCCGGCGACTTGACGCGGAAGTAGTAGTAGTCGTGGACCATCCGGCCATCCGGGCGCAGCTTGGCGTTGCGCACGACGTCATCCTTGATCGGCAGCTCGTGCATCTTCTTGACCACCGTCCTGGCGTCGTCCGACTGGCTGGCGGCCACGGCCTTCAGGTAGTGATAGACCGACGAATACACCCCGGCATGGGTCAGGGACGGCGGCCCCTTCTTATAGACGTCCATGAACCGCTTGCTGAACCTGCGGGTGCCATCGTCGATATCCCAGTAGAAACTCTCCGGGAAGCGCAGCCCCTTGGCCTGGGCCAGGCCGATGCCCTTGATTTCATACACCGTGGGGAAGAACGCCGCCTGCATCTGCTTGGCGCCCACCTGGAACTCCTGTGCCGTCTTGATCGCGTTGGCAGAGTCCGCGCCAGAATTGGCAAAGGCAACCACGTCCGCCTTGGACTGCTGCGCGGCAATGATCTGGGAAGACATGTCGCTGCTGTTGAGCGGATGCTTGGATTCGCCCACGGTGCGCGCGCCGATGGCATCGAGCTGCTTCCTGGCTTCGGCCACTGCGGCATTGCCATAGGCGTAGTCGACGGTGACGAAGTACCAGCTCTGCTTTGGCTTGGCCAGACCCTTGATGGCGGCGGCGGTCTGCGAGTAGGTGTCCCACATCCATTGCACAGTGCGCTCCGGCTGGCAATCCTCGTTGGTCAGGCGCAGCGGCCCGCCGGCGAACAATGCCACCTTGTCCTTCTGCACCGCCAGGGTCTGCATGGCCAGCGCCACCGCCGAGTTGACCATGTCCGCGTAGGCATCCACCTTGTTGACGTCGGCCCATTCGCGCGCCTTGGCTAGCGCGATGTCCGTCTTGTTCTGGTGGTCCGCCGACAGCAGCTCGATCTTCATCCCCTTGCACTCGCGGGCCAGGCAGTCATCGATGGCAAGCTGCGCGGCCACGACCGAACCCTGGCCGGAGAACTGCGAGAACGCGCCGCTCATGTCGGTCAGCAGCCCGATCCTGACCACGCCATCGGAGATCTCCGCGTGCGCGCCGGTGACCGCAAGCGCTGCAGCCAGCGCCGGAAGTGAACGACGCAGAACGCTTTTGAAAGTCGCGCTTTTGAAAGTGGAATACATGCTTTTCCTCCGTGATAGTCAAGTCGTAGTCAGTTGGCCAACGCGGCCCGCGCCACCATGCCGTCGCTTTCGTCAGCCTGCAGCAGCGCCGTGGCGCGTTCGCTCGCAGCGCCGTAGCCGCCGCCGCCGCCCATGAAGACCTTCACGCGATCGCCCCGGTTCATGGTCACCATGGACTTGGAGGGCAGCCGCTCCGTCACCCCACCTCGCGTGACTTCGCAGTAGCCGCGCTTGCCCTCCTCGCCGCCAAACAGTCCCTTTGGCGCGTAGCGATGCCGGTCGGCATAGATCGCAAAGACCACCCCGTCCTGCAGTACGGAGTACTCGCGGCTGAACCCTGCGCCGCCCCGGAACTTGCCCTGCCCGAAGGAATCGGCTTCCAGCGCATAGCGCTCCAGCCGGAAGAAGTCATATTCCATATCCAGCGCCTCGATGGGCGTATTGGCGCAATTGGACAACGGCGAATCGACCGCGTCGCAGCCGTCGCCGCGATGCGACGCGCCATAGCCGCCCCCGAAGATCTCCAGGTACACGCTATAGCCCTCGTCGCGCTGCAGCGAGAAGCAGGCGGCGGTCAAGGTATCGAACCCCGTTGCGATGACCTTCTCGGGCACGACGTCGGACAGTGCGCGCATGATCGCGTTGTAGATGCGGTAGTTCGCCTCCAGCCGCGCACGCACCGGCGAGGGTGGCGCGGGGTTCAGGATCGACCCGTAAGGCGCCGTGATACGGACGGCGCGCAGGATGCCGTCGTTGAACGGAATATCCGGAGAGGTCAGCACCGATTTCACGCAGGTCACGGCGGCGGACACCGTGCACGAGAACGGCGAGTTGAGGTTGCGCCGGACCTGAGGGCTGCTGCCGGCGAAGTCGATGTCGATGGTGTCGCCCGCCACGCTCACCTTGACCTTGATCAGCAGTGGCTCGTCGGTGACGCCATCGTCGTCGATCATGTCCTCGCCGTAGTACACGCCGTCCGGCAACTGCGCGATCGCGGCACGGAAACGCCGCTCGGAATAGTCAACCATCTCCGCCATGACTTCAGCGACGATGCAGCTGCCGTACTTGTCGCACAGCTGCACCAGGCGGGCAGCGGCGATGGCGTTGGCGGCGAACATCGCGTTCATGTCGCCGATGGTCAGGTCCGGCACGCGGATGTTGGCCCGCACCAGTTGCTCGAGCGGCCCGCCATCCCAGTCGCGGGATCGCGACCAGCGGGTCGGCGGCAGGCGCAGGCCTTCCTGGTAGATATCCGTGGCGCCGGGGTCCAGCCCGGGCGCACCGCCACCAAAGTCGATCTGGTGCGCAACGCTCGCGGAGAAGCCGATCAGCGCGCCCTGGTAGAAGATCGGGCAGAAAATATAGACGTCGGGAAGATGCTGGCCGCCGGAATACGGATCATTGGTGATCATGAAATCGTCGGGGCCGATCGTCTCGACCGGATGGCGCTCCAGGCAGCTTTTGAGCGTGATGCCGATCGGTCCGAGCTGGATCGGGATCAGCTCCGCCTGCGCCACGATATCGCCGTGCACATTGGCGATGGCGGCGGAGCCGTCGCTGGCTTCGCGCAGGATAGTGGAGTACGCCGACCGGATCAGCTTGATCCCCATTTCCCTTGCAGCAGCAAGAATGCTCTGGCTGATGATGGCGTTGTCAAACGGATTTACCGGCATGCTGCACCTTCCTTGGCAAGAATCAGATTGGATTGGGCGTCGACACTGGCGCTCCAGTTGGCGGGGACCAGCACCGTGGTGGTGTAGTCCTCCAGGACAGCCGGGCCGGTGAGCGAAGCTTGCCCGGCTTCCAGCGCGGCAATGGTTTTCCTGCGGCAGGCCGACCATGCCGAGCCGTCGTACAGCGCCGGCTGGCCCGGCGCCGCTTGCTGGCTCGCGGCCGATGACGAAACGGCCGGCACATAGTCGGTGGACAGGGTCGCGCCTACCCGCAGCGCCACCACCTCGATCGGACGTCCGCTCTTGTCGCTGTGGAAATAGATGCGGTGATGCGCATCCACGAAGCGCGCTTGCAGATCCGCCTCGTCCAGCGTGGACAGCGCTTGCTGGTCCATCTCCAGCGGCACCTCGAAGGCCTGGCCCACATAGCGCATCTCCAGCGTGTAGCTGAAGTCCAGCGCCTCGCTGAACTGCATGTCCCGGAACTGCGCTTCCAGATCCGATCGCATGCCTTCGAAGCGCGTGCGCAGGTCGCCGCAGGTATCGCCGTTCACTTGCGCACGGTTGGTCAGGGTCTCGTACTTGATGAAGTCCGACGCAAGCAGGCCATAGGCGGAGGTGACGCCGGGGTTGGGCGGCGCCACCACCTTCTCGATGCCGAGTTCTTCCGCAATCTGCGCGGCCTGCATGGGGCCGGCACCGCCGAACGGCACCAGCACGTAGTCACGCGGGTCGCGTCCGCGCTGGGTGGACACCAGCTGGATGGCGCGCACGATATTGGCATTGGCCAGGCGCACGGCGTTGTAGGCTACCGCCTCCACAGGCAGCTTGAAATGCGCGGCCAGCGCATCGAAGGCGCGATGCGCGGCCGACACGTCCAGGGCCATTTGGCCACCGAGAAAGGCCTCCGGCCGCACGGTGCCGAGCACCACATGGGCGTCGGTGATCGTCGGCAGCGTGCCGCCGCGGCCGTAGCAGGCGGGACCTGGCTGCGCGCCGGCGCTTTCCGGACCCACGCGCAGCATGCCGCCGTCGTCGAGCCAGATCAGGCTGCCGCCGCCGGCGCCGACGGTGACGATATCCAGCACGGGCGTGCGCACCGGCAAGCCATCGATCTCGGTCTCGGCGGCAAGCGTCGGCTTGCCGTCCTGCACCAGGCAGACATCCGAACTGGTGCCACCCATGTCGAAGGTAATGATATTGGCGTAGCCCGAGCGCAGGACCTGGCGCACTGCGCCGACCACACCGGCGGCCGGCCCGGAGAACAAGGCGCTGATGGCGTTCTCTCGCATCGCATCGGCCGGCAGGCGCCCGCCGTTGGACTGCATCACGGAGAAGCGGCCCTTGAAGCCGTCACGGGTCAGAGACTCCGTCAGGCGGCCAAGGTAGCCCGCGATCACCGGCTGCACGAAGGCCGACAAGGTGGCCGTGCTGGCGCGTTCGTACTCGCGGAATTCACGCGCCACCTGATGGGAGCACGTCACCACGATGCGGGGCAGCGCGGCGCGGATGATGGCTGCCAGGCGCAGTTCATGCTCGGGGGACTTGTAGGCGTTGAGCAGGCAGATGGCAACCGCATCGTAGGTGCCGGCTTCGAGTTGCGGAAGCACCTCGGCGCGGAATTTGTCTTCATCCAGCGCCGTTTCCACCGCACCGCTGGCCAGCACCCGCTCGTTCGCTTCATAACAGTCCCGGCGCTTTACGGGCGGCTCCGGCTTTTTATAGAAGAGATCGTAGATGCGCTTGCGGTCGTGCCGCTGCAGGAAAAGGATGTCGCGAAACCCCTCGGTCGCGATAAAGGCAACCCGGCCGCCCTTGCGCTCCAGCACGGCGTTCGTCGCCACCGTAGAGCCGTGCGCGAAATCCTCGATGGAAGCGAAATCGATTTGAGCGGCACGTAGGGCATTGAGCACCCCGAGTTCAGGCGATGCCGGCGTACTCGGTACCTTGACGACACGGACGTCGCCCTGGCTGAGCGCGACGAGGTCTGTAAATGTCCCGCCGACTTCTACACCAACTTTCACAATGATTCTCCCTGATTCAGTGCTCGCGTCCCAAGGAAGATGCGAGCCGACCCGCGGTGGTGCGCGGAGTGCAGTTTCGATGCAACCACTCAGAAAATCCGCAAATAAAAATCGATATGCGATACGTTCTTAACGTTTACTGAGTGAAATAAGTCTAGAACGATTAGCACAATCGGTAAATGATCATCTACAATCGATATACGATCAATTTGTAACAAAAAAGATGCGAAGAGACAACATGAAAGAGGCTGCAAGGGACGCCCCGATGTTCAACCAGTCGGTGGAGAAAGGGCTGGCGATTCTTGCCGCATTTGGCTCCCGGAGCCGCCGCATGAGCCTGAGCGAGATCGCGGTCGCCGTGGGTATCACGCGCAGTTCCGCGCAGCGCATCGTCTTTACGCTGGAAGCGCTCGGCTACTTGGCCAAGGATCCCTTCACCCGCCGCTATGAGCTAGTCAACAAGGTGATGGAGATCGGCTGCAACTACCTGGAGACCAACTCACTGATCGACAGCGCCAACCCCTTCCTTTCGGCGATGAACAGTGCGTGCGACGAGACGGTTTCTCTGACGGAGCCGTGTGGCACCAATATGGTCTATGTGGCCTCCTTCACCAGCCGCAAGCCCATCGTCGCCCACATGGCCATCGGCAGCCGCATGCCAATGTATTGCACATCGGCCGGCCGCGCGTATCTGTCGGGACTGCCGGACAACGAAGTCCAGGCACTGCTTGAGCGCACTGAACACACCTCGTATACGGTCAACACGCTGACTGAGGTCGACGAGATCATGTGTTGCGTGACGGAGGCGCGCGCGCGCGGATTCGCCTCGAACTTCGAGGAGTACTACCTGGGGCATATGAATGTTGGTGCCCCGGTCTACAACAACAACGGACGCGCGATAGCGGCCGTGCATGTGGTGGCGCCGACCAGCCGTTGGACGCGTGAAGACTTGCTCGGCAAGCTCGGGCCGATGGTCCTGGAATGCGCGGGCGCAATTACCAAGGCCGTACGTTCGCATTGAGAGACTGCAGGCCGCTCGGTTCCCGTGGAACTCGAGATTGATTTTCGCGTATCCGGTACGGATGTTCGATGGATCGCCTGGCCCCCGGCTGCATCGTCCATTGCCAGCACAACGAACCAGCGAAACGAAGTTGCAGGGGACGGCTGGTCACCGCGCTTCTGCACCACGTCAGTTGCTTCGGGAGGCATTCTTCGCGCTCAAGCGCAAGGCGGCGCCTGGGGTGGACGGCCTGACGTGGCAGGACTACGAGGGGGGCTTGGAAGATCATCTTGGATATTTTTGCCCATCCCCCGAAAATAGAAAATCTCGCCCAAAGCCTTACCAAGCTTGGCCCATCTCCTTATACAGAACAGAACGACAGGTCTTCGATCCCGAAGCGCCTGTAAAGTGTGAGCGGCGATCATTACTTGCTGCAGCCCGGTCCAGATAGCCTTTGCTCCTGGCTCGCCGTCGCCCGTGCGAGCCAGGAAGCCGCCGAGTCGCGCAATCAGTCGCAACACCTCGTTAAGCCGTGGGGACCGATCAGGGACGCGCTTTTTCGTCAGCAGATAAGCACCGCGGATTTCATCCAGATCGAGGAACAACGCTGCATCTAGATCCGGGCAGGTCCTGCCAAGCCGCATCAGGTAGGCGATGCGCCAGGCCACAATCATGAACAACGCCAGCGCACGCTCCAGTCGATCGATGGCCGACAGTTGCAGGGCTTCAATCCGGCAGCCATTCTTGAGCACATGGAAGAAGACTTGTCGGGTAAGGAACTGGCGCGGTGCGCGGCGAACCCGGCCCGTTTCCAGCCCCTCCCCATAAGAACTGATCGTGAGGTTTTCCCTCAAGCAGCTCACCCAGTGAGATTCATCGCAAGGGTTATGTGTCCTGTCGTATGGCGGCCACTTTCACGCGAACTCCTCCGCGCCCGACAGCGGGCGCATTTTCCAGTCCCAATACAGTCCCAGGACTCCGTAGAGGTACTCGTTACTCCATCGTCGCCACCCGACGCTCCTCTTCTTGCGCCGCGTTAGCAGAGTTCGGACCCATGACCTGAGGATCCTGATGCGCTTCGCGATCTTGCCCAACAGGGTTGAGTGTTGGATTGTGTCAAAGTAACGCGACAAATCCACGTCAACCACCGTCGACATGCGCCGCAGCACACTGCGTCTGACTTCCGCCAGCGCGCGGTGTGGGGACCGCTTCGGTCTTGCTCTTCGGGATCTCTACCCTGCGGTTCGGCTTGGGTTCATACCTGCCTGTTTTGAGGTCTGCCTGAATCTCCGCAAGGAATACAATGCGTCCCGATGCCTCGATGTCATTAAAAATCAGACCATCGATTCCCGGTGCACCGCCGTTCCTCTTGGCGATACGGTAGGCCTCGTCTAGGGTTTCACTCTTCGCAATATGCACGAAAAGCCCCCAGAAGCGATGGGTCTTGTCAGACTTCGCCTTGCGATATATCCGCCTTCTCAGTTCCTGCAGACTGCCGGATGCCTTTGTCATTTCATCCCTGCCTCACATTGTTGGACGGAATACTCACCGGTCCGGGCCCTTCCCTCCGGGCGCGTTTTGCTGCACGCCCATCGACAGTGTCGGGTCGGAGGAGGCGCGCTTGCGCGCTGGCCTCCGTCCGCCGCTCAAACCGTGCGTGCAGTTCTCCCGCACACGGCTTTCACAAAGATGCGCCTTCATCGCAGATTGAGTGAAGGTATCAGACCCATCTCGCTATAAAGACGTCGTTCTGGTAGCTGTTTCCAGCCCCTGCAACGCCAGCGCTTGGATCGGTGCGACCAAATGCGCCGCAAGATCCAGCATCGTTTCCATGATCGCGGCCACAATCCGTGCATCGGTTGGCGGCACGACGTAACTGGTCAGTGACGATCTTGCGCGGTGTCGGAGAGGAGTGCAGCACCCGTTGGAAAAAGCGCGTCGGAGCGATCACGGCTGAGTTGGCCTGCGGCGGGGCTCAGCCGTGATCGCCGTGAGCGTGGAACGGCATGCCCGATTCGACCGCCTTGATCAGGCCGGCCATGTTGGCAGACTCGCAAAAGCTGCCGTCCTGGTCTACAACCGGTCCGAAGTGCCCTTGATACGATACGACCACGGTGYCGCCGCGCCACCTGTGCGGGCCTTGAGCACATTGTAGGTGGCTCTTTATCCTCTTGAGGAAAGACTGATCCCAGCCTCCGCTTTGGCGCGCTCTCCAAGCCAGGCCGGCCCACGGCCGCAAATTCATGCCGCCGGCCTTTTCACCTTCCGATTGTTGTGAGGTTCGCCCACGCCGTAACCGCGCCGGAAAGGCTCCAATGCAGTAGGTGTCGCGGGTGTGGTTGAAATCAGGCGGGCGGTTTCGATGAGCAGCGGCGCCACTTCCTCGCGCAGCTTTTCTCGCGCCCAACGGCTGGCAGCCGCGGAGATGTTGATCGCCGCCACCGGACGTCCGGAGACGTTGAGCAGCGGCACTGCCAGATTGAGGTCTCCCCGGTAGTACTCTTCATACGCATAGGCGTAGCCGTTTTCCCTGACGTCGTCCAGCATGGCCATGATTTTCCCGATATCGGTTTCCGTCGTCGGCGTGTATTTGACGCGGTCGGATGCCTCCAGGATCGCCCTCGCCTCGTCTTCGCCGAGCGAGGACAGATAGGCGCGACCGGACGCGGTGCAAAATATTGGCAATCTTCGGCCCAGTGGCATATGAACAATACTGTGCGTTGGGCTTGGGAACCGCGCGATGAAAACCATCTCCAGTCCGTCGGGTTCGGACAGGTTGACGGTTTCCTTGGAACGGCGATTGAGCTCAAGCAGGTATGGATTGGCGCGGTCGATCAGCGGGCTGGATAGCAAATACCGGTAGGCGAAATTGAGCGACTTCGGTGCTAGCGAGTAGCGCTTGGTGACGGGATCCTTGCGGAGAAACCCCAGGATCTCAAGGGTGAAAGCAAACCGCTGGGCGGCGCTCTTGGTGATGCCCGCCGCCTCTGCAATCTCCCGGAGATTCATTGAAGTACGCTCGGCATCGAACGCTAGCAGCACCTCCAGGCCGGTGGAAAGCGACTGGATGAATAAGGGCGAATTCACGGTAGACATGGAAAAGCTCTTGGTTCATTAAAGGGCAGATTAGCACACAACTCAGTGCGCCTTCCGAAGCGTTGCGGGCCCCCACAATCCAGCACACGACATCTTGGCTGGGAATCAGTCAGGCGCTCTTGCCGGACCTCGTTGCTGGGATACCGCAGCTTCCCTTCGCATCGTGAGAAAAATGCCAGCCGCGATGAGTGCGGCGCTTGCAATCAGCGGCGCTGTCACCGGCTCGTTCATGAATAGCGCGCTGAGCGCAAAACCGACCATCGGCGTCAATAACAGCCATTGACCGGCGGTCGATACCGGCATCACAGACAGCACCTTGCCCCAGCACCATAGCGCCAGCGCGGTCGGAACGAGCCAGTTGAATATGACGATCGCTACCAGCCGTGCGGTCAAATGCAACGCGGCATCGCGTTCGAACAGGAGACTAAGCGCGGCGATGGGCAATGCCGAACATCCCATTTGCCACAAGGTTTGCTCCATGAAACCGGACCGCCACGCGCGCTTGCGGTACAGGCAGGAGCCGAATGCCCATGAGATTGCAGCGAGCAGGATCAGGCCGCTCCCCACCAGGGTATGGTGGTCATGCCAATTGAACGCGGCGGGATTGAAGAACACCAGGATGCCGGCGAATCCCACCGCACTTCCGGCCAGCGCGCCAGGACCGGGCCTCTCACGCAGCAACCACAGCCCCAAGGGCACCGACCACAGTTGCATGGTGTACACCAGCAATCCTGCTCGTCCGGGCGGCACGACGGTGAGGCCGATGATGGTAAAGCCGAGCATCGCCGCGATCTGGAAAAGCCCGACCACTGCCAGCGGCACGCGCTCCCCGGGTGCCGGCAACAACGATCTGCGTCGGGAGACTAGGAGAATGGCAATGAGCACCCCGGCGGCACCCACCAGCCGCACCGCGGTGAATGCAAGCGGCGGCATGTCGGCGATTGCCAGTTTCATCAGGGGATAGTTGCTGCCCCAGGCAAAGATCATGACTGCCAGCAACAAATAGGTCCTGCCAGGCGGCGGCACCTTGCCTGCCGATTGCAGCGTGGCTGGTAATGCGGCCACGGTTAGCGCGCCAAATGGTCGAGCAGCTTGTACCAGCCGGCCACCATTTGCATCACCGGCACACGCAACCCATGAAATGGGATCGGCGCGAAACGATTGTGATTCATCGGTCCCGCGTCCACCTCCCCGCCCTGCACCATCCGCGCCACCAGCTTGCCGAACAGATTGGTCAGCGCGACGCCGCGGCCGCCGCAGCCCATGGCGTAGCAGATGCGGTCGCCAACGCGCCCGAGATGCGGGAAATCATCGAGCGTCACCGCTACTTTGCCCGACCACCTGAACTCGATCGGTACATGGGCAAGCGCCGGAAACGTCTCCACCAGCTGTTGTTCGAGACCAAGGTAAATTTCCGGCGATTCATAGCCGGTGATGTCGCCGCGTCCGCCAAACAGCACCCGCTTATCCGGCAGTACCCGAAAGTAATTGACGAGATGCCGGGTATCTGTCACCAGATGCCGCTGCGGCAAGATGGTCGCGGCAATCTCGTCGGGTAGCGGTACGGTGGCAATGACCGACGTGGAAACTGGCACCACGCGCCTCTCCAGATTGACCCCGAGCTTGGCCAGATCCGTATAGGCATTGGTGGTAATCACAACCCGTTTGGCGCGGGCCTTCCCGTTCGGCGTCTGCAGCGTGACGCCGTTCGCATCCTGACGCATGTCGATGACCGGACTGCCGACAAAGATCCGAATACCCTTCCTCGCCAGCCCCGCAGCGAACCCGCGCGAATAGTTGAGTGGATGAATACCGGCCGAGCGCGGATCAAGGTAGCCGCCTG
This sequence comes from Cupriavidus sp. 01T418, assembly GCF_056398885.1. Classification (NCBI taxonomy): domain Bacteria; kingdom Pseudomonadati; phylum Pseudomonadota; class Betaproteobacteria; order Burkholderiales; family Burkholderiaceae; genus Cupriavidus; species Cupriavidus sp. 01T418. Next base: position 165,754 of record NZ_JBFTQG010000012.1, read on the forward strand.
GATAGACGTCTGTGCCAACCAGTTCGCGCATTTTTATGCCGTCTAGCAGTGACGGCGTCATGTCATTCGCTTGCTCGGACAACCAGCGAATATCGGCCTCCAGCGTCCGGATTGCATTACGACTATTGGCCGCCGTGATGTGGCCGCAGCGCTTGAAATCACAGTCGATGTGGTATTCAGTGACAATTGCTTCGAGCGTATTGACGGCCTCCTGCACCAACCGATACAGGTGCAGTGCCACCTGGTTGCCATGCGTCGCGGCGATGGTCGAATACGCGTCCTTGTACCGCAGCACAGCCATGCCGCCGTTGCGCCCGCTGGCGCCCCAGCCGGCGTCATTGGCTTCGAGGATGACGCAATCGCTCCCCGCCTGATGCAGATGGTGTGCGGTTGACAAACCGCTGAAGCCGCAGCCGATGATCGCGACTTCGGTGTCGATGTCTCCCTTTAGTGCGGGGAATGCGGGCCGCGGGTTGGCGGTCGCTGCCCAGACGGATGGAGGATGATCCAGTGGTTTCATAACGCCGTGTTCAGTGATGTGAACGGATTTGCCAGGCCAGTGGTGGCTGGTGTCATGCCGGATTCAGCGGTCCGGTGAAGCCGTATCTCTCCCGCGCCGCCTCGGCACTGACCTTGCCATCGCTGACATCGGCCAGAACCCGCTCCCGAGCACGTTGTTTGGGATCGCCGTAGCCGCCGCCACCCGCGGTTTCGACCGTCAGCCGGTCGCCTTTGCGCAGTACCGTCGCGATCTTCGACGGGATGGTTTCCTCCGAGCCATCGACGCGCCGGATGATCGAGCACGCCATGGCGCCGTCGCCACCGCCGGCGATGCCTGCGGGCGCACTGAAGTGACGTTCGCCTCGATGCGAGAAGGACATCTCGCCATCCAGAACCTCATACTCGCGCACCACCCCCAGGCCGCCGCGGAACGTGCCAGGCCCACCCGAATCGCGGCGCAGCGCGACGCGATGTATGCGGATCGGCGCCTCCATTTCCATCGCCTCGGCAGGCAGGTTCATGCAGTTGGTCGCATCGGTCTCAATCACGTCCACCCCGTCGCCGCCGGCGTATGCGCCGCTGCCGCCCGCGATCAGCTCGCCGACGATGAACTTTTCGCCCGACAACTTGCGGCCGCCAAACGCCATCACCAGCAGTTCCCCTGCCGACGCGGCCGGGACGTTCTGCGGCATCACCTGCGCCAGCGCGCCGATCATGCATCCTGTGATGCGTTTGATGGTCGCGGTGCGCGCATTGACGGGTGCCGGCTCAACCGGGTTGACGATGGTTCCCTCGGGCAGACGCAGCGACAGTGGCCGGAAGCACCCGCCGTTGCTGGGAATGGATGGGTCAGTGAGTGCGCGTACCGCAAAGCACGCGGCCGCTAGCGTTCCCGAGCGTACGCAGTTCAGTGGCCCTTTCACTTGCGGGCTGGTACCCTCAAAGTCGAACTCGATGCCACCATCTTTGATGGTGACTGCAACCTCAATACGGATGGGCTTGTCCAGTTCGATTCCGTCGTTATCCAGATAATCGACGTAACGATAGGTGCCGCTCGGAATCGCCTCGAGCGCCTTGCGTGTCATGATCTCGGAGCGCGTCAGCAAATCGTGGAAAATCGCCGCAAGCATCGCTTTACCATACCCATCCGCCAGTTCCACCAGACGCCGGGCCCCGACAGTGCACGCGGCAATCTGCGCGTTGATGTCCCCCATAAAGGTGTCGGGCATGCGCACATTCTGGCGCAGAAGCCGCACCAGGGTGTCGTTGTAAACTCCTGCCTCGCGCAGCTTGAGCGGTGGAATGCGCACGCCCTCCTGGTAGATTTCGGTCGCGTTGGTCGGCACCGACCCGGCCGACATGCCGCCCACGTCTCCGTGGTGCGTCATGGCAGCGGCAAGCGCAATCACTTGGCCGCGATGCACGACCGGCGACATGATCGCGATATCGGGCAGGTGCGTGCCGCCGCAATAGGGATCGTTGAGGATATAGGTGTCACCCTCCTGCATGCTCTCGAGCGGATAGGTGTCCAGCATCGCCCTCACCGCCGGGATCAGCGTGGCCAGATGGATTGGAATCGAGCATGCCTGGGCCAGGGTCGTGCCGTCCACGGTGAACAGGCTGGCCGACGCATCCAGTCCCTCCTTGACGATGGGAGAGAACGAACTCTTGAGCAGCGTCATTTCCATTTCATTGGCGGCGCCATCCAGCTTGTTGCGCACGACTTCGACCGTGATCGGATCGAGGGTCTGGTGATGGCCGGCGGTGGTCAGAACGGATCTTTGGTTTGCGTTCATGGCGCGTTCCTTTTGATATCAGATAACCGTGATCAGCAGATTGCCGCCCTTGACGACCTCGGCTCGCCAGCCTGGCTCGATCACGATGGTGGTGTCAGTTTGTTCGATAATGGCCGGCCCTTCGATCAAGGTGCCCGAAGGTAGCGCGTGCCGTTCGTAGACCTTGGCGTCGATATAGCCACCGCCCGTGCCGACCATGATCTTGCGATCAGCCTTGCGGGTCTCACCGCTGTTCGGTACATAGTCGGCCTCCTTGATCGGCATCGCTACCGCAGCCTGGTGGATGGCACGCAGGTTGACGATCTTCGCCGGCGTTTCCGTGCTGTGCCCATAGATCCGGTCATGCGCTTCGAGAAAATCCGCATATAGCGTAGCCACGGGATCTATCGCGCTCATCGCAACAGGGATTTCCAGGTGATACGACTGGCCAATGTAGCAAACGTCAGCGTGATAAAAAATCCGGACCTTCGCTGGCGCGATCCCCTCTGCGGCCATTAATTCGCTGCACTGCGCGTCGAGCCGGGTGTACGCCTCGCGTAGCGCCTCCCGGCTGGTAGCGGCAAGCGGCTGCGGAAAGGCCGTTGACGCCTCATGCTCCACCGGCGCTTCCAGCAGACCCGTTGCCGAGAGCACCCCCGGATACAGCGGCACGAGAATGCGGCGCATACCGAGTTCGCGTGCGAGCGCGTTGGCGTGCACGGCGCCACCACCACCCAGCGGCAACAGTGCGAACTGCCGTGGATCGATGCCCCGGCCCACCGAGATCAGGCGAATGCCTTCGGCCATGTTGGCGTTCACCACGCGATGGATGCCAAGTGCGGCCTGCTCGACTGATATGCCGAGTGGCTTGGCAATATGTTTCTCGATCGCCCCCGACGCCAGTTCTGGCTGAAGCTTCAGCATGCCACCCGCAAAATAATCGGGATCGAGATAGCCGAGCACCACCGAGGCGTCCGTGACGGTGGCCTGTTCTCCTCCGCGCCCATAGCAAGCCGGGCCGGGTTCCGAGCCGGCCGAATGCGGGCCAACCTTCAGGCCGCCTGCCGCATCGATCCAGGCGATGCTGCCGCCGCCCGCACCGATGGCATTGACGTCCACCATCGGTACTCGCACCGGGAACGTGTCGATCACCCCTTCGGCAGCGATCATGGCCTTGCCACGACTGATCAACGCAATATCGGAACTGGTGCCGCCGATGTCGACCGTGATTACATCATCGATGCCAATCGACTGGCCAACCGTGCGCCCGCCGATCACGCCGGCGGCCGGCCCGGACAGGAACAAACGCACCGGCCGGCGCCTGGCCACACCCGACGAGGCAATGCCGCCGCGCGACTGCATGATCTGCAGCGGCGCGCGTACCGCGCTGCTGGCAAGATCGCGTTCCATATTTTCCAGATAGCGGTCCACCACTGGCTTTGCGTAAGCATCGAACGCCGTGACACAGGTGCGCTCGTATTCACGGAACGCAGGATCGACCTCGCACGAGATCGAGGTCATGATGTCGGGCGCGATTTCGCTGACGATTTCACGGGCGCGCAACTCGTGCGCTGGATTGAGGAATGAAAACAGGAATGAAATCGCGATGGCCTGCACTCCTGCGTCCGCGAGGTCGCGCACGGCCTGCCGCACCGATGCTTCATCAAGCGACACCAAGATGTCACCGCTAGCGGTAATGCGCTCCTTGACTTCCTTGCGCAGTGCGCCGGGCACAAGGAACGCCGGCGTCTGCGGCGTCAGTGCCAGGTCATACATGGCGCGCCGGCTCTGGCGGCCAATTTCGAGCACATCCTTGAAGCCCTCGGTCGTCAGCAGGCCCAACTTCGCGCCCTGGCGCTCGATGCTCGCGTTGGTGGCCACCGTGGTGCCGTGCACGAAGCGCTCAATTTGCGTCGGTTGCACCCCCCACTCCTCGGCCATGTAACCGATCGCACGATGCACCCCCTCGCTCGGGTTGGCGCGCGTGGTGGGGATTTTTACCAACCTAAAGCCGCCGTCGGTGCCACGGCATACCACGTCAGTAAAGGTGCCACCGATATCTACGCCGATTTCGAATCTGGTATCGCTGTTGTGCTTGGTGCTTTTCATATTGAGCTAGCCTCTGTCTCAAAGAACCGCTGTCTGACAATTCGCATGTCGATCGATGCCGGTTGTTTGTTATCGGGCAGGAAACACAAGCATGTCAGCAGCGTTCCAGCCGATACGCACCGTGTCCCCCGAATTCACTGCGACGCCGCCATGCGTCCCGCTTTGTGCCGCGACAGTCAACTGACCATGAGTCGTTTCCAGATACACAGAGATCTGGTCACCGGTGAAAATCACTTCGGAGACCCGTCCCTCGGCGAGGCCGGTGTAGCCGTTCACGCCGGCACCAGGTGGGAGCAGCGCGATTTTCTCGGGCCGCAGCGTGGCGACAATGGCATCGCCCACCCCAAGGCTCGCGTTGTCCTTGGCCGTATAGATATCCTCGCGACCTTCCAGGCGCACCAGCGAATGTCCGGATTCACGCCCGACCAGGCGGCCCGGCACTCGATTCATGCGACCGATGAACTCAGCCACGAACAGCGTTTGCGGTGCGTTGTAGATGATCTGGGGCGGATCGAATTGCTCCACCCGGCCACCATTCATGACGGCAATGCGATCGGCCATGGTGAGCGCTTCTTGCTGATCGTGCGTGACGAAAATCGTGGTAATGCGCAAGCGCTTCTGTAATTGCCTCAGCTCGATCTGCATGGACTCGCGCAGTTTCGCGTCGAGCGCGCTGAATGGTTCGTCGAGCAGCAATACGGTCGGATTCGTGATGATGGCGCGCGCGAGCGCGACCCGCTGTTGCTGTCCGCCGGAAAGTTGAGCCGGAACCCGGTCGGCGTAAGCACGCATGCGAACCAGCTCCAGGCTCTCGTCGGCGCGTCGCGTCATCTCGTCCTTGGACACGCCGCGCATCCGCAATCCGAAGGCGACGTTCTGTCGTACCGTCATGTGCGGAAACAGCGCGTAGCTCTGGAATACCATGCCAAGATCGCGCTGGTATACCGGGTCGGCGAGAATCGAGCGGCCATCAATCCGGATGTCGCCGCCGGACGGCGACACCAAGCCGGCAATGCTGCGCAGGATCGTGGTCTTGCCGCAGCCCGACGGGCCAAGCAGCGCGACGAATTCTCCCGGCGGCACGTCGAGGTCAACACCTGCGACCGCGGCATGATCCTGATAGCGTTTCTGCAGCCCGGAGATGATCAGATGACCGGAGCGAAGCGAGGAAGATGTGGAGCTTGTAGTGACCATCATTCAGTAGCCATCATTGATTTCAACGAGACGGGAACATGAGGTTCCGGACGCCGAAAAATCGTTCCAGGATAAGCAGTGTGATAACCACGATGACGATCTGGATCGTTGAGATCGCCGCAACCGCCGGGTCGTAGTTGTAGACTAGGTAACTCAAAATCGACACCGGTAGCGTCGTGGTGTCAGTGTTGGTGAGCAGCAGCGCGATCGGCACTTCGTCGAACGACATCAGGAACGCGAAAATCGCGCCGGCCAGAATGCCGGGTCGGATCATCGGCAGCGTCACATACCAGAAGGTCCGGATTGGCCCCGCACCATGAACCAGCGCGGCATGCTCGATTTCCTGGCCGATGCCGGCATAGACCCCAAACACCGTGCGCATGATGTAGGGAACGATGATCACCGTATGCCCCGCGACCAGGGCGATGAACGAGCCGCCAAGACCGATGCGGGCGGTAAAGAACAGCAAGCCCGCAGCGAGAATGACGGTGGGTAAGCTCAACGGCGAGAGCAACAAGATTTGGATCTCGCGCGCGCCGCGCACCGGATAGCGCACCAGCACAAGTGCCGCGGGCACGGCCAGCACGGCAGCCAGTAGCGTGGCCACGCAACCTAACTGGAAGCTATTCCACAATGGCAGTACAAATGTCGGATCCGACAGCACTTTATCGAACCAACGCAACGACAGGCCGGGCGGCGGAAACGTCACGAACTCCGATGGCGTTAGCGCGACTGTGACCACCACTAGCACTGGCGCCAGCAGGAACACGATCATCACGACGAGGTACAACTTGAGTGGCAGACTGTGGCTCATGCGTTTGCTCCCGGCGTGGAGCGCAGCAGGCGCGCCTGCAGCCAAAGGATGGCGAGCACCACCGCCAGCAGAATGATGCCAAGTGCGGCGGCCGAATGCCAATCCGAAGCTACGGTCAAACGCTGGTAGATCAGCAGCGGCAGCAGCATGGTCGAATTGTTCCCGATCAACATCACCGTGACGAAACTTCCAATGGTGAGCGTGAATGTGAGAATCGCGCCCGTGATCACGCCTTCGATGCTCAACGGCAAGGTGACGTGATAAAACACGCGGGCCGAAGATGCGCCTAGTACCTGAGCCGCTTCCGCCAGCCGGGCATCAAGCGTCTCCAGCGTGCTGGCGACGGCGAGCACCATGAAAGGCAGCAGCACATGGACCATCGCGATGGTGACGCCTGTCCAGGTGTACATCAGTTCGACGGTGGGCAGCCCCACGGCGCGCAGCACAGTGTTGATCACGCCACTGCCGCCTAGGATGACCATCCAGCCGAAGGAACGCACCACCACGTTCACCAACAGCGGTGCCACCAACACGAAAATCAATACTGCCTTCCATGTGCCCTGGGTACGCGCAATCGCATAGGCCATCGGATAACCCGTGAGCAGACACAAGACCGTGACGACCACGCCCAGCAAGATCGTCTGACCCAGCACCTTGAGGTAATACACATCGCCCAGCACCTTGGTGTACTGCGCCAGCGTGAGCACGTCGCTGCCAGGTATCTTGAGACTTTCTTGCAGATTGAACAGTACTGGCCCGACGAAAAAAACGAGCAGAAACAGCATAATGGGCGCCAGCAAGGCAAGCGGTATCCATCCCTTGCCAGCCCCAGTGTCGGATGCGTTCGTCGCAGCTCCAGTATCAGCGGTGAGTTGCGCGGTCTTCATGAGCACTCTGTTCCCCTGTTAGCGGATTTCTTTGTTCCAGCGCTCGATCCAGCCGGGAATCTTGTCGAAGATTTCTTTGTACGGCGGAATCACGACCATGCTGGCTGGAGTCACCTTGTCTTTGATTTCGGGGTTGTACACCACGTTCTTGTTCGTGATGGCGTAAAGCGCGGTCTGCGCGTGACCCAATTGACCCTGCGGCGACAACACGCAGTTCACGTATTCCCACGCGATGTCCGGCGCGTTCTTCACTTTTGATACCAGCACCGAACCGGCAATCGTGTTGGGCTTCGGTACATAGAACCCAGCCCACGTGTTGCCTTTGTCAATGAAGGCATGCGCCCGGCCATCCCAGTAGACGAGGATATCGACTTCCTTCGTGCCGAACAGGTTGAGCGCCTCCACCGGGGTGTTCCAGAACTTCACCACATAGGGCTGCATCGCCTTGAGCTTCTGAAATGCCATATCGACGTTGCCTCCGTATTGCTGCGCCACGAACCAAATGAACTCGGGGCCCCAGGTGTAGGTGCCCGCAGGCCAGCCGACCTTCTTGCCGTACTTGCCGGCGATGATGTTTTCGATCAGATCTTTCCAGCTGGTGGGCGGGTCTTTCAGCGCACTCTTGTTGTACATGAGTCCCATCGCACCAAAGTTCTGCACCACGGAAAAGTCATCCCATGGTTTGTGGAAAGCGTCCGGTATGTCTTTGAAATTCGGCACCCGCTCAGGCGTTATCTTATCGAACAATCCTTCCCGGCCTGCCCGGAAACTGTCGGCCTCCGCCAGCGTGATCACATCGATCGATGGTTTGCTCGGATTGGCGCGCACCCGGTTCAGCCAGTCTGCGGACTCTCCGGTCAGAATGTCTACCTTGACGCCGGTCTTCTTCTCGAAGCAACTGGCAAAGTTCTTTTTGACCGATTCGCTCCAGATCCCGCCATAGGCGGTCACCACGATCTTGTCAGGTTTTTGTTGAGCATAAGCCTGCGATGCCGCAAAAATGCCGGCGCAAAATGCCATGCCACCCATCACGCTGAACCAACGTCGAATAGCCGCTTGCATCATCCTCTCCCCCACGTCGATTAAAGCTGCTGCCACACAGCACACGAGCGCGCTGCCCTGTCCAGTACTGCTGGTTAGAATGGAGACAGGCGGGAGGCCCGGTCGGCGGCTATCATTCGTATCTCTATGCGATACGAATGTATTTAATATCGATACGTTAGTCTAGGTCGCCTGTACGACTTGTCAAGAAAATTTTGGGAGATTCTTTGTGATGGCAGTCTGGCAGACGGCTCATTCGCCTCTCGCGCGAAAGGCTGAACGTAGCCCCCGCTTTGGCGCACTGTCCTCGCGCGTTTGCCTTGGGGCCACTAGCGCGTCCGGCTAGTCGGCCAATTGCCTCGCCGTTGCGCGGCGCGGATCTGCGCGACGAAATCCACAGGATCGCTTGCCCCGCCTCGGACATCTCCGGTTCGAAAGACCTGCCCACGCCGCACTGAAACGGCGCCTACCTGGCACAAACGATCACGGCAGCGCGCTATGTGGAAGCCGCCCATATTTCGGATGTTGAGCAGTCGCGCGCCTTCAGCCAGGCCGTCCTGGAGTTCCTTCTGGCTCCGAAGGGTAAGCGGCGGAGCCAATCCCGCGTCAGGGCAACGTCCGGCAGTTGCACCCCGCCAAACGCGCTGTGCGCTGGGCGTGGCCAAATTCGAGGGCGCCTCCTATGACGCAGGGGTTGGAGCCGCAAATCCTACGATTCGCCGCTCAGGTGGGTACCAACGCTTGAAATTGCGTATGTCCTGGCCATTGAGAACGGCACATCTCAGCTGCAGCAATGCATTTGCTCCCGGCATCGACCAGCGCATGTACCCCTTTGCTCTTCATGCGCTGGCCAATGACGCAGTCGACCACGGGCTCCGCCCCTTCCCTTGATATTGGCAGCCTTTGCGCTCGTCGTTGTTCATAGTTGCCGAGGTAGCGCGAGCAACCTCGCAGATAGCAGATCAGACGCCTCAGTGGACCGAGCCCGACTCAATCCATGTCGCGTCGCAGCGATTTCAGTCTCTCCAGGCAGCGCGACTGTTGACCGTGCCACAACAGCCACTCGCTTTGATTCAAGACCAGCATCTGGAGCTGTTGCAGCAGTTCGCGTCTCTCGCAGATCAACAAGCCCAGGCCGGATGACGGTGCGTAATCGGCTTTGCGCTCTATCATCCCGACCGTAATGACCCAGAGGGTTGCGTTCCCTCCCTTTCGGTTCCCCGATAGACTCAGTATGCAATGCTTCTGCCCCACTCCCAGATCGTCCGCGACGACGTGTAGGTGTAGCCGTTCGGATGAAACTACACCTCGATCGCTGCGACGATCTGCCCGTCCTCCACCGAATCGCCTTCCTTCACCAGCAGCTCCACGATCCGCCCTTTGTCAGTGCTGGCAATCGGGATTTCCATCTTCATCGACTCCAAGATCAGGATCGGCGCATCTTCCTGCACTGTGTCGCCTACGGACGAATGGATTTTCCAGACTGTTCCAGTGACTTCCGAAAGAATGTTGATATGTGCCATTTGTTTCCCCGCTTACATTGTTTTGGTTGCTCTGATTGACAAATGACGTTGCTGCTCCGGTATTGGCCCGGTCTTGCATCTCAGGATCGCGCCGTCTGCTTCGGCTTCAGCAATTCGCCCTAACCGCTCAAGAAACTCAGCCACTTCAGCGGGTAGCTCCTCCATACGCCGCCTGAAGGCTGCGAGTCTTTCCCTTAAGTCGCCATTGATGGCGGCACATCGAACCTGCGCCAGTAGGTGGGCTCCCCGCGGCGACCATCGCATCTGTTGCCGTTTGCACATGCGGTGGTTAAGAATCTGATTGACCGCCGACTCAGCCATAGCTGTTGAAATCGGTCGGCCGTCGCGATGCCGCTTTCCGACATAAGCTCTAAGGGCATCGGAAACCGTTCGAAGCGCGCGAGCGCTTCCTGAATCCGGGTGCCTTCCCGCCGCTGTGTCACCCATGTTCATTTCTGTACCGCGAGCCTGCGTTGCCGACGCTCCGCCTTCAAGTCGATCGCGGCGACAACCTCGTCGCCTGCAAGCACCGGCAGCGCGAAGTAACCGAGCAGGCGCTTTTCCACAGGTACGTAAATCGGCCTCGCACCGGTGCTCGTAACCGAAAAACTGCCATTCCATTGCGGAATAACGGATATTCTCCCCGCAGCGCTACCGCTGCGTGTCCACCGGTTGTTTAATTCGGCCAACGGAGCAATCAGCTCCGGCATGTATTTCAACTTGAGGAGCAGACAGTGTCGAGATTGAAAAACAAGGTGGCACTTGTGACCGGCGGTACCAGCGGCATTGGCCTCGCGACTGCGCAACGGTTTGTTGCCGAAGGTGCCTTTGTCTATATTTTTGCGCGCCGCAAGGAAGAACTTGAAAAGACCGCAGCCATGCTCGGTGCGAACGCCGCGACGGTGAGCGGAGACGTGCGCAACCTCGGCGATCTGGACCAGCTATATGGAAAGATCGCGGCGGACGGCAGGAAGCTGGATATCGTTGTCGCAAACGTTGGGGCTGTCAACAGCGTGAAGCTCGGCGACGTCACGATCGACAGCTTCAACCACAACTTCGAGGTCAATGCGCGGGGCGTGCTGTTCACCGTGCAAAAGGCGCTCCCGCTGCTGAATAACGGTGCGTCGATCATCCTGACGAGCACGATCGCGTCGCTGCGCGGTTTCCCGGGCCGAAGCGCCTATGCAGCGTCTAAGACGGCGTTGCGGTCGTACGCGCGTACGTGGACGATGGAGTTGAAGGACCGGGGGATCCGGGTCAACACAATCACGCCGGGTCCGTGCGACACGCCGCTGATCGACGCTGAGACGAAATCGCCGGAGGAGGCTGCGGCAGTGCGCGCGAAGCACGCTGCCAATATCCCGCTCGGCCGGATGGCGCGGCCGGACGAGATCGCGGCCGCGATGCTGTTCCTGGCGTCCGACGACAGCAGCTTCGTCGCCGGCAGCGAGCTGCTGGTCGATGGCGGCATGTGCTCCGTCTGACCCCGTCCAGGCGATCACTTCAAGTTCCGCGACAATCGTCTGACGCGCCGTCCAATCGAGGGCCCGCGCGTCATGGCCTATTTTGAATGAGGACTGCTATGCAGAAGCTTCAAGGAAAAGTCGCTGTCGTCACGGGCGGTAGTAGCGGTATAGGTCTCGCCACCGCCAAGCGCTTCGTCGATGAAGGTGCGTTCGTCTACATCACCGGCCGCCGCCAGACGGAACTCGACAAGGCGGTATCCCTGATCGGACGCAGCGTCGCCGCAGTGCAGGGTGACGTGTCCAACCTGGCTGACCTCGATCGGCTCTACGCCAAGGTAGCCGGCGAGAAGGGCACGATCGATGTCCTCTTCGCCGGGGCGGGCATCGTCGACCCTCAGCCGCTCGCCGAAACGACGGAGGAAAAGCCTTTGCGATCAACACGCGGGGTCTGGAATTCACTGTCAAGAAGGACTGCCGCTTCTGAATGACCGCGGGGCGATCATCGTGATCACATCGATCGCGGAGAACAAGGGCATCCCCGGCTTCACTGCCTACAGCGCGACCAAGGCGGCAGTACGCTCCTTCGTCCGCACGTGGACGGCCGAGCTGAAGGACCGCCGCATCCGGGTCAATGCGATCTGCCCGGACCCGATCGATACGCCGATTTTCGACCAGCAGGTGCCGACCAAGGAGGGGGCTGACCAGGCCCGCGCCCGGTTCGCGGGCGGCGGTCCCGTTCGGGCGACTCGGCCGCCCTGAGGAGATCGCATCCGCCGCCTTGTTCCTTGCGTCTGACGAAGCAAGTTTCATCGCAGGCGTAGACCTCCCGGTCGATGGCGGCATGAGCGCGATTTGAGATTGGCGGCTGCCGCCCTCGGCAATCACTTTGCTCAGGGCGGCGGCTGACGCGGACGCCGGCGCGGCAAGCGGCAAGCGGGAAGCGGGAAGCAGCGTACAGTGAAGTATAGTGGACTGAAATTCGTCACACCGGCGCAGCGCCACAGTGGCATAGCCCCGGCGGTGCTGGCGAACCGTGAAGCGGTCTATGCTGAGGCTAAGGCCAGAACGCCTGCGCGTTGGTCAGGGCCGACGCGGGACTGGAGTTTGGCGGACGAAGTCTGGCTCAATCCGGAGCGGATTGCGCCGGCAGAACTAAAGCAGGTTGCGTGAGGTGACGTGACAACTACGTTGACAAACGCCGACACCAGCACCGGCCAACGAACAAATTAACCGTGACATCCTCGCTGCAAGCCAGGGCGCCTGACGAAATCGGCCTCCCCCAACTTTTGCACGCTCTCCTTCACGGCTAGCAACTGACGATTTGCACCAGCAGCCGTGGCGATCCATTATGGGGAACTCGCTGCTCGGAAATCACTCTCGGCTTCTTCCTCCGTGGCCCCGCTCAGCACTCTGGGGGGCTACCCCAAATCCGTTCACCTAAACCCATCCGTGCGCTTGAGCGCCTTCACGGGTGCGCAATCGGACGGCAGATCAAGCAGTCGGTGGTGGATCGAGGACCCGGGTAGCACAGCGGACCCGCTACCGTTGGCGCCGCGGCAGTCTCGCCCACAATCGGCGCAGCGGTAGCGGAGTCAGCCGCTCGAAATCGCGAAGCAGTTCATGCGATCCGGCTTCTGCCATCGCGCCGAACGTCGTACAGCGCAAGGTCACCACCCTACCGTGGCTAGCAACTGACGATTCGTACCAGCAGCCGTGGCGATCCATTATCGAGGCCTGCTGCTCGGAATTCCCTCTCGGCTTCTTCCTCCGTAGCCCCGCTCAGCACTCTGGGTGGCCACCCCAAATCCGTTCATCTAAACCCATCTGTGCGCTTGGGTGCCTTCACGGGTGCGCATTCGGACGGCAGATCAAGCAGTCGGTGGTGGTAGTGTGCCGTCCGAACTGATCAACCAGCGCGACAAAGTGGTGCAGAAGGGCGAACACCCGCTGATGGATTCCGCGGAGGCCATCATGATGATCGTGCCGGATTCTCATCGTCAAGACGGCGTTTCGATGCCGGGCTATGCGGCGGCGGCGGATACTACGATCACAAGCGTCGACAGTCTGCGCTTCGAACGCCTTCACGCGTGAAGTGTAGTAAAGAACCGCTGCACGTCCTTGCCGACAGTCTTCACTATGCCGGCGGCATCTTTTCCCGGTGCGAATGGTCGTTCCGGCAGTATTTGATACTGCCCGCGAACGACCAGCAGGTCGGGGTAGTTCACCGCTGCAGCCTTTACCTCTGACGTCCTGCCAGCAGCCCACCGTGCGCAGCAATTTGCGTATCCGGTCGCGGTGCTGCATCGCTTCCTTTTGTAGCTCGCCCCGGTCCCGTACAAGGTGGCGTTGTTGCATTAATCGAATCTGAAGGCAAAGTGGCTCCCGTGATCCAAAAATCAGGCGATGCGGACGGAATTCGGGCGTGCGAGAACCGCCATGCGGTTAAGCACGCCTACGCGGATCGCTACTTCTGTCGCTTGCGAGCCGATGC